>NZ_RCOS01000101.1 GCF_003947435.1 Candidatus Methanodesulfokora washburnensis
CCTTGTCCACTAGGTGATGATGTGTCGCAACTCTGTGCGATATCTCGGGGTGCTCCGTTAACATCCTTCTGTACAGCTCCTCAGCAGATCTTATGCTCCTTGTGAAAACTATTGTGACTCCATCATCCTCCGCATATTTGGTTATCACCTCAACAGGGTCCACATATGCCTCTGGCAGCTCTATTCCCAGATATCTTGCTATCTCTTTTATAGAGTAATACTTCATTTTAAACTTCTCAAAATCATCTATTGATTCAGCTATATCCCTTCCAGCTGCCCTTAATATCTCCTCCTTATGCAGCTTTACCCTCTCCCACGTGCTTCTGAGATCCTTCCCGATGACAACATAAACCCTGTTTTCGGGCCTGAAAGGCCTTCCTCTTATTATCTCAGTCTCTTTTCCGTTTATCTGGGTGAGAATTTCAGCCATCTCCTCTGGATTCCCGAGAGTTGCTGTTAGAATTGCTATTGAGAAGTTCTTGGGGGAAAGAAGCCTTAAAAGCCTGATCATTGAGACCAGAAGGGCGATGCACCTTGGATCGTAGAAGTCGAACTCATCCAGAACTAGGAGATCCATCCTTTCAGCAAATCCATAGAGAATTTTAGGCCCTCCTGAAACCCATCTTTTCATGTCCGTCATCAGGAAAGCAGGATTTGTTATCAGGATATCCGAGGATGATACTCTCCTCATTTCTTTTCTCCTCATGGAGTCCATTGCCTCAGCTTTCAGACCAATGGCCTCTGAGTAATCCTTTAACCTGGATATCTGGTCGTTTGCCAGAGCTAAAGTCGGATAAATCACCATTGTTTTGTTTCCATCCTTTGAGTAGAGGAACCATGCCTCCGTCTTTCCGCTTCCGGATCCGCTTATCAATATCACATTCTTCCCAGATTTGAGTGCCTTTACAGTGCGGAGCTGGTGACTGTAAAGCCTTTCATTGGCTAAATAGCTCCTTTTTGTCCTTGATATCTCGGGAAAAATGTCAGAAAAAGTTAAGTTCTCCTCCTCAGGCCTATCCGCTTCCTGTACATGCTTGTAGAAGTCGTAGCTGAGATCCTTCAGAAGCCTCTCCGTGTCCATCTGCGATTACTCTGACAGGAGTTAAATAAGGTTTCACACTGTTGTTTCATTATTTTGTATATTTTTGCTCTCTGAATATCCTCTGTGTCTCAGCAATGAGCTCTCAGATTACCTCGAACTCTATCGGCACTTTTCTCGGCTTTGGGCCCTCAGATGTGAACACTATGTCCCAAGCATCGATCTCAGGTCTGCCTATTATCAGCTCCTCCCTAAGGTTCTCCGCAACCTCAAAGGCAACCCTTCCCGGTACTTCTACACCTTGGAAGACCACCTTAACAAGGGTTTGTCCAACGATCCTCAGCCTTCCCTCTTTATCAGCTGTCTTAAGCTCTAAGGCTCATCCAGCGGGATAAATGCCCCAGCTCATCGGCTAAGCTCCTTGAGATCAAGCTCCTGCTGGCTCCTGTATCAACTAAGGCTTTAAGCTTTATGCTCCTATCCGAACTTGAGCATCACATCGGCCTGTTCTACCTTCATTGTATTCTTTTGGCAGATCATCCTTTATAACTTTTGCGAGGCCTTAATCTTATTGATATCTGATCTAGGGAATTATGAAACCGGAAGGAGGTTGATGACAGACCTATTTCCATAAACTTCCCTATCAATTTCTTTTTTCATTTTTTCCATTTTTCTAAAAAAAAAGCTTATATTAAAATCCTGCTTATACAAGCTTATGCATAAGAGCTGTCATCCTCAGTTGATCTTCCCCAAAGTGGCTCTTAGAATTATCTGCAACATGATTGTAGCAGTGAATGCCCTTCTAAGAGGAAAATCGAGGAAAATACTGGCCTTAGCAACAATTTCCATATTGCTCTTTCCATCCGCACTTACGTTAGTGAATGCCTGTCCCCTCTTTGTGAATGAGAACGCAAGGTTTCTGACAAACATCAGCGTATCCCCTCTGAATTTAACAGTTGATTATCTGCAGGATGAAGTTCACAAAAACATGCCAGTTTTCTCCGTTTCCTCAAACGAGAGCTATGTTCTGAAACTTGATTTCTACCTGACTGATAACACAACATCAGTGTTCTTTAAAGTCCTTAGGTGCGGAAATCAGAGCTTTCCAGAGGTAACTAGGGTTATGGTGCCTCCAAATCGGACAGCAATAGGATGGAACACGATCTACCTGAATGTTCCCAGCCCTGATGACTCCGGGATGAATGAAGCAGGAATATACATGCTGAAGGTGGTCGGGGTTGCTGGGCATCTAAATGGATCCTGGGATGCCCCATTTAAGGATGGAATATTCTCCGGAAGAAAGCCTGAGGATCTCGGCTGGGATGACTTTGAGGTCGCATACCAGCTTGCTGTCAAGGTGGGAGGTGAGCACAAAAACCCGTTCATAAGGGATCTTTCCCTCACTCCGAGCAAAGTCTTCCTCTCCCCGGGCGAGTACTTCTATGTAACTGCCCGTTATTACAGGACTTATTACTGTCCGAGCGATTACTTCAAGTTCTTCATCAGAGATGGAAGTATCGCTGAGATCGGAAGATGGGCTGCTGGCTACTGGCAAATGGTTCCATACGGGTGGCAGACATTCACTATAGAGCTGAAAGCACCTGATAAACCCGGAATTTACACTATTAAGGCAGTTGGATGCTCGGGACATGGGACATACAGCTATCTCGGCGTGAACTGGAATGATCCAAGGGTGGATGGAGGATTCAGAGGCCATAAACCAGAGGAGCTGAGCTGGGACTTCTATGAAGTGGCATCAGAGTTTACCATTTTTGTTAATATTACATTAGAGCGTCTACCCATTTACACAACGTACGGACGTCCTCCGTACAGCGTCTTTACCAGAGAGCCTGTGAACGTCATCACGGGGAACTATCTCTATCAGAAACGCGATCTATTTATTCAAGCTAGAGGCCTTTCGATATCATTTTACAGAACTTACAACTCCCGTGACCCGTATAGCGGTCCTCTTGGCCATGGTTGGACCCACAACTTCAATATTCGACTGGAGATTCTCAATCAGACAGTAGTTGTCTTTAATGAAGATGGAAGAGGGGAGATCTATAGGCTTGGCCCTGATGGAAAATACATACCATCACCCGGGGTTTTCGACAATTTAACTCGGAATCCTGATGGAACATTTACTCTAATCCGCAAGGATTCTCGGATAAAACTTCACTTTGATCCCTCAGGAAAACTGCTCAGCATAGAGGATAGAAATGGAAACAAGATAAACTTAATTTATGAGGGTTCAAAGCTATCAAAAGTGGTTGATGCGAGCGGCCGCGAGGTTCTTAAATT
This sequence comes from Candidatus Methanodesulfokora washburnensis, assembly GCF_003947435.1. GTDB lineage: Archaea > Korarchaeota > Korarchaeia > Korarchaeales > Korarchaeaceae > Methanodesulfokora > Methanodesulfokora washburnensis. The sequence continues at coordinate 3,341 of NZ_RCOS01000101.1, forward strand.
TAATTATGATTCTCAACTCCGAATTGTGTCGATAGAGGATGTAATTGGCAGGCATGTGTACTACAAATACGATGAAAATGGAGACCTCGTCGAGGCCGTTGATGTGCGGGGAAGCTCAACTAAATATGTATACCAGAATCATAAAATAACTAAAATAATAGATCCTAGAGGAAAACTGGTCCTAACGAATTATTATGATGATCTGGGGAGAGTTATCAAGCAGGTGGATGCCTTCGGCTACGAAACTTCTTTTGAATACCTCGATGGGGAGACAATAGTGAGAGACCCCATGGGGAACAAGTGGACTTACTACTACGATGAAGCTTGGAGGATAACAAAGGAGGTCGATCCTCTTGGAAGGTCAACTGCTTACTCATACGATGAGAGAGGGAACCTTGTCAAGATAACGGATAAAAGAGGTAACAGCATTCTTTTAGAATACAATGAGAGAGGGGATCTGGTCAAGGTCGTCGATCGCTCGGGCACCATCTCTCATCTAAGGTATGACAACGCAAGCAACCTTGTGGAGTTCATAGATCAGGCTGGAAACAGAATTGAAATGTCATATGATGCTAGGGGCAACCTTCTCTCAATTAAAAACCAGAAGGGAAATGTCATGCGCTTCAGTTATGATGAATTTGGGCAGTTGAGGGAGATAGTGGATGCCAAGGGCGGAACCTTTGCCTTTGAATACGACGATCATGGGAACGTAATCCGCATGAGGGATCCCGGGAACAGCACGTGGAGCTATTCCTACGATGAAATAGGGAGGCTTCTCTCCGCCACCGATCCCCTCGGCAACTCCATACATCTTGTTTACGACAATGATTGGTCTGTTGTCAAAAAGATAGACCAAGTTGGGGCTGTAACTAGCTTCATCTACGATGAGAGTGGAAACCTGATCGAGCAAATAGACCCCATGGGGTACTCGATGAAATACGTTTATGACAACGCAAGCAGGCTGATAGAGGTCATCGATCCCCTTGGAAGAGTAACGCGCTATGAATACAACCCTCTCTGGCTTCTATCAAGTGTTATAGATTCCAATGGAAGGAGGACGAGCTATGAGTATGATCCGAATGGAAATCTCATCAGAATCTCAGATCCAATAGGGAGGGAGATCTCATTCACATACGATCCCAATGGGAATGTGCTCTCCCAGACCGACAGGATGGGGAGGACGATAAGCTACAAATACGATGCTGACGACCGCTTAACGGAGATAGCTTATCCCAACGGCCAGAAAATCTCCATTTTATACGATGTTCTGGGCAGGGTTGTAAAGATAACCAACGGCACTAGGCAGATGACATTTGAATACGATGAGGTCGGCAACCTGCTTAATTATGTCGACTGGAACGGAAGGAAGATCTCCTATGCTTATGATGAATTAAATAGAGTTATTTCAATAACATATCCTGACAATAAAACAGTATTTTACGAGTATAATGCACTTAGCAGACTCAAGAGCGTCAGGGACTGGAGGGGCAGGACCACTGCCTACGAGTACGATCCAATGGGATATCCGGTTAAGGCAATATATCCGAATGGAATTGAAGTCTCATATGAGTGGGATCCAGCTCACAGGCTCACTAAAATTACAACCCAGCGGAAGGCTGGAGGGGCAAGCATACTGATTGTCTCCTACGAGTATTCATACGACTTAGATGGAAGGAGGACTTCTGTCAAAAAAGTTGAATTCGGAAGGGAGAAGGAGGAGATCATAAACTACAGGTATGACCCAATAGGCCAGCTAATTGAGGTCTCATCGGGCAAGTGGAGGAGAAGCTACTTCTATGATAACGTTGGGAATTTAATAAAGATGGTGGAGGAGGAGGGAGAGGCTAAGAAACTAGCTAGGACGACGAACTATTATTATAATGAATTGAATCAGCTTGTCAAAATTGAGTATCCTGATGGAGGTGTGGAGTATCTCAGCTATGATGGGAACGGCAACCTGATCAATGAAACTCGGGTGAAGGGAGGCTCGATACTGGAGCAGAGAATTTACTCATACGGCTTCGAGAACGAGCTTCTCAAGGTGGATATTCAGCTTAGCCTTTGCATGCATGGCAAATGCATGGGCAATGTGCACAAAGTTGTTGAATACGGGTACGATCCTCTGGGGAACAGAGTTGAGAGAAAACAGCTCCTCGTTTCCCCCAATGAAACACTGCTTGAGAGGCATGACTTTTACGTCAATGACATTGTCGAACCCTTAACTCGGGTTCTTCAAACGTATGATGCCGTGGATGGGACTTCTTCGAGCTTCGTCTATGGAATCAATCGCATAGCGGGCTTCAAGGAATTTCATCCGCACGGCAAACATGCGGAGAGGGAGCTGGAGTACTACTATGTTTACGATGGTCTAGGAAGCGTTGTTGGGCTGACAAATGAGAATGGAGCTTTAATAGCGAAGTACTCCTACGATGAATTCGGCATGCCCTCACCTGCCACAGAGGCTCAGCTCAAGTTGGTGAGGGCAATAGGATTGTTCCCTACTTTTGCCTTTGCAGGCGAGGACTACGATGATGTTGTGAACCTGATCTTCCTGAGGGCTAGATACTACAGTCCAAGCCTGAAGAGGTTCATAAGCGAGGACGATTTTTCAGGCATCCCGACAGTTCCAATAAGCCTGAACAGATACATCTACTGCCACAACTCCCCTGTCTCCTACGTCGATCCAACTGGGCATATAGTCTGGATAATTGGAGCACTGCTTATCGGGGGCTTTCTTGCTGGGGGCATTAATTTAGCCTTGTATCACTTCACCACTCCACCTGATCAAAGAAGCAATTGGGGTTACTTTGAAGCTTTTATGAGTGGTTTTGTCGCGGGTGCAACGGGAACGCTTGCCAGTATATATGGTGGTCCAATAGCAGGCGGAGCAGTTGCAGGACTTGCCGGTCAATTAACCTCTAACCTTCTTGAAGGAAGGCCTTTCTGGGAGGATCTTGTAGTATCTACTGTCACTGGAGGTATTATAGGGGGTGTTGTAGGGGCTATAGTTCCTAAGATACCAGGACTCAAGTATAGAGGCCCTGCTCCAACTCTTCAGTGGCGTAAAGGATGGCCTTTACCCTTTGGATACGTGGGCAAAAACACCTATAGATATATTTACAGGTTGGTTGTCTCAAAAATCCTAGGTAAGGCTGTGTATGCCGGAATATACTTGGCATCACGGCTGATAGAGGAAGTATTCGTCGCTCCTTATCCTCCCTCCGGAACCCTCGTCATCCAGCTGAATAAGCGTTGGTAGAAAAAGCTTAAGTACTTACGTTGGGAGTGATTATGATGGAAAGACGATTGACACCGACAGAAATCGCTATAAAGTATTTTAGAACTCATTATATCCAAGAAATTATAGCTTTTTCTTTTTGCATAATACTTTCTTATTTATTTGCAATTCTTTTTATTTATTATTATGGTCTCATCTGTGCTATCTCCGCTATTATCGGAATTTTGTCCAGCATGCTCTTTATCTTAAAAATGAGGGGCAGAAGGGCAGAAAGCTCGGCGGAGAGGATAGCCTCCTATATTGGGACTGATGATCCTGCTTGTATGGAGTTGATAAAAGAGCTAAGTTCGAAAATTGAGGTTACAACACCATTTTACCTCGCTTTAATTGTTTTTACAATGATTGCGGAGATCCTGAGTCCGAATAAATTGAACCTAGAGATTTTAAATAATCTGGATGCCCTGTCTGGCTGTACATTCGGTCCTTGGCTTACTAGTTTTCTTTGTTCAAGTCTCGGCGATACTTTCATCTTCCCCACATGGAGATCGATGAGGGCTCTTGAGAAGTTCTTCAAGGAGCATCCAGTAAAAACCCTGCCACCTACTATCAGAAGGTGGTGGGCCAGGGAAATGGCAGTTAAGTCCGGGAAAAGGCCAGCCTTGATAACAGGTCTCTCCCTTCTCTTCTATACTGTCGGAATTTCCCTATTTGTGGGAGGTCTTGTTATGATAATATTCGGATTTATTGGGTTCCCAATTTATGAGCAGCTAGACCTAATACATAAGGAGTTAAATGGTTTGCCACTTTATAGACCTAATGAAGACCCCCTCAGGGCGGTTATTGTCGAGGGACTGGGTCTTATGACGATAGGATTCTGTTTTTTAGTTCCAGCTCGCTGGATGTGGAAGCTTATGAAGTGGGGGGCCATAATAGCAATCATGTCCTGCGCCGTACCGATTGAATTTGGCATATTCTTTGTGATGGACCACCCGGAGAAGTTGTTTAACTACCTGCTCATAATTATTCCATCTATTATAATATTATTAATAAAACATGAGTGGAAGAAATTTATGTGAGTATAAAGGCTTTTGCAATATTGTATATGGCGAAGTAACAGAGAGCATCACTAGTAAGGGGAGAATTTGTCCTCCTTCTGCCTTATCCTATTAAGAGAAACCTTAGTAGGAAAGCTTAAGTATCTAAACTTAACATATTAACAGGATGGAGGAGGAACTGACTCCAGCAGAGATTGTTATAAAGTTCATTAGAATATATTCTATTCAAGCAATTATATCTCTCTCCCTTTTCTCTCTTTCTTTCTTCTTGCTTACGAATGTACTTTTTATTTATTATTATGGTCTCATCCCTGCGCTCTCTACGATCACTGGGATTTCGTTCAGCATTCTCCCCTAAAGATAAAAAAAATAAAAAGAAGGGCAAAACCTACCTTTATATCCTCTCTCCTTCTCTTTTTCATTCTCCTGCTTGCAGGCATAACTTTCCTTTATTATAAAGGATGTAACCTCATTTCGCTTGCGATTCTCGCTGCCGTTGAGATTTCGCCCATCATATTACTTCTTTTGTGGATAAAGAACAGAAGAATAGAAAACTTGGTGAAGAGAGCGCTGGAGAGGGAAGGAAGAATGCTAACTCCAGTGGAAGATGTACTATCTTCTGGGGAGCTCTATAGGGGTCGCGGTGATCAGGCCTATGTTGAATTATGGAGGCTGTTAAGAAGAGAACTAAACAAAAAATTATTATAAAGCCTTTCTATTATATTTTATTTGTTTTTACGATGATTGCGGAGATCCTTAGCCCGAATAAATCGAACTTGGATGTTTTAAATGATCCAACTACTCTAACCTTTTGTACCTCCATTACTTTGTTTTTTAGTTTTATCCTGTCGATGGGAGGTAATTCCTGCATCTCTCCTATATGGAGGTCCATGAGGATAGCAGAGGAATTTTTTAAAGAACATCCAGTGAAAATCCTGCCCCCGATTGTTAGAAAGTGGTGGACTGGAGAAAAAGCGATAAGGTATGGAGAAAAGCTGGTTAGTGCAGTAGTTGCTCTTTTTTTATGGTATTGGAATCCCCCTCTTTGTGGAAGGTCTTGCAACAATAATATCTGAGTTAACTGGTTTGCCCACTCACGAACTTCTGGGAGGGCTAACTCCTTTGGAAAGGCCAGTTAACATCACACCAGAAGAGAATTTCATCATGGGAATGTTTTTCATGATGGTAGGATGCTCCATGATAGCGTTGGGCTTCTTTGCATTTCCGACTTATCAAACGTGGAAACTTGCGAAGATGGGAGTGGTATTAGCAATCTCATTCTGTCTTCTCCCAATAGTATCAGCCGCATTTATAGCGTTCAGCATACCATTGGAAGAACAGGTTGCAATACTGTTTATAATCATTCTAGCCATTATAATATTATTAATAAAAACATAAATGGAGAAAATTTCAACGAAATACCTAAAAATGCAGGCAGTTTACGGAATCAATTGAATATAAATTTAAAGAGTAACAGTGTAAGGGAATTCAAGAATCTAACGCAACTCACTAAGAGGAATCCCGGCTGATGGGACAATAAGAAAGCTTTTTCGCAGATTGTTACTCTCAACTTTTACAAACCGAGCAAACAACTGTTTCCTCCAACATGATGACTCCATTTGCCTTAATCTCCACAATCCACTTCTCAACAGCTCCATTTCTCCCCCATCTCCATGAGAAGAGCTCAAGAAGATATCCATTATCCATTCTCATAGTAAGCTTAAAAACAGGTATATAGACCGCTGTTGACTATGGCAAGAAGGAAGTTGATCCTGATAGCAATATTTATCCTGCTTTTTCTCGCCCTGTATATTCGAGAAATGAAAAGAGGAGAAACTGTGAGGATTTCAGAGGTTTCCGATGAGGAAATAGCAAAGGAGAAGGCGATGGAGGCAATACCTGCAGAGGGTCTCGAATATCATGGGATATGGTCTGCTTGGGGGAAGAGTTCCTCTCTCCTCAGGAATCACACGGTGTATTCTGTTGTTAAGTGTGTTAGCGGTTGCAGCTATAGCGATCTCTTAAGTGAGGACTGCAGCTGCATAATATCAGCGGGTGTTGTAGCTGTTGGAAGGGATGGGGAGGCATTTCTCCTCCCTGATGACTTCAATAAAGTGGTAAGAAGGGAGAAAATAGAGGTGAAATCCGAGGATGATGCCCTAAAAATTGCATTTGAGTATGTCAACTCATCTGTTGTCTTTGGAAGGGCGGTTCTGCTTCGGAACACGTCGGACATACCGGTGATAAAGGTGGAGGAGTGCGAGAAGGAGATGCACCCAGAGCTGTGCAGGCGCGATTATGAGAAGTCAAGGGAGAAGGTGGAGGGGTTAAGGAGCACGATAAGATATCCAAATATCACCATGGAGGACGGAAACTATGTGGTCACCTTCTTCACATGGAAGGATCTCGGAGGGATTGTTGAGATGTGGAGGATTGAGGTGGGAGGCGATGGAACTATAGCATTGCTAGCTCATGAGGTCATCGCTAGGGAGGTGGGGAAATACTTCATGCTTCGTTAAGCTGTAATAGTATTGGCAGCCCTTAGCGATATCTTAAGCTCCTTTATCCGGAAGGTGAGCTGCTCCACGAGTGAGGAAGCTTCCAGCGTTTAGGGTAACTTTACGCCTCATCTGCTGGTTCGGGGCTCACAGCTTCCCCATCCGCAGATCTCATTAACCTGCGGGCTATCCCTATGGGCTCGGAACATCCGAGCTGAATTTCAGGAGAGATTTGTGTTTTAACTTTGCCCATTCATCCCAGAGTTTTGACTCTGGATCTTCTGGCTGTCCATTTTTATAAAATGTGTTCTCTTATTAAAAATTCCTTCATTTTCACTGTTTTCCCATGCTCTCTACTTTCAGAGGGGTCAGATCTCTGTCCCACCTTAAAAGCCATATTCCATTGTCTTTAGCGGCCTCTACAGCTTCAGGAACAGCATAATCAGCATATATAACCTTTATAACTCTATCTCTGAGTAGATCCGACCTTCTCTTCCTTAGAAACTCAATTTTGTCGATCAACTCCTTAATTAGGTTCTTCCCGAGCCTGACAGTAGCTTCACCTATAACACATAGATCTTTATTTGCCCCGTATATGTTTATCTCCATTGAGTCGACGAAAACCCTGTCAAGCTCCATATCAATGTTCAGATCCTGTTTTATCCTGTGCTTTATCACGCTCCTGGCCTCATCCTCAACCGATAATGTTAGCCTCTCCAAGGTGGTTGACATCCTGCTTATGCTGGCATGAATCCCCTTTACCTCCTCCCATAGCTTGTTCTGGCCCTCTCTGAGTGCTTTAACCTCCTCCCATAGCTTGTTTTGACCCTCCCAAAGCTTTTTCATGTTCTCCTCAAGGCTGTCAAGCCTCTTCAACATCTCAGAAATCCCCAGATATCCTGCAACTGCATATCTGAACTCGAGATCCCTCTCAAGGAGGTCGAGCATCTCCCTCCTCAGCCTGCTGGAAGCCCTAGCCATCACTTAATGGGCATACTGCAATATAAAAAACTTAAGGTATAGCTTTATGGTTTCAGCAACTTTTCCTCCTTTCGCGTCTTCCGCTCACCAGAATAGGATTATCTAAGCTCTTTCATTATCTCTTGCTTTTTTTTAATTTTTCAAAAAGTTTATATAAAAGTCCTTCTCTGTAGTCTATGCGCAGGGGTCTGTCTCTCTTCATCCTTCTCCTCATCTTCCTGCTTCAGATCCCCCAGGCATCAGGAGAGGAGGTCAGATATGAGCATAAGGTTGTCGTTTGGAGCACTAGGCATCCCGCATTATCATCAAAAGCAGAGGTCCTTGAGAACGGGACCACAGTTTTGAGACCGGGTGGATTTTTAAAGTATGAGATAAATCTGCCATTCGAGCTCCCAGCCGGAAGTTACCTAATGCTGATGGCCAGTGTCAGCAGCGACTCCAGAGATATTTCAGTAATACAGGTGAAGGTGCGCGTAAATGAGGGAGAATATCAGCTCTACAACCTGACTGTGCTGCATGGAGTCTTCTTCCCTCAGTTCATTTACTTCGGGAAGGTTGAGGGCAGAAATCTTTCAATATGGATATTTCATCACAGATCAGTTCTGGGAAATGCAAGCCTTCTCCTGACCAACATAGGAATGGAGTTCTTCATCCCCGTGAAGGAGAAGGCGATTCCATTTGAGGAATACTTCATGGGCCATCTCGGCAATCTAGCCGGAAAAGTTGTTGTATATAAAAAGGAGATAAGGGGAAAGGTTGTGGAGGTATATGTAGACTACAGAACTATAATTGCAGTGAGAAAGACGGAATACTGCGGGCTGAACAACATGCCGCCAAGCTTCAGCATAGATGAGCAGGTTGACCAGTGGAGAGGAGGCTTCTCAAAGAACAGGATGTACAACAGCGTGGATGGGTGCTGGTACTACGTCTACTTCCCCGCTCTCTATAAGGGATGAAGTAACAAAATATCTGTAAAGCTTTATACTACATAAATTTCTTCCACTCATGTTTTATTAACAATATTATAATAGATGGAATAATTATGAGCAGGTAGTTAAACAACTTCTCCGGGTGGTCCATCACAAAGAATATGCCAAATGTAATTGGTATAGCAGAAGCTAAGATTGCTATTATGGCCCCTTCCTTCATGAGTTTCCACATCCAGCGGGCTGAAACTAAAAAGAAGACTCCTATCGCCATGAGACCCAGTCCTGCGCCGACAGCCTCTCTGAGGAGGTCTTCATTAGGTCCATGAAGTGGTAAACCAGTTAACTCCCTAGATATTAGGTCTAGCTGCTCATAAATTGGGAACCCAATAAATCCGAATATCATCGTAACAAGACCTTCCACAAACAGGGAAATTCCGACAGTATAGAAGAGAAGGGAGAGACCTGTTATCAAGGCTGGCCTTTTTCCGGACTTAACTGCCATCTCCCTGGCCCACCACCTTCTGATAGTAGGTGGCAGGGTCTTTATCGGGTGTTCTTTGAAGAACTTCTCAAGAGCTCTCATCGATCTCCATGTGGGGAAAATAGCAAAATCGCTTCCAGCTGAACAAGTAAAACTAGAAAGCCAAGGACCGAATGTACAGACGAATAAACCATCTATATCATTTAAAACCTCTAGGTTCAATTTATTCGGGCTAAGGATCCCCGCGATCATTGTAAGAACAATTAAACCGAGGTAAAATGGTGTTGTAACCTCGATTTTCGAACTTAGCTCTTTTCTCAACTCGATATAGGCCTGATCACCGTAACCCTCACAGAGCTTCCTGAGCTCCGGCCTCTCCAGCGGGCTTAATGCCCTTTTTCCCCTTCTCTTTAAGGTGCGGAACATGCCGGTCAAAATTCCGACAATGGTGGAGATCGTAGGGATGAGGCCATAATAATAAATAAGAAGTACATTTATAATTAAAAAAAGAAGTATTACAAAAAAAGAAAGAAATATAATTTCTCCGGTATATTGAGTTCTAAGGTACTTTATAGCGATCTCTGTCGGTGTTAGCTCTCTCTCCATCGCTCCCAATTTTCCCCACCCAATTTTTAAGCTTTTCTACCAACGCTTATTCAGCTGGATGACGAGGGTTCCGGAGGGAAGATAGGGAGGAACGAATACATCCTCTATCAGCCGTGATGCCAAATATATTCCGGCATACACAACCCTAGTTAGGATTCTTGAGACCACTATTCTATAAATATATCTATAAGTGTTTGGACCCCTATATCCAAAGGGTAAAGGCCACCCTTTGCTCAACTTAAGTTTTGGAGCAGGGCCTCTGAATCTGAGTCCCGGTATCTCAGGAACTATAGCCCCTACAACACCCCCTATAATACCTCCAGTGGCAGCAGATACTACAACATCCTCCCAGAGAGGCCTTCCTTCAAGATAGTTAGAGGCCATTTGACCGAAAAACCCTGCAGCTACTCCACCTGCTATTGGACCAATTATGGGAATCATACCGCCAAGTGTTCCCACTAGACCTGCAACAGCACCTACCGCAAGACCTTTTTCCAAAAGCTTCTAAGTAACCCCATTTGTTTCTTTGATCAAGTGAGTATATAGAGAAGTAGTACTTGGCTAAATTAGTTACGCTCCAGCAAGTAATGCTTTATTTCACAAGAATTTCTTCCACTCATGTTTTATTAATAATATTATAATAGATGGAATAATTATGAGCAGGTAGTTAAATAACTTCTCCGGGCAGTCCATCGCAAAGAATATGCCAAATGTAATTGGTATGGCAAGAAGGGTTGCGATTGCTAATATAGCCCCTTCCCTCATAAGCTTCCACATGTAGCGGGCTGGAAGTAAAAAGAAGCCTCCCATCGCTGCGAAACATAGTCCCATGAGAACAGCCGCTCTGAGGGGATCTTCATTAGGTCCATGAAGTGGTAAACCAGCTAACTCAGATAATACTGGATCTAGCTGCTTGTAGATCGGGAAGCCAATCAACCCGGATATCATATACGCAAGACCTATTCCAAACAGGGAAATTCCTACAGCATAGAAGAAAAGGGATAGACCTGTTATCAAGGCCGGCCTTTTTCCGGACTTAACTGCCATCTCCCTGGCCCACCACCTTCTGATAGTGGGTGGCAGGGTTTTTATCGGGTGCTCCTTGAGGAACTTCTCCATCATCTTCATCGATCTCCATATGGGGAAAACGGCAAGATCGCCCCCAGCTGAATAAATAAAACTAGAAGACCAAGAAAAAATACAGGTTAATGGAACACTTGAATCATTTAAAAGCTCTAAGTTTAATCCTCTGTTTGGGCTCAGGATTTCTGCAAGCACTGTAAGAGCAATTAAAATCAAGTAATAAGGCCCTGTAACTTCAATTTTTTGATCCATCTCCCTCCTCAGCTCGATATAGGCCTGATCACCGTAACCCTTATAAAGCTTTCCGAAAAGTGGATCCTCCACAGGGCTTTGTGCTCTTCTTCCCTTCCTCTTTAAGGTGAGGAACATGCCGGACAGAATTCCGACAATAGTGGAGATCGCAGGAATGAGGCCACAATAGTAAATAAAAATTACATTTATAATTAGGAGACCAATTATTGTAAAAGAAAAAAATCCAATTTCTTCAATGTATGCAGTTCTAAGGAACTTTATAGCAATTTCTGTTGATGTTAATTCTCTCTCCATTTTTCTCACCTTCAATAGACTTTAAAGTTATTATTAAGTTTTTCTACCAACGCTTATTCAGCTGGACGACAAGAGTCCCAGAGGGAGGATAAGGAGGAGCGACGAATACATCCTCTATCAACCATGACACGTATATTTCGGCAGCCTTACCTAGGATTGTTGAGACAGCTAGCGCCTTGAGATATCTATAAGTGTTTTTGCCCACGTACCCGCCAATAGGCCATCCTTTGTACCACTGAAGACTTGGAGCAGGGCCCCTGAATCTGAGTGCTGGTATCATCTTGGGAACTATATACCCTATACCAGCACCAATAGCAGCAGATATTGCAGTGTCCATAACAGTCTCCCAGAGAGACTTTCCTTCAAGTAAGTCAAGACCCGCTGTTTCGGCTGCTTCTGCGACCGCTCCACCTACTATTCCACCGGTAAATCCACCAATAAGCTGTCCAACTCCCATTCCTAATCCAGTTGCGGCAACACCTACTATAAAGGATAGTGCATAACCTATCGAACTTCTTTTCTCAGGCGGAGTAAAGAAATGATACTCGGCTGTGCTAATCACGCCCCCTATTAGGAGGACAATGGGTATCCAGACTATATGCCCAGTTGGATCGACATATGAGATGGGGGAGTTGTGGCAGTAGATGTATCTGTTCAGGCTTATTGGAACCGTAGGAATGCCTGGAAAATCGTCCTCGCTTATGAACCTCTTCAGGCTTGGACTGTAGTATCTAGCCCTCAGGAAGATCAGGTTCACAACATCATCGTAGTCCTCGCCTGCAAACGTCAGGAGCAAACTTTTATTTAACTGAGTTAAAGTTCGTGGGTGTGATCTTGAGAGTCGCTGGAGTCGTTGTGAGCGCAAGAAAGGAGGGAAACTGCCTGCACTGCATGAAGTACTGCCTTCAGAAACTGAGTGAGATGGGCTTCGATACCCTGTTAATCAATTTCTATGACTACAATATACTTCCCTGCAGCCACTGCAATTATGAGTGCTACGCATTTGAAATAAGGGGAAGGGAGGAGAGATGCCCCATAAACGACGATGTGCCGAGG
>NZ_RCOS01000136.1 GCF_003947435.1 Candidatus Methanodesulfokora washburnensis
CTGCATAAGGCCAATTTGCGTTTTCCCACATTAAGATCATTTTCTCCTTGTATTACTAAGCGATCACTTGCCAGATCACTTCATTATTTAAACCTATGAGTTTTAGCGTGCAGGCAAGCTATTTGGTGCTTGTAATGATCTCGCTACCCAAGATTATTGAAAAGCTCAAGTCTGAGGAGTTTGAGCGCAGTTAATGTTGTTAGCGCTCTTAGAGATGCATACAATCGTTTAAGCGTGAAGTTTTTAAAATCCGATAAGTATTATGGATAGATGAGAAGCTCTATTGTCGCCAAGCTCGCGGGATATCTTGGTTTACCCGCCGAGGAGGTTGAGAGAAGAGCCTTGAGACACCTCATTCTGGATGAGTTGAGGCATGCTAGGGCTGAGAAGGTGATGATCCTGTCCAAGTATAATGTAAAGAGCTTTGAGGACCTCATGAAGCTTGTCGAAGAGGATAAGGTGAGCGATGTTGATGCTCATGATGATATAGTCAGGCTCGATTATCTGGAAAACCATGAAAGAGAGCTTGAAGGCCTGTTAAAGGAGCTGGAAGGGCGACTTATAAGAACAAAGAACACCATATTTCACTAACAGGGGAAGGAATTCTCAATCCAACGATATCTACTTAGCTGGAAAAGTAATAGAGAAGTGATAGACTTAAATAGCTAGATGAGTTCAATAAATAAGTGAGTGAATAAATGACAAAAGAATGCGAGGAGCTGACAGCTAAGTGGATCGAGCCCCTAGATAAATGGATGGGGGTAAGCGTAGAAAGTATATTGGAAAGTGCTTTAACTAATAAAGTTACATTTTCAGATAATATGGATCTACCAGTACATCGTTGGTTCCGCTTTCCGGCAGGTTTTTCGGCCGAGCTTGTTAGCATGGTAATGAGAACTGTAGGTGTATCTCGAGATTATCTGATCTTGGATCCTTTTACTGGCTGTGGAACGACAAATGTGGTAGCAAAAAATTTGCACATACGTTCTATAGGAATAGAGCTTCATCCATTTCTAGCTTGGGTTGCTAGAGTAAAGACATTCTGGGAATTTGACATGAAAAATCTCAAGGAAGAAATTCAAAATACATTGGTAAAGGTTAGGGAAAAAATTAATAGCCCCAGTTGCAACATAAACGATAAGCCTGAGCTTCTTCGTAAGTGTTATTCTGAAAAAGTTCTCAAGGAACTCTATGCTGTAAAAGAAGTTGTTGATTCAGTTGATCAAGAGAGAGTGAGGGACTTTTTAACCCTAGCTCTCGTGGCCATATTACGCAAAGTTACCCCTGCTGATACAGGCTGGCCCTATGTTCTCCCACGAAAGAGAAGGAAAAATACCGTTCCAGAAGTATTTGATGCCTTCAGAAATCAACTGATGTTGATGCTCGATGACCTAGCAAAGGTCACTAAAATGCCTACTGTTGAAGCTCAGATATATGAGGCCGATGCACGAAAAATCGATTTTATAGATGCTGAATCAATAGATTTTTCATTTACCTCTCCACCCTATCTGAATAACTACGATTATGCTGATAGAACTAGGCTTGAGCTGTACTTCTTGGGCTGGGCCTCCTCATGGAAGGAGATAAGTGAAAAGATAAGGAAAAAACTCATCGTTTCATGTACTCATCAGGCAAAGGAGCTCGGACTGAAGGAAGGGTTGATGCCAGATGAAGAGATGGACTCTGAGGTCAGAGAGAGCTTAATTAAGGCATCCGAACAGCTTAGAAAGATAAAATATACAAAAGGTGGGAAAAAGGATTATGACATAATGATCGTTGCATACTTCAATGACATGCTTAAAGCAATGCGGGAAATGTACAGAGTGCTGAAGGACGGAGCTTATTATGCTATAGTGTTGGGAGATTCAGCTCCTTATGGCGTACACATTCCCACGGATGAATATCTTGCTAAAATAGGAAAGAGTATCGGTTTTAAAAAGGCCAAAATCTTTGTCTTAAGGGAGAGAGGAGGAAAATGGAATTACGTTGTTAAGGCTGGAAGAAGGCATGGAGTCAAACTAAGGGAAAGTCTAATTCTATTTCAAAAATAAATTTCAGCAGGTGTAATCTAACTTTAGCTTTTCCTCAGGGTCTGTTTCAAGAATATACTTTTTAAACCAGTTCCTTATTTTTTCCTTAATACCTGATTCCTCGATTATTCTCTCCTTTATCTCATCTAACTCTTCCTTAGTTAGCTTGCAAAAGTTTTGCCATGAGAGCTTAGGAGTTTCCTCATCCCTTTCATCCCAAGAGAATCTCACATTATACTCCGAGAGAATCCTGTCGAGCAAGGGGGGATCGACGGATATTATATCAGTACAAGATGTGCTTATCAACTTCTTAGCCTTGTCGGTCCAGCCAGTTCCAAGTAGAATGACAAGGCTTTTTTTAATCGTTGGAAATGTCGCTTTAAGTCTGTTGTGTGCTACAACAATCCAGCTTCCTTTATCTCTTGCATGCTTCTTATATCGCAGATACTTGATATCTATAAGAGCTACTGGCTTCCCTTCTTTAAAAATCGGGAGATCGATTTCAAAATCTATACCAATTTTATCAAATAACTTTCCACTATAGATCTCCATATGATATTCCTCAACTAGGCTCTTAACTATGCTTCTTATCCCATCTTCAATTAGTTTACCGACAGCCTCGCCCAAAGCACTAGCAAAATCCTTTACAGGCTTATCTGTAGCCAAGCTCAAGATCCATGCAGTAAATTATAATCTCTTTAAAAACCTTCTCTCACTCTTAAGGAAAATCATGAAAGAGAGCTTGAAGGCCTGTTAAAGGAGCTGGAAGGGCACTAATAAGATAGATGAGCCATTGAACAGGAGCCTTGCTTAAATTGCGGGATATGGATCGATAAATGTCCTGTGAAAGCAATAAGCAGGGGTTCTTTTGATAGATGGAAGTGCAAGAACAGGCGAAAAATCTTGGGATGTGGAATACCATGCATTGTCTGCTGTCCTGTGGGTCTAAACTCATTTAGAGGTGGAAGTGCACGAGGTTCCCTCATATAACAGCATGCAGGAAACTGGTTGCTCGCGTGCTTATCAAGTCTCTGATAGCTTCGATTTAATTTTAACTGCAAACTCGTTCTCATTAGCAAAAATTGCAATTCTCTAAGAGAGGACAGGCTCATGTTTTTTTTTCCGTGAATATCTTTCTCTCTGCCTCTTTCCATAGTGAGTATCATTCGATGCTAAAATCTCATCGCTAGTCAAATTGTGGATTTCAGGCTTCTCATTCACTATCTTTACATATATCAATTGGTTCGCCCAATCCAATCCTATTTCTATAGCATCTTTTATAATTCTGTAAGCTAGAACTTCCCCTTTTCCACATTTAGCTCGGGATCGTAGTAATTCCTTGATAAATGCGTGGGCAAAGGTATCCCCAATCCCGGTACATCCGTATCCCAGTTCTTCCAGAATTCCTCCCTGCCATCGGGTAGAATGGCCATATAAGCTGGTGTACAGAGCTCTAGAGCTCTTCACCGTCCTCATATGTTCAGAGAGTGATGATAGCGACCACTTTACACAGTAGCTACTAAGACCTTGCTTAAAGCTTAAATTGCTCTTACTAATTATTTGGATGGCGATGAAGCTTGCAGGCAAGGAGCCTCATTGATGAAACACTTAGATTGAAGAGGGAGCGTAAAGCCATAATTCTTGCGCACAATTATCAAGCTCCCGAGATTCAAGATGTAGCAGACTTTGTTGGCGATAGCCTAGAGCTGTCGATAAAGGCCATGGAGGCAGATGCCAAGCTCATTGTTTTCTGCGGAGTTGATTTTATGGCTGAGCAAGCAGCTGTGATTAACGAGTCTGCAGAGGTTCTTCACCCTGATCCAAGTGCTAGGTGCCCTATGGCCGCCATGATAGGTATTGATGATGTGCGTAAGGCTAGAAAGCTGTTTCCCAAAGCGCCTGTGGTTATCTACGTCAATAGCCCAGCTGTTGTGAAGGCTGAGGCTGACTACGTTGTTACGAGTGCTAATGCAGCAGATGTTGTGAAGGCTATAGAGAGTGACGTTGTTATCTTTGGTCCTGACAGGCACTTAACTGAGCACGTTGCTGAGAAGACTGGCAAGATTGTTATTCCTGTTCCTCCAAACAGTCACTGTCCAGTTCATGTGATGTTTAAGGCTGAGGAGATAAAGGTTCTGAAGCCCCTGTACAGCGACGCTGTACTCATTGCTCATCCAGAGTGCCCTGCAGAGGTAAGATCCTTAGCAAGCTTTGTTGGTAGCACAAGCCAGATGGTAGGGTTTGTTAATAGCTGTGGTTATAAACGTGTAATTGTTGGTACAGAAGTTGGGATAATACATAGGCTTGCTAAGGAGAACCCAGACAAGGTATTCATACCAGCATCAACCAGTGCCATCTGCATAGACATGAAGAAGATAACTCTTGAGAAGGTATACACAAGCCTTAGGAATAGGGTCTACAGGGTTGAGGTCCCCAAGAAGATTGCTGAGAAGGTAAAGAGAGCAATAGAGAACTCGTTCAGGGTTCTGGGGAGGGAGCCCTCATGGTCGAAGAGGTAGCCTTTAAGAGGCTCCTCGAGTTTCTAGAAGAGGATATACCGCTCTGGGACACCACATCAGCTGCTATAGTACCTGAGGGTGCTGTTGTGAGGGCTTATGTAGTGGCCAAGCAGAGAGGTGTTGTTGCCTGCATAGAGGATGTTGTCTACTTCCTTAAGAGGCTTGGGCTAGAGGTTAAGGAGCTTGCCAGAGATGGAGACACAGTAGATAGGGGTTCATCAGTTCTAGAGATTGTTGGCAACGCAAGAACAGTGCTAGCTGTTGAGAGGACAATACTCAACATATTGATGCATTGTAGTGGTGTGGCTACAGAGGTTAGGAGGCTTGTTGATATGGTTAGGAGGGTTAATCAAAGGGTTAGAATAGCAGCAACAAGAAAGACATTACCTGGGCTCAGATACTTTGAGAAGAAGGCTGTTGCTGTGGGTGGTGGGGATACACACAGGCTCTCTCTATCCGACGCTATCCTGATTAAGGATAATCATGTGAGGATTGTTGAGAGTATTGAAGAGGCTGTGAAACTGGCTAAGGCAAGAGCTAGCTTTGCTCACAAGGTAGAGATTGAGGTCTCAACAGTTGAGGATGCTGTAAAGGCTGCTGAGGCTGGTGCAGACATAGTAATGCTCGATAACATGTCCCCTCAAGAGGTTGCCAGAGTTGTCGAGGAGCTTAGGAGGAGAGGCTTGAGGAACAAGGTTGTAATAGAGGTGTCCGGAGGTGTAACAGCTGAGAACATAGGTGAGTACGCAAAGCTTGATGTGGATGTTATTAGCTGTGGGTATATAACGCTATCAGCTAAGGCTCTTGACATGAGTCTCGAAATTGTTGAGGTGATTAAGAAGAGGTGAGGGTAGCGATAATAGGTTGTGGAGCTATAGGCTCCGTCCTTGTAGAGGCTATATGCAGAGGATATGTAAAAACCGAGCTAGTAGCGCTAATGGATATCTGTCCTGAGAGGTGCGAGAACCTCACAAAGAGTTTCTGCAGTGAGTTTCCTAATATTAGTGTGTGCAGGAACTTAGGCTGTATGCTGAATGCAAAGCCGCAGCTAGTTGTTGAAGCAGCTTCTCAGCAAGCTGTTAGGGAGTATGTTCCGAGGCTCCTCCAGCATGGAGTAAGCGTTGTTGTTCTAAGTGTTGGTGCCCTGCTCGATGAGCACACACTTAAAGCTGTTAAGGATGCCTCTAGAGTTAGTGGAGCAAAGGTTTACATCCCCACAGGAGCTATAGCAGGTATAGATGCTGTAAAGGCTCTTGCTAACGCAGGTGTTAAGAGAGTTGTGCTAAGGACGTACAAGAATGTCAAGGCTTTTGATCCTGAGACGCTGAGAAGGCTGGGCTTCGGTGAGGTGAGGGAGAGGGCAAAGATTTTTGAGGGCAGGGGAGACATAGCAGTTAAGCTCTTCCCAGCAAATGTAAACGTTGTTGCAGCACTGGCCCTAGCATCAGGGCTGATACCGTGGGTAGAGGTGTACGCAGATCCTAGACTAGAGAAGAACATCCACGAAATAGCCGTTGAAGGTGTGGCATCAACAATTAGTATTAGGGTTGAGAATATTCCGCACCCACGAAACCCAAGAACAAGCTACTTAGCAGCTCTCTCAGCAATACAGTTACTCAAGCAGCTTGTTGGCGGGGAAACAGTGGTTGTTGGTACATAAACCCTTTTGTAGCTGTTGCTCTTCCCCAGCTCCTCTTCACTTTCCTCCTCAAAGATTGCTTCTTCAGCTTCTGCACGCGCAGTATATCAAGAGGAGAAGCATGCAGATGGAGGATAGAACTATTACTTAAGATGTTATGCGTTCTGCTGGAGGGCATTTTATTCCCTGAAGGATGCCAGGGGCTAATATTAAAAATTATAGCTTGTGCGTGCAACGCAGCGCATCTAGGTGCGACTCGCGCATGTACACGCATGTGGCGTATTTGTTCACTTAAGCCAAAAGTTTTCTTAGTTTCTCCCACTTCTCTTTGTGCTCAGCGATTTGCTGCGGCCTAACACTTGTCCCTTTATAGCCATCTTTCCATACAGGAATATAGCCGTCGATTAATTCTTTGAAATTTGGCTGATTGATCACAAATTTTTTGAGAAAATCCTGCCAATCGTCCGCAGTTAAGATGTAAAAATAGGCCTCTCAGTATCCCTCTTATTTTCAAAATCGACAAATATTAGTAAAGCTTGTCTATCGTTTATCCCTTTTATTCCTGGCCATTCCTTTCCTTGTTTTGTTTTTACCTCTATCCTTACTTCTTTACCGCTATCCGGATTGTATACTAGTATATCAGTTTTCTTTCGATGTCCTAATGTCACCTGGGCGTAAAAATCCCTTCGGCAAATTTCACTAGCCGCCGCATATTCTCCGGCCATGCTGAGGTTTTCCTTTTTTAGTTTCATATGCTATAAAGAGGTATCTGTATTTAACCTTAATGCGCACGTGCGCATCTCCTCTCTTGCATCTAGGACTTCTACCTCTCTTTTCTTGCTTTATTTATCCGATTAACGATCTCCTCCTCAGGAATTCTGGAGAAGAGCTCTCCAGCCCTCTTTGCAGCCTCCTTAGCTTCTTTAATTTTTCTCCTCCTCAGCTCCTCCTCGAGGGCCCTCCTCAGGACATGGCTTATGTTGATTCCATGCCTCTCGGCCTCCTCCTTGAGTTCCTTTGGAATCCTCACGGTTACTGTAACACTCATCATGTAATGCTGAAGACTGTAGCATATAAATATTTCGATCAATATCATGGAGATATATTTCTGTAAGTCATCAAAGCGCTTTCGAGCTAGGTGCTGGGATAATGCCTGAAATATATAGAGCTCTCAATGAAAAAAGTGAGAATTACTCCTCCGCAACCTCTTTTATCCTTTCAATTGCATCTTTCAGACTATTGACTTCTTCCACCAGTATAGCTACCCCATTTTTCTTCTGAACCGTGAAACTTACCCAGTACTTTCCATCCTCGTTCTCCTCTATGTCACCGGATCCAGTTACATCTCCTTTATATTCCACGTCCCAAGCCAGCTTCTCTCCTATCCTTCTCTTCACCCTGATTGTTCCTTTTTCAGTTCTTATCTCTCCCTCTAATGCAATGCCTGCCTGCAACGCTATGCACGTCTCCTCAAAGCTCATCCTGCCACCCAAAGAATATAACAAGCTGAAAATAAAAACATTTATCCCTTTAATGCTATTTCTGGCACTGGCTGCATTAGACCAGTGAAAATGACAGCAGCTTACCACTACAATCTTTAGAGATTTCTAGAAACCTGCTTAATGCTAAGCAAGCTGAGTAAAATGCGTTCAACTCCATGATCTTCTTGTATTCATTACTATCTCTTCAAGCTCATCTAAGTACACATCATGATAGGGAACGAAGATGTTACACCATCCTCCTTCTTTTGCGATACCAGCTACCAATTTCCTAGGTTAGCGGATCCGGATACCGATTATCAGCATCCTAATCAAAGAGATAATTAACCCGGGTTTCATTCAGCCTTTTTCCTTCTAAATAGATGAAGCTTTCCTCTAATATAAGGATAGAGCTTGTAGTAGAAGAGATATATGAGGGTAAAGATCGCCAACGTTACAGCGAGGGCATAAGGGAATCCTAGCTTGGGCTCAAGATATTCCAATGCTTGGAATGCCCCGAACACGCCGAACAATATGGTCAGCAGGACCTGCTTTCTGGATAGATCCTCCTGGCGGGCTGCTAATTCAACCTGTTCTTTCAGGGCTTCCTCTTCATAGAAAGTTCTAGCCATGTCATCCAGCTCCTTTAACAGAGATTTAAGCGCATCAGCCTCGCCTGAAAGCCTTAATCTTTCCTTTCCGTGCTCCATGATACTCCTTTCTGGATCTTTTATAAAAAGTGAGACATTGTTGTACTCCTCCAGCCCGTCCATCAGGCCCTCTCTTATCTCTGCTACCTCGCTTGGCCTCACTATTTCTCCCCTCTTTTTCCTCTCCCTGAACTCCCTGAACTTATTTCTGTAGACTGAGGTATACACCCTTAGGATCATGCCCGACAGCGACAAGAATTCCACTGGCTGCACAAGAATGAGTTCCACTAGTCGGTACGCAAGCTCCTTATCCTTCGCAAATTTTAGCTCTTCATCCAGCGTGGTGGAGCCTAAAAAGAGGGATACAGCACCAGATACAAATATTGCATAATGCACATCAAGAGAAAGGTTTTCTCCCAGAACCTTCCTAGTAGCATCCTCTCGGCAATATCTCCAAGCTCCATGGGTTCCATAAATTCCAGCTATATCCTTTAAATGCCTTTCAACAGTGTCTTCAGCGGTCGCACATTTACCATTACACCTGTGCTTTCTGATACACACGACTCTGCTAACCGGAAAATATGATGTCTTAAGCTTTTCCTTAATTTTATCTCCAGCTATATCGCCCTTTTTCAGCGCATAAAAAGCCGTGTCATAGTTTCCATGCTCGCTTTCAAATAGAACAGCCCACAGAGGCTTAATAATTTCCTGCTCAATGAATTCATACAGTGTTCCCTCTTTTATATTCTCGAATGGATCCTTAATTGTGGATTCTGCATAATATAGCTTTCTCTCAATCTTTATCAGGTCGTCCGTTGAGAAATTCCCATTCAGGTGGATCCACGATGTTAAAACACAGATCCCAGCACAGTGTAGGAGGAGGTACAGCTCGCATTTCAGCTCATTGAGATAGCTGAGCTCTGGATCCTTGATGCTCACGTTCAGGTCGGTCAATTTAAGCCTCGCATACCGGCCCAACTCTAGGTATTCAGGATCAAGTACATCGCTATCTGCCGAGAATATCGCTTCAAACATCGTATGTGCCTTATCAATCTCCTCTCTGAGCTTCTCATTCTTCATTAATTCCTCTATGCTGATCTTCTCCGCATCCTCGATTCCTAACTCCTTTGCCTTACGATAAACAAATTGTGGTGTAGGCCTACCTTCCTCAGAAGGAGGGATCCAGATTCCCTCAACCATTTTATATCTTTCAGAAAACCGTTCTAACAATTCTTTCAGATCCTCCGCTTCAATGGGAGCCCCTAAGTCAAAAGGAATGATATAAACAAGATCCAGATCCTCAAACCTTACTTCCTCGCTTTCAGCTCCCATATTCGTGTCCATAATTTTACTTAAGTAATGAGAACAATATAAATGTTCTGAAAAATGATTTAACGTTTTGCCCCCGAATTCCGAGCCTCTTCTTTTATGAAGTCCTTGTTGCTTCTTATTCGTCAAGAAACTTCCCTAAACACATCCTGTCAGCCCATATGATAACTCTGAAGGCGGAGAACTTAAAAGAAAAGGAGAAATGGGAAACTGAGGAAGCAAAAATTTTATCTTCCACATACTGAGCCTCAATTACCGCCAGGACATCCTTTTGATTAGCTTTTTTCTTCCTGAAAATCTTAAAGACCTTCTATCATGTAGCTAAGATCAATCTTCCCAGTTATGAACCTCATCTATTATGGTAAAACTTTTTCTTGTCACTCTAATGCCTTTTTTCTCTTAGCATATCTATGTATATTTAGTATTTACATAAACCTTATTTATATTGTCTTTGTCAGAAAGTGCATAAGGTGATCTCTTCGTATGGTTGAGGCAATGGATGAATATGACCAAATGCTTAAGGATTTTGAGAAAAGAAAAGATCAGTATGGGTTTGTGGAGATAAGATGTGCATCAGTAAGAGGAAGAAATGAAAAAGGAGAGAGCATATGGATTGGAGTGGCGATCAAAGTTATTCCTCACAAGAAGGATGAGGAGAAAGGGGAGGAGAGAAACTACAACTATGGGGATGTGATCTTCAGAAGGATATACATCCTGGCGGAGGATTTTCTTAAGATCCTCAGAAATTCGAGGGAGACTAGGATACTTAGG
Organism: Candidatus Methanodesulfokora washburnensis; assembly: GCF_003947435.1. GTDB lineage: Archaea > Korarchaeota > Korarchaeia > Korarchaeales > Korarchaeaceae > Methanodesulfokora > Methanodesulfokora washburnensis. Next base: position 10,417 of record NZ_RCOS01000136.1, read on the forward strand.
ATTCCAGGAGATCCTGAGCTCGAATATAGGATTGATGAATTGAGAAAAGAGATCATATATAGCCAGCATGCTCAAGAGTTTGTAATTGGAATAGAATGGCCCTGCATAAGATATTATTATTCAGGAAGTAGCTTTCCTAGCGGAACGATACACGAGCATGAACCTCTTGCTCGCATGAACCTTCCATTTTATCCCTATTTTTCGATCGCTTTTGAGAGCGAAATGGAGATTGTATGGAATAATTATTTTAGAGCAGAGATAATAATCCCCGACTATAGAGCAAGGATAAGAAGATTAAAGGTCCTTTCCGAAAAGAAGGTAAATGTTGAGGTTGATACTTTCGGCATATCTCCGGATGAGATTGCTGGAAAGTACTGCTGTGGTGTTGGAAAAACCTATAGAACCGGAGATTTTGATATAAAAAGTGGCATTATAGAGCTGGATGATGAGATAAAGTACATGCATGTTGTGCTGATATCAAAAGAGGAGGAAGTTCTAGACAGCCGGTGGTTTCCAACAGTATATGGAGGTCAGGTTGAGTTTGAGCCTACAGAGGAAAATCTAGAAAACATAATTTATCGAGGAGAAAATGAAAGAGTCGAGTTCAAGCTAAATGCAGATGATGAAGAGGATCTTCTTGAGACTATAGTCGCCTTCGCTAACAAGTCCGGAGGGATTATATTGATAGGTGTGGATGATAATGGAGAGATAAAAGGCTTTGAGTGGAAAAAGGAGAAGAAAGGAGAGCCTCTAAAGGATTGGCTATCAAAGATGATTAGGGGAAGATGCGATCCTTCAAGCATAGACTTTGATGTAAAGGAGATCTACGTACGAGAGAAACCATTAACCCTAATAGAGGTGAAAGAAGGAAAGAACAAGCCTTATCTGCTTAAGGACAAATGTCCTTACATACGTGTCGGCTCAACAGACAGATGTATGACAAGAGAGGAGCTTGATGATATTTATAAGAGGAAATCCCGAGAGGCCACTGGATTTATGAGGTAAAGCTGAAATCTTATACAATGGAATACGCGAAGAAAAATTTAATTTTACATTTGGAGTTTACTGGTGAAATGTCAGATGGTGACTTTCTTCAACTTAAAGGCTGGCTCTGGCACATAGGAGCGAACTATATGAACATGGAAATTAGATCCCTTGAGGAAACAAGGGTTTTTCTTAGCTCTACTGGCCTTAATACAAGTAGAATTACATCAGAGCTTCAAAAGGAATTATCTAAGCATGAAATCGAAGTTCTCATGGACGAGCTCAATCTTCTACTGGATAAGGTTTGGGAACAGCTGAGAACATTGGCGGAGGATAAGCATCCTTCAGCAAGTAGGATAAGAGATGTTTCCAAGATGCTAACGGGCAAGTGGATGATATTTGCCAGCGAGAAAGTCTATAGCAAATTATTTACTGAAATCGTTGAAGTGCTAAAATTGGACGGATTAGATTATTTATCAAAGGCACCCTCGCCCTTGCAAGGGAACAGAGCAGTCCTGATATTTTATGTACCATCCTTTTTAGCCACTAAATTAGTAATTGGCACGCTTTCAGCAATAGAAAATGTGCTTGAAAGGCAAAAGATCAGTACACCAGCCTTTTTTAAGCCTGATGTGTTCACAAGGGAGGGCATCTACTCACGTGAAAGTAGATACCATCCTTATATTTACAGGAAGGTCCTTAAATAATCCCTATGAGTCCCACTAAAATCAATTATGCATTATTCTCTTTATGAACTTCTATAGCTTTTATTCTTTCTATAATTTGAGCTAGAGCTAGGATATCGGCTTTATTCGCCTCGCTGAGTACCTTTCTTGCATTATCATCGCTTGGATTTTTCAAGATTTGCCAGCAGAGGCCCAGTTTGTCAAATCCACTCATATTATAGAAGAACCTCTCCCACCATTCATCCTCTTTATGACCGCATAGGGCATCAAAAACATCATGAAGAGAGCTGGATGAAGTTGGAGCTACAAGGGATACCTGCACATGATAGAGGAGATTTATATTTTGCGCGTCATAGGAAAATCTCTCCTTCAGGATCTTTTTGTCAGCTCCTCCCCAGTGAATAAATACATAATCCCTCTCCTTGTCTTCAAGGTATTCAAAGACCCTATCCTCCTCATCAAACCAGAACTGACTTAACTTTCCTGTGGACATGTCCAGAAATCCATAAAGGACTACATTCTCGCTGCTACCATAATATTCAGTATCATATACTATTATTTTGTTGTGAGAAAGAAGAGGAATAGGTTCCATAAGGTATATCCTGCCTTTTTCCAGCTCCCTCTTCACCTTTGTGTATGCTCTTTTCAAATGAAATTGATGAATTCCTGAGCTATTCCTCAGAACATTCATAACTATCTCGTCTGTTATATCCTGTGGCGCCTTTACCCCATGTTCATAGAGCTTGAATGCATTGTCCCAAGAGAACCCATACCTGAATTTCAGGTTGGCTAGCTCAGGGAGATCCTCAAAAAATATATCACCCTTCTTTCTGGACATATCCATGAAAAGCTTCGCTTCATTTTTTGTTAATGAAAGTTCTTGAAGAGCTTCCAAGCATTCATCCTCGGTTTTCTTCCTAAGAACTTCCTCAACAGGGGATGGGAGCTTTCTAAAGTTCACTGAGACCTCGCCTTTTTCATCAACGTGTATCAGTGCAACATTTGCTCTAGAGAATGAGTCGTCATGAGAGCTCACGTTCACCACTGTAGTTCTGTTCAGCCTCTCATATTTTCCTCCGCATCTATGGGCATGTCCGCACACAACGAGGGGGACATCCTCTCGCTCCTCTATGAAATCTCTCAGGGCTAAGCTGCCTATTGCCTCATCCCCAAACCTCATAGCTCTGTCAAGCAAACCTCTTGGAGGAGTGTGAGACACTAAAATAAGTTTACAGCCTGGTTCTAGAATCTCGCCAGCAACCTCGAGCCTGAGCTTTACATCTCCCTCTAGATAATTCCCTGAAGGACCAATGCCACATGTAGAACCTTCTAGTCCTATTATCAGGAACGAGCCTATAAGAAGCCATGTGCTGTGAAGCTCAAAAACCTTATTTCCATATATCCTAGATCTTGATGAATCATCATTTCCTATCACAGCAGCCAGACCGTATTTTGCGTTAGAAGCAAGTTTTTCAAAGATGTTTTCCTCTGGCTGATCAGATAAAGGAATATAGAAATAGATGTATTTCTTATTTTCCCCTATTTTCTTGGCTCTGGAGACATCATATGACCGAGAAAGTAGATTGAAATTATGCATAATAATGATATCCTCATATCTAGCCATACTTAAGATCTCAGCACCGGATTCATCAAGTATCCTTATTTCCTTCCTTTTTTCATCTTTCTCTTCCTCCTCTACTATTAAAGACGGGAATTCCTCGGCAACAGTTTTCTTAAGAATAATCTCTTGATCTTTCACAGGAATACCTTTTAAATTCTTCAGCACATCGCTTAACCTCTCTACGATCCTAAGAGTTGCTAAAAACGCCTCTTGAACACAACCCTCATTATATGTGGACTTGGGAATACTGAATATAAGTCCATCAGTAGCTTCCTGCACTCTTCTTGGGCGTTCTTCATCAAAAGGAGAAATTTTCAGAAGATCTAGTGGAAATGGAGAAAATCTTCTGGTATCATCCCCAGCATAAAGGATGATATCGGGCTTTTCCTCTAAACTATTTACAAAATCTACTATTAGATTAGTATCATGAATTCTATAGTCGGAAAATGCAAGTATCCTTAAAGGTCCGGTGTGCTGTATTCTCACTAGCTTTTCCGGGAGTATTTGGCTAAGATTCCAGTGCCTCCATATCATCTTTCTATCCTCTAGATTCTCCCTTCCTCTCAGTGTCTCGACAAATCGATCGCACTTATTTCTGTAGTACTCAATTAGCTCATTTCTCCTTCGCTCAAGTTCCCTAGAATCAAGGATTACAAATTTATCTCCTCTTAATTGAATTCTCCTCTTTGCTTTGTTTATAGCTTTTTTAGATCGTAGCTTTAACGGGTTCTTCAATGAGGCTTCACCTTCCTAGGCTTTATAGAAACAAGGAAATTTATAAATCTTATCTTAAAAATTAAACTTAGATATAGTAATATATATTTTCTCCTTATAAAGATTGACAGCTAAACTAGCAGATGAGATATTCCTGCACACACTGAGCCTGAAGGCTTTAGGATTAGCCATAAAGGCTTTTAATGAGGAAAATAAGGAAGATAGCAGAATATCAAGCTCTTTATAGGAGCTACGACGTGATTGTCACAATATCTCTCAAGAACACCATGGGCTAGTAGTACAGGATATTTGGAAGTTTTTAAGATCTTATATTCCTGTTTAATCGTTATTAACGGTAATCGAATTTCAGCATAGCTGCGAAGGTATTTGGGATATCCATTTTTCACTAGGAAATCATTAAGCTCATCTAGGTTTGAGAACTCCATGACACTTATGGGCTGAAAATAGGAGTATAGACTTTCCCAATTTTCTTTATGAATTCTGTTAAGAAGCTCATCCCTGTTTTGTCTGTACTCCTCCATCTCTGGCTTTAGCTCCCTCCTAAACAGTTTAAGGATATTCCAGCCCTCCATGTAAGCATCCAAACTCAAAATTTCCTTAGTCATGATTCTGTTGGCTTGAATAAGCTTTTTGTATAAGAAGAAGGAAAAATAGGAAAGTATGAGAAAGAAATCACTATTTAGAAAGTTTTTGCGTTCCTTTATGGGTTATTAGATATACTCTACTCACTCGTAGATTATATTTATACATTCTTTATGCAAAATCTTTAGTTAATGGAATATAGATAAGCGTGAGATTTACTGCCTAGTTAAGTTTAAATATAAATGACTTCTCATAATCTTATGAGAAAGAAATCAAATTATTCAAAGGGAATAAGTGCTGAGAGAATTGTGAAGAAAAGACTTGAGAAAAAGGGTTGGTTGGTTAAACAAAGCAAGGGAAGCAGGGGTCCATATGATCTCTATGCATTAAAAGGAGGGAGAAAGTTCCTTATACAGGTCAAAAGTGGAAAGTCCAGTTTAAGCAGGAAGGAAAAACGTAGGCTTCGAAAGGCTGCTAGGGAGAAAGGAGCAACAGCAGTTTTTATGAAAGTGAAGGGAAGGAAGATAAGCTCAAAGTTCGTGTGATCCTAGGAAACCATGATATCTGAGGCATTCTAGTGTTTAGTCGAAGGGTATAAGCTCCGGTTTTTTCTCCTTTAGGAACATGAACAATTTTTCTGACGTGATTAAGTCATCCTTATTATGTTGCTCTATTTTTTCATATTCCCTGCGCTTGAAGAAATAAGGCATCTGCTTACCTTCCAGCTCAGGATGATCTCTTTCTATTCCTGCCCGTTGTAACCATAACTTAAGACTCCTGTAATCGTTGCCAAGAAATTGATATAAATCAAACCACTTCCTGTTATATATATTCCAATACTCGCGTTTCATTTTTCCTAATATTTCTAGCCTTTCCAACATGAAGGGGACATCGAATTTCAAGTTGTTATATCCTATTATCGTCACATTTATGGGAATTCTCATTATCTCCTTAATGGCGCTCTCTATAATTTTCACTTCATCTCCTATCTCCCATACCTTCCATTGTTTTATCTTATCACTCTTCTTCATTCCTATGAGGATCACTTCGCATTCATAGGGATCTAATCCAGTTGTTTCTATGTCAAATACTACCACCATTTTTATCTCACCTTTTCAGAACGGAGATAGCCCGTTAAGCTTCATAAGCGATTTTACTATCCTCCTCTCGGCGTCCTCGACATCATTCCTGTCCATAACACTGTAGATCACTTTATAGAACTCATCACCATGAATTGTGCTTCCAAGCTTTAGATGGGCTAGTTCATGGAGAATCAGGTACCTTATGCATTTCTCCTCGGAATTAGACACTATATATCTGTTCAGCCTTATAACGCCCTTCTTTATCGAGACAGATGCTGCCTTTACCTTCATCTCCCTTAGCTCCACCCTGATCCTCCTTTCCATCCCAAGCTCCTTCTTGAGCTCATCTAAGACAGCCCTTATCTCCTTCATCCTTTCTCCCTCCTCAGCTCCTCAATAACATATTCATCTGTTATGTCCTCTGCAAATTTCTTCAGATTCTTCGGTTCAGCTTTAATCTCCTTGAATAGATCCTTCATCAGGCTTGTTCTTATCTCTTTCCTGTGGGTTTCCACAATCCTGGCTGATTTAAGGGCCTTATTTATTGAGTTTCTAAATTCTTGAAGCATGGGTTCTACGTTAAACTTCTGTTTGATTCGCATTCTCACGGTCTCGACTATTCTCTCCTTAACCGGCTTGTTGAGGATCTCTTCGTCATATTTTATCTTTATTTCAGCAAGCTTCTTTAAGCGAAATGCATCTGAGAGCTCAATGTTCCTAGAAAGCCATTCTCTCCTCAGCTCCTCAAGTCTCTCTTTTACCTCATCATAGATGGGATTTGTCCTCTCCTCAAGCAGGCACCTCAGCATGTGATAAGCATCTGCTATCTCCCTCTCAGGCAATACTTCTTCTGCCTTGAGCTTCTCAAATCTGCTTATCAGTTCTTTTAGGCTTTCGTTCGTTATCTCAACCCTCATAAGCGTGTGAAAGTCATCGATAAGAGTTTTGTCGTGTATTCTTTCTATTAGGCCATCCCAGAACTCCTTTGGAAGTTCCCTTCCCTTCAGGTAACGGAGAAATCTGCCATAAAGCCATGTCACAACATTCATATCATGAATATAGTGCATCTTTTCTTCGTTTGATCCCAGAGAGCCAAAAGAATATATGGAATCCCTCATCAGATTTACAAGTCTCAGGATATCTGGATCATCCCAATGCGTAGCTATTATGCTGAGCTTTGAGCCCACTTGATCCAAGTATTTGTTTAGGTCGGGCCCATCCTCCCTAAGCTTCCTCTTCATTTCATCCAGATCTATGCTCAGATCCATCCCATTTAACTTCAACTCCTTCAGCTTTCTTTTTATCTCCTCAAGCAGGTTCTTAAACTCCTCAACTTTCTCCTTTACCTCTCCTAGAAGATTCTTCTCTAAATCAGAAGCTATCCTTCCCTCTGCTATCAGCTCAAACTTCTTCAGGCTATCCTTCATATGAGAGAGAAGCCCAACAGAATCCACTATGAGCCCCATCTTCTTCCTGACAATTCCATCCTCATATGGTCTGTTTACTCTTGCTATTGCTTGGAGAAGCCTGTGTTCATAGAGGGGCTTATCCAAGTACATAACCTTTAGCTTTGGAGCATCAAAACCTGTTATGAGCATGTCTGTCACTATCAGAATTCTTGGGTTTTCTTTCTCCTTGAACTCTCCCTGTATATCCGAGTTTATGCTGCTCATATCGGTTTTCCCCCTTCTCTCAATAAGCTCTAGCTTATAGTTCAGGACATCGCCGATATCATTCTGGTTGTAGCTCATCACTATCTCAGTCCACTTGTCCACATCTGGGTGCTCATTTCCGTATATTTTCATCAGCTCCTCATCTAGAAATCTCTTCAAATAAACACATGCCTCCCTATTTGCAGCAACAACCATCGCCTTGAACTTGAAGTTCTCAGTGTCATCTTTAAGCCTCTTAGCTATGTATTCAGCGAGCTTTTTCAACCTCTCCTTATTTGTTAGAAAGACCTTCACATAGTTAAGGTGACGCTTTACCTCGGATCTTGCTACCCTAAGGGCTTCCTCACCTAGTTCAAAGAAGTTGTCCATGTCATCCGCTATACTGCCTCCTTCCTCTTCTGACATCTCCCTCCATTCCTCTATGTAGGCTTTTATGTCTTCCTCGCTCAGCTTTATCTTGACATCTCCCTTCTCCTGGATCACATCGTAAACTATCGGGAGGGTAAAACGATCCTCTATAGAATCCCTTATGAAGTATATGTCTAGATAAAGCTCCTTCGGTGGATTTGAGAACTCAGCAAACGTGTTCTTTCCTTCAAATCTGAAGACAGGAGTTCCTGTAAATGCAAACCTGACGGAGTTCCTGAAAATGTTCTTCATGACGGATGCTAAAATTCCATACTGGCTCCTATGAGCTTCATCTATGAGAAGTATTATCTCCCTCTTCTCTATGCTCCCGATTTCCTTCAGTCTTCTGTCCCTCTCCTCTTCAGAGAGGGATTCAAGCTCCTTCATCAGCTCCTCATATTTCTTTTTATCGTTCTCCCTGAGATACTCAAGATACCCATTTCCTAGCTCTCTGAGGAGCTCATCGAAATCCTCCCTTCTGAACTTCTGTATTAAGACAATATATACTCCTCTTCTTATTATCCTCTTGTACTCGCTTCTCTTTATCTCAACTACTAACTTCTTCAGCTCCTCCACATTCTCTATTACTTTCAGGTAGTCTCCAAACTTTGGGGCATCTATCCCGCTTAAAAAGTCCTCAAAAAGCTGTTTTTGAAGCTCCTTCCTGTCCAATATAAAGAAGACCAAGGGTTGTCTCTCAAAGAACTTCTCAAAGAATTTGTTTGCAATGAAGAACATCGTGTATGTCTTCCCGCTTCCCTGCCAGTGCCATATAAGACCCTTTCTGTTCTCCTCCGATGGGTTAATGAGATAGTTAGATGCCCTGTTAAAGGCCTTCTCAGCAGCTCTATACTGATTATATCTGGCTATTATCTTCTCAGTCCTTCCCTTGGACTCCTTAAAGAAGGTGTACCATCTAACCATGTTCAAAAGAGTTGATGGCCTGATTAGATCTGTTATGTCCTCCTCAAAGCCTTCATCTCTCTCAATCTTCCAAGATTGGGGTTGTAGAACTCTTTTTTCTTTATCCCAGTTAGGATATGTCGGGATGAAGAGTTTTCTATCGGCCCAGCATATTCCAAGCTGGACAAACCCGAAAAGATCGGGAGATTGTACCTCATACCTCCTTATTTGGTTTATCCCATCCTGCCATGAATCAAGCTTTTTTGATGCCTCCACCTCTATTACTGTGATAGGTATTCCGTTTATGAAGAGGGTGAAATCCGGCTTTATCTCCCTAGGCTGGGCTGGAAACCTTATCTCATGTCCATAGAAATATACGTTATTTTTCAAGTTATCAAAATCTATAAGCATAAAAGTTCTTTTCTCTAGCCTCTTTACTGTGACCTCTATACCATACTTTAGGTATTTCAGGATTTCCTTTTCTCCAGAAGCCCTTAGAATCCCCTTTACTTGATTCAGAACCTCCTTCTTTTCCTTATCATTCAAATCTTTCATGTTGTTCTCATTTATCTTCTCGAATGTCTCATCGAAGACCTTATCATATATCAAGTTGGGCAAAAATGCATATTCAGCAAGGCCATATTCTTCTCCATTTCTCCATCCCAGCCCTTCTAGCCTTCTCTTCAGATCATTGACATCATAATCCTCATAAATCAGACTCCCGCTCATATTCTCACCCTTATTTTACCAGTAAGAAGAAGATCCATCAATCCCTGCTTGATCCTTTCCAGTTTTACTTTTTCTTTTCTTCCAATTTCAAGCTTTTTATCAATAGCCAAAAGAATTTCGACAATTTTTTGTTGTTCTGATAGTGATGGGCAAGGAATTTTTAACTTTTTCACTTCAGACTTTCTTATTGAAGGTGTTGTTGTTTTTCCAATAAGCTTTGTTAGATCGATTTTTTCAAGTAAAAGGTAATAAAGAAATTCTCTATTTATAATTTTTTCATTAGGTATAATCCCCATTATATTATTATCAAATGTTCCGGCTTTAGTAAGAATTCTTACTTTTCTTAAATAAATTACCATTCCAATTTTAGGGAAAATAATAGTTCCTGAAGGGTAGATTTTTACTCCGAGTTTTTCTGCTACTTCATCATCAATTGTATTCTCCGTAACAGAGATGTACTTCTCATTTCCAGGCAGATTTGTATCACTAACTTTAGCAAAAATATACTTCCCATTTTTCTTACCTTGATATTTAATCGGAAACGCAAAACCATTGACAATATCACCTATGGTTTCAAGTCTAACAACCTCCCATTCCTTCGGTATTCTTCCAATCTCTGTATCCTTGAACTCCTTATGCCCTATTCCCTTCGTTAAAAGCTCCTGCATCAACCCCTTCTTCAAGCGCCCAGTCTTGGCTATGATTTCATTAGTTTTCTGGATAGCTTCATCAACTGTGGAGAGAATTTCAGCGATTTTTTGCTGTTCTGGAAACGGTGGAAGAGGAATAAAGAAATTACGGACAATAACATGGTTCAGATGTAAAACATTAGTTCCTTGAGCGGCCGCTTTCATTCTCCTACGCATTGACGGATGTGTTAAATAGTAAAACAAAAAACCGCTATCAACTTCAGCTTTATTAAAAATTAATTTAGTCAAATCCATTGAATATACGTATTTTTCATCTATATTTTTCATCAGAACAGGTGCCCCTATTATGAAACCTTTTGCCATATCGGTATTAGCTATAAACACATCCCCTTCATCTACGAAAAATTCAGGATCTATTTCCACACCTTCCCTGATATATAATTTTTCAGCCTCCCTCTTTAACCCTCCTTCTTTCTCGATGTCGTTAATGGTAAGAAACCTTATTTGAGTTCTGCTAGAGGTGATTTGACTGCTACGATACGAGAAACCTCTCTTGAATCTACATAGTGTGCCTAGCTTATCTATAATCCAATCTTTTGGAACTTTTCCAATTGGTGTTTCTTTAAAGTTGGTCTCCTTATAGAACATCATATTATCACCCTGCCCTCGCTATCTCCATTATGTACTGCTCAACCCTCATCATCACATCCTGCCTCTCCTTCTCAAGCTCCTTCAGCTCCTGGAATTCCCTGAAGATGTCTATCTCCTCCTTCTCCTCATTGAGCATGACATAGAGCGTGACATTCAGGTTGTAGTCGTTGGCTGCGATCTCGCTTTTATCCACAACTCTGGAGAAGCCCTCTATATCAGCAAATCTCCTGTATGCATCCACTATCTTCTCTATGTTCTCCCTCGATAATGTGTTTAGCCTTCTTACTGAGGGATGAGGCACATACTCATTTGAGGCATTTATGAAGAGTATCTTTCCCCTTCTATCCTCGGGCTTATTTCTGTTTAGAATCATTATTATACCAGAAGCAGTAACATTGTAGAAGAGCTTCTCCGGTAACAGTATGACAGCCTCTATCAGATCTTTTTCGACAAATCCCTTTCTTATCTCCGCTTCTTTTCCCTTTCTGAAGAGTGCTCCCTGATCTAGGACTATTCCAACCTTCTTTCTAGCATGATAGAGCATCAACTGAATCCAAGCCCAATCTGCGCTTGACTCAGGAGGATATCCACCACTTACAAAGGTGTTATAAGCCTGCTTTATTGGGCAGGTTCCTAAGTCCTCCTCATCGTATCCATCTTGATTCCAAGGGGGATTTGCTATTACATAATCGGCCTCATCAAACTTTGGATTCAGCAGGCTATCACCTATCTCTATCCTGCAATTCTCAACTCCATGTAGAATTGCATTCATTCTAGCTATTATCGCCATTATCTCGTTCCTTTCCTGGCCAACAAGCTCTACTGATACCTCTTTTCCTCCATTTTTCTCCTTAACATGATTGTATGCCTCTATCAACATAGCAGCAGATCCACAGGCCGGATCCAAAACCTTGCTTCCATCCTCCACATCCAGAAGGTTGACGAGGAGCTTTATCACCTCCCTAGGTGTGTAGGTCTCCCCCTCCTTAGCTTTCTCAGGAGCAAAGTAGGAGAGGATCCACTGGTAGGCATCCCCTAAAACATCATAGCTTACATCTGAGAAGTCATAGCTGTTAAACTCCTGGATAATCTTCCCTATTATATGCCTGTTCTCATCGCTTATGAACCCAAAGAATCCTAGAACCTCAGCCAGCTTCTCAAGTCTATCAAGGTTTTCATTCATGCTGGATATCTTCTTTATTGCATTTCCTATTTCTCCAATGTTCTCTGTTTTCATCACTTCATTCCACGTGTAAAGCTTCTTTTCGTTCTCGTCATATAGTTCTATGTACTCACTGTTTGTAAGAAGAAATGCCTCTTCTTCAGAGTGTCCCTCTTTTTCATAATTCTCCTTTATCTTCTCCCATTTATCGCTTACTGCCTTGTAGAAGAGGAAGAGAAGAAGGACCTTGTAGTCAACAGCCGTCCTTATAAGGTCAGCACACTTTTTGAGAAGCCTTAAGATCTCATCTTTCCCAGGAGTTCCAGCAGACTCGAGTTTAGATGGGAAGATAAAACTGTATATTGCTTTTCTGGCATCATTTGGGTCTGGTTCAGCTCTGAGAAGACCTTTCTTTCTCAAAACGGAAATTAACTTGTTTATATTCTCGATCTCCAAGCCTCTTGATCTAAGAATTGCTTCAGCCTTCTCTGCTGTAAATTTCTCGTCACCAAGTTCGTCCAGCAACACAATATACCTCTTTCTGACCCAATTCTCAAGACCTTCTCCTATATTCCACCTTCTGATACTCATGTTCTCACCATGTAAGTATAGGAGATAAGTACCTTATAAGCTTTTCTGGTATATCATACCCAATTTTGTTTCTGAGTATATATGCAAATGAAGTAAGAAGTAATTTTGAATAAAGTAGGAAAGTTTATATTAAGACTAGCCTTACATTAGAGTATGGGGTACATACCGAGCTGTCTGAGGTATACTAAGAGCTTGAGTTTAGAGCCTCTTAAATGCTCAGAAGCTGGGCTGAAGTGCAACCTTGGAATTGCAGAAGAGATGCTTCATAAGATGCATACCAGGTGATGTTTTCCCTATGGATGAAATAAGAGCAGAATTAGGAAAAATTAAGGGTTATGCTGAAGAGCTAAACATAGAGATTAGTAAAGAAAAGATAGATAGACTTTCTTTGAGACAAATATTAGTTGATCTTAGATTGTCATCGGAGAGAATTTGGTTCTTCCTTTCTAAACTAACTAAAACTTATTTGGAGCAATTAAAACCAGATAGTTCTTTGCAGAATATTCTGCTTATATATGAAGTGAAACAAGAAATTGATCATCGTTTCACTTCTCTGATCTCTTCCGTGAACTCTGTGATTCATCAATTAGATGAGACATCTTACTACACAGATATCGATATTCGGAGAAGCATAACCGAATTAATATCTTCTTTGAATTTATCTATAACTCTTCTTACCGATGCATTATCGCTTACATTAACAGGAATAGCCCAGATAGAAGAACTGATAAGCAATAAATTCATTGGCCTGAGTGAAAGGTGGGCTGTCGCAATATGCTATCTGAGCGCTATGGAAATCATTGTGAATAGAAAACTACAAAAAGAGGGTATTAAAATGGACGGGAAGGATTTCGCTGACAAATACAAAGCTCTATTAAGGATCTTGGAAAATAAGGGAGTTAAGGTTAGTAAGCTCGAAAAAGAGCTTCCCTCTGCATTTTGGAAGCTTAGAAATCAAGTTGTTCACGCTGGCTATAATCCGACACCAGAGGAACTAGACCTTATAACTACATGGGTTAAGAAGATTATAAAATTAGCAATAGATTAAGCTTCAACAGCTTACTAAGTCATTAAGCAGGAATATGAGGGCATAATAAGGCCCCAGTAATCTGCCGAAAAGTTTTTCTAAATTCTACCTTGCCATTATTAATGCCCGATGTATTTCCAGAGCTTCCAAAGGTTTCATTTAAATTCTCTCTTGATGTGGCCACTGTTTATGCCATAGAGATGGCTTTACATGCCCATGAAATAAAAATGAGAGCAGAAAAACAGTACTTTAGCGAAGAACTTCTTGAGGAATGGCGGGAAGCGTTATCTTTACCAAATCTATTTTGGGACCTGAGGGCATTCATGTGTGGAAGGGGGAATTTAAACGTCAAAGTTAAGAGACTGGGAGAACACATTATCCTCCCGCTCCTGCAGAAGAGCATGAAAATCTATGAGGATCACTGGAAGGCCATCCTACCTTCTCTGAAAAATAACGTCTCCCCGCTCTTACAAGCATGGAAAATTCATGGAAAGGAGATTCTTAGGGGGATATGCTCGGCAAGCAGGCTTGAATGGAATATCAAGGAGATAAAGGTATTCTTCGTGGAGCCTATTGCTGATGGACATGGCGATGCCTTCCCCGAAGAGGGATCAATCACCTTCGAGGCTGCTAAAGCCCCGCTGCCAGTGTTTCTGCACGGCCTCACGCATGAGATAGCCCATCTGAATACCGCAGACATAGCATATCAGGAGGATATACGCAGAAAAGTTCTGGCTGAATGTGTAAATGATTTAGTAGCTCAGCAAGCCCTAATCGAAGCCAAAATGCTGAGCAAACTCGATTTTGACGATCCCATCAGGGATATAGAGATGTGGAAGACGGAATCGAGGCAGGAGTTCCTATACGATCCGGAGGAGCTCAAGCAAATCATGGAAAACTGGTGGTCCAATCATCTTGAATCCAAGAAGAATCTACGTGAATCCATCAAGGATCTTTTCGAGGAGGCTTTACCCAAAATGCCATTAAAACAGTGAGTTATTGTCAGTATCAGAGATCGAAAAACTCTGACAGTTTCAGTGAAAATTCTACATTAGTTTTCCTGCTACTATCAATATGTAACATTTTGGATTTTCAAAATTCACCTCAAAGATCGATGTCTTCTCCCTCCAAATATCTTTTTCAAAACCGTATTTCCTCACATGAACAATGTTGAACCCTGAATTTGTTAACATCTGTCTGAACTCCTCTTCTGTGTAGAAAAAGTGCGTTTCCCTCATCTCCTCCTGCCATCTTGATCCCTTATACTTGGTCAGGAATTCAAGGCAATCCGATATATCCATTATTATCCACTCGTCCTTCATCTCATACCTCACTTTTCTCGGGGCGAATTCCTCAACAAATCTCTCAAATTTCATCCTGTAAACATCCTGCTTTATCCTGAACTCAACTCTTTGAGGGTTAGGCTTGAGGTGATCATAGACTATTAGAACTCCATCATCCTTTAGAATTTCATGCGCGTTATGTAAGGCTTTTTCAACGCCCTCATCGCCCTGTGAGGAGTAAACTTCATGCAAAGAGAACTTGAAAATAACAGTATCAAAGGATGAGGATGGAAAAATCCTCTGCGTTATATCACCTTTTATTAATATAACATTTTCCAGTTTTCTTTTACTAGCAACCTCTAAACGATCCATTTCATGATCCACGCCAACGATTATGCTTTTTGGAAAAGCTCTGGAGAGGACCGATAATGTGGCGCCGGTGCCGCAACCAAGCTCAACAATCCTACCCTCCTTAACGTATGGGATGATGCGCTTCGACCTTCTATCGCTGAAAAACTCAGCTCTTCCCATTATGCTCACCAGTTCCGCTCATCATTAAGGTTAACCTCGATAATGCGTGCAAAGCATATTTAAAATTAACTAATCAATAACAGTTCAAAAACTGCTGTTATGAGTGTAGATAATTTCAAAAATCATATAAGCATAAGGGATAATGACTGGATATTCAAAATTTAAATTTGGAGAGAACTAAGCTTTATGATGGCGAAGGAAGATGACCCCATATTTAGCCCCTTGGACACCATTCGCTATGTTGCAGAAAGGAGGGGAGTTCCAATAGATGCCCTGAAAATCCCGGAACGCCTGCTTTTAACCTATCACAGAAGC
>NZ_RCOS01000178.1 GCF_003947435.1 Candidatus Methanodesulfokora washburnensis
AAGTTTAAATTTAAGGCCTGCCACATTGGAATTATGAGAACTCATCTATTCCTACTAATTCTTCTTTTCCTAAGTATACAGGTGCTTAATGCCCAGAACCTAATCTGGAAATATGGGACAGGAGGCCCTGTGTGGAGCGTCTCTATCTCATCCGATGGAGGCTACATAGCAGCTGGATCATGGGATAGATACGTCTACCTCTTTGACAGAAGTGGAAATCTAATCTGGAAGTATGAGACAGGAGGCCCTGTGCTTAGCGTCTCTATCTCATCCGATGGAGGCTACATAGCAGCTGGATCGGCTGATGATTACGTCTACCTCTTTGATAGAAGAGGAAATCTAATCTGGAAGTATGAGACAGGAGGCCCTGTGTGGGGCGTCTCTATCTCATCCGATGGAGGCTACATAGCAGCAGGATCATGGGATAATTACGTCTACCTCTTTGATAGAAGAGGAAATCTAATCTGGAAGTATGAGACAGGAGGCCCTGTGCTTAGCGTCTCTATCTCATCCGATGGAAGCTACATAGCAGCAGGATCGGCTGATGATTACGTCTACCTCTTTGACAGAAGTGGAAATCTAATCTGGAAATATAGGACAGGAGGCGTTGTGCTTGACGTCTCTATCTCATCCGATGGAAGCTACATAGCAGCTGGATCGGATGATAAATACGTCTACCTCTTTGATAGAAGAGGAAATCTAATCTGGAAATATAGGACAGGAGGCGTTGTGTGGGACGTCTCTATCTCATCCGATGGAGGCTACATAGCAGCTGGATCGGGAGATAATTACATCTACCTCTTTGATAGAAGAGGAAATCTAATCTGGAAGTATGAGACAGGAGGCCCTGTGCCTGACGTCTCTATCTCATCCGATGGAAGCTACATAGCAGCAGGATCATGGGATAATAATGTATACTTATTTACGAGGTCATCTTCTTCACCATCTCAGCAACAAACACCTCCTTCTCCTCCTCCACCTCCTCCGGAACAAGCACCGGAGCAGAAACAACAAACACCTCCTTCTCCTCCTCCACCTCCTCCGGAACAAGCACCGGAGCAGAAAAGCCCGGTGACAAAAACATCAGCATCAGCTGACATCCTTTATTTACTGCCAATCCTTATTCTAGTGATTCCTCTTGTTTTCATCTACAGAAGAAGGTCAAAGGAGAGGAAGGAAGAGGAAATAGTGAGGATCCTACTCAGCGAGTAGATATAAAGCACGCGTCTCCTCACCTTTCTCCTCATCGCTTTTTCTTCTATAAAGATAAAATTTAATAATTTAATGATGATAAATACAAAAATCATAGCTATTACTATAAGGATAACATCATACTAAGGAAATGACGTACACCCTAATGATCTTATGGTTTTTACTATTTTAGGACAACACTTATCAGAAAACTTTTTATTTTTCTGACTCAAGCGAAAGAAGATACGATATGCGGCACATAGGTATCCTCATCTTGATTATTCTGCTCTTTGGAGGAATAAATGTCCCGATAGCGGAGGGCCAGTACCAACCTCAAGTTCACCCGAGGGAATTGGCCATTCTCAGCGGAAATGATGCTGTCTACTATATTACAATAGTTAGCCCGGAGAAGATTTACCTCAGGGTGGAGGGAGTACCTCCTGGGAGCGATGCCAAATTCGATCCTCAGAGCGGCCAAGCATGGGCGACCTCAGGTTTTCTCTCCAAGCTGACTGTGAGAACCTCTGATAGCACACCTCCAGGGGATTACCGACTTATTATAATTGCAGATATAGGAAATACCGAGGAGAGAGTTGAAGTAGAGCTAAAAGTTGCCCCTAAAACCGAGGATGGTGCCAGCATTGTGCTATACAGGGCCTATGCAAACTATCTTGATCCGCAATTCTGGGTAGATCATTCTATCGTGGCATTAGTTCTGTTCTCCTCCGATTTTGACAGCTCCTTCACAAATCCCTTCTCAATACTTAAGAAATTCGTCTCAGGTGTGGTGGCTTCAAAGCTATCCCTAGCAGAGAGCCTAACAAAGGAGATTCTAACTCTCACGAACTTTCTTCCCTCAACAGGTATGAGCGGAATTCTCAGCTTCACCTGTTCGAAAATTGCTACATGCCCCATAGGCTACGGTAAGAACGCATTGGTAGAGATATCTGAGCTTGTTGAGCATGGTGATAAGGCAGGTGCCGCCAAAAGAATAGGGGAAATTCTGCCCGGATTTTACAACTGGCTCTCCGAGATTAATGGATATCAACCGGATGGAATGATTGTCACTCAGACAGAAAAAGAGGCTGCAAAAAATCTAGTTGAAAGTTGCATCAGGTTTCTGGAGGCAGAGAAGGAGAGATTAAAAAGTGCTCCCTCTCCTGCTCCATCACCTTCAGCAGGATCTGACGTCGTCTTTGTGCTCGATATCTCCGGTAGCATGAGTGAAAGCTGGAAGGGAGAAGTGAAGATAGACTCAGCCAAGAGATCTGCTATATCCCTTCTCAGCTTGCTATCATCCGGGGACAGGGTTTCCGTGGTTTGCTTTGAGTCTACAGCCAGCTTAAAGCTTCCTCTGTCGGATGACAAGAAGAAGGCCATAGAAATAGTGAGGAGCCTATCAGCAGGAGGAAATACGAATATGGGAGATGCCATCGTCAAGGCGTTGGAGGAACTTAAGAGGAACGCAAGAGCAGGATCTCCCAAGTCCATCATATTCTTCACCGATGGGATGCTGAACACGGGGATGACGGAGGGGGAGATAATAAATGGGCCTCTTCAGGATGCCATATCGATGGGGGTCAAGATCTACACTATAGGCTACGGAGATCCATCCAAGATAAACGAGAATTTCCTGAGGACATTGGCTGAGAAGACCGGTGGAAAATACTACTATTCACCGGATGCCTATCAGCTCGAGAACGATTTCATAGAGACAGGACATCTGGCATCCGGATGGCAGATTATATCAACCTTCACGGGAAAGGTGAGGCAGGGGGAGCTGAGGACAGCGGGTTCCGTTAATGTGATGCAAAAACTCAACCTATTGAAAGTGGTCCTCAACTGGAGAGGAAGTATTCTAAACCTAAAAATAATATCGCCTTCCGGAATTCCTGTTGATCTCAGCTCCCCTAATGTCGAATACTCAGGAGAGACAAATCCACAATATGTGATAATACATGATCCAGAAACAGGAAGTTATACAATACAAGTATATGGAAAGGATGTCGAGGGGGAGGAGGACTACAGGGTATGGGCATTCGGCATCCCTGCTGAAGGAGGATCATCAGGAGGTGGGGGCGGCGGGGGAGGTGGAGGGGGCAGTTATGTATATCCCCTGCAGCAGACACAACCTGCCATAGAAGAGGAGAAAGTTGATTACTCCTTTATACCTTTGTCCATCGCCATAGCAGCCTTAATTCTCTCTGCAGCAATCTATTACAGCTACAGGCCCTCTTACTTCCTGACGGACAGGAGAGGGAATGTTATCATAAGGTCATCGAAGAGGGACAGGGTATATGGAAGGGAGGACTTTGCCGGTTTGTTGAGCGGGGATGTCCTGAAGTTCATATCTAGAAGGGAAAAAGGAGGGCAGTTCAGGATATTCAGGCAGGGAAAGTGGTATTACATAGTTGATAACTTTAGCACAAATCCAACACACTTGAACGGGGTTATAATAAGGGGAAGGGGACCCTTGAAGCTGGAGAACGGATCGATAATAAGCATACCTGGGGCAGTGGAGCTTGTATTTAGATATTCATAAAAAGGACAACGGTCTTCGATCTTGCTGATGCTGACTCAATGTTTTTATCATGATCTACAGTAAATCATGATGCTCAATAGAGGGGATCTGATTCAAGGAGGAAATGGAACTTATATGATAGAGGAAGCTATCGATAGAGGAGGGATGAGCATTGTTTATCTGGCCAGAGGGCCTGATGGGAGAAAGGTTGTTGTAAAGATGCCAAACAGCCTAGGAACGCCGTATAACAAGCTGATATTTGAGAGAGATCTGCTAAAGCAGCTCTCCCATGATCACATCGTGAGGTATCTTGACTCTTCCATTGTCCGGCTTGGATCTTCAAGCTTTCCAGCCCTGATAGTGGAGTATTCAAGCGGAAAAACCTTGAAGAAGGTCGCTTTCGGCAGGCCAATGGATGAGAAGAAGGGAGCCAGATGCCCAACAACCGGATAGAAAATGCATAGTTGAGCTATGTAACAATACAATGGATAGCAAAGCTGTAGTAGAGTTATTGGAGAGAGAATATGCGAAGAAAGATATTGATGAGACAAAAAAGCAAGGGGAAACAAGGGAACAGGGCCTGTCCGCTGTGCGGGAATCTATTATATATCCCTGACGGGGGAGTACTACTGTTTTACATGTAAAAAATATGTTGCCTGCACACAGAATTATGCATAATGGGTATATTAATTTATATAGTTAAAAAGTAAATACTATATAAATTTGATTTCCCCAGGTCTATCTCTTATAATATCACTCTCCAAACAAGCAAGAGCATTTACTCGCTGAGTAGAATTCTCACTATCTCCTCTTCCTTCTTCTCCTCCGACCTTCTTCTGTAGATGAAGAGAAGAGGGATCACTAGAAGAAGGATTGGCAGTAGATAAAGGATATCAGATGATGTCTTTGTCACTGGACTTTCCTGCTCCGGAGGAAATGGTGGAATTGTTTCATGTTGAGGTTGCGAAGGAGTTATATTCGGAGGATACGTCAAATGGCCAGAATATTCAAGACCCCCCCATCCCTCTATCAAAATACCTATTGTTTGCCCAGAGCTCAGCCCTAAAGGGCTGAGAGGTATCCTAAATTCGAAGATATCGTTGAAATCCCCAGAGTTCTCAATACTATACCAGTTCCAATTATCATATCTGCAATATTCTACGTGAGCTTCTTTCGACAAGTTAGCTATGAATGATGCATCTATTATGAATTCTGCCCCACCAAACCACTTGTGTCCAGTGTTATCGTTGTTATCCGTGTCAAGGTCAACAAAAAAATAGCGGTATAGTTTTCCTCCATTGACCCTCGTTGTTGGCTTCCCCCTCGTATCTATCCTGAAGTAAAGGTTCTCATCATCGTTCGCAACGTATATGCTCGAGACCTCGAGCTCGGGAGGATCAATATATCTTGGTGGAAATGTTACCAATGGACTTATTGAGCCCCAATCGCTTGGATCTCCATCTATTTTGATCTTCTTAATCGAGGAACCTATGGTGTAGCTGAGATCCGCACCAGGTATAGCATTAACGCCAGACCATGTAACTATATAGAAGTCTATCCCATTCTGGGTATATCCTATGTCCCTTTTATCAACCCAGATCTCCATGTAGTTCGACCCGTACCTCATGTTAGGTGTCAGTTCCTTAATGTTGTAATCCCAATTTTCGCTCGTGTCGTTCCACTTAGACAGGGATGCCTTCCAGATGGAGCTATCCCCTGAAAGACGAAAGTGGATGAAGTAATCCGCTCCTAGCACTCCTCCTGGCTCTCCTCTTATCTCGTTAATTTCACCCGTCCGAGGGTTCCTATCAGCATCTATATAAATGAGCGCACCGCGATAATATTCTCCGGAGCTCGGTATGGCACCGTAGTACTCGATGTAGAAATATAGTTTTTCTCCATCCTCCTTCATGTAGACCGCTTTAACATTCATCCAGTCAACGTAATAGGCTCTCGCTGGGGAGTAGATGAGGGTATAGCCCTGAGGCTGAGCGTAGATGAATTGGATTGGTAAGAGAATTATGAGGGCCATTGGGATGAGTATCCTTGAATTCATCCTCTTCTCATCCAACTGACTCTGAAGGATTATTTAAAATTATCCCCAAAGACTTTATGCTCTGATAATTGATAGGATCTGCTACGCATTCAGTAACTCGAGGGCAGCGGATCCTAACTTATATGACGGAGAACTCTCTAAAACTACTTTCAATCCCTCATTTTGGACTCGTATTCCCTCTTCAACGCTAGATAAACGCTCTCAGATATCTCCCCCTTCTCTCTAAGCTCCTCA
>NZ_RCOS01000108.1 GCF_003947435.1 Candidatus Methanodesulfokora washburnensis
GCGGGCCTTCCATTGAATCCAGCTCCTCCCCTGAACTACTCCATAACATGGAGCCCTGAGGATCTGCTCGACATGTACACAAGACCCGCTAAAATAGTGAAGAAAGGAAGAGTAATTACAGTCCCTGCTCTCAGCTATCAGGAGCTGAAATATGTTCCGGAGCTCAATCTATGGCTTGAGGCCTTCATAACGGACGGGCTCAGAACTCTGATAAAGACTGTGAAAGCTGAGGAGATGTGGGAGAAGACGATGAGATTTCCGGGGCATGCTGAGAAGATAAAGCTTTTGATAGATCTTGGATTTCTGTCAAAGAATGAGCTCATGGGGATACCTGTGATAAAGTACTCTGCATCAGTTCTGAGCAGAAGCCTTCCGAAGGACAACGATATGGCTATAGTCATAGTAGAAGCTTATGGAGAGGGGAGAAGGATCAGATACTCTGCCATAGATTTTCATGATGGGGAGAACACAGCCATGTCGAGAATGACAGGCCTGACAGCTGTTGGGATACTTCGTCTAGTTCTGGAAAACAAATTGGACAGAGGAATAAGACCTCCGGAGATAATAGGAATGGACGAGGATCTGTTCAATAACTTGATCCAGTGGTTGAAGGAGAGAGGTATTAAAATAGCACAGTATTGATAACTTGAGCTATGAATCTGAGGAAAGCAGTTTACGCAGCCCTGAACTCGGTAGGACTAAGCCTCAGGCTGACAAACTGGGAATCTCCCGGCTTTAGCCGTGGAGAGTGTCAATCAGCTCTAGCAACTATAACCATCTCCGGGCTATCCTCAGAGAAGGGAACCAAGTTATAGTCCGGATAGATCTCACAAAGAGAGAAGCCACAATCCCTCATTATATGTTTTATCTCCCTTGGAGTGAAGAGCCTAAGCCTTATTCTGTGGCTAAAAACATCAACCCCTCCCCTCGATAGATCCACAATAGACCAAGATATATCCACATCAGCCAGCTGATTCATTAGGTCTATGGTCCATGTGCTTTCCTTTATCGCGAGCATATTTCCCGACTTTCTGAACTCAGGAGATGGCATCTCGTAGTAAACTCTCTTGTCATTCACGCCAAATATATTCCATGTGTCGAATATGAAAAGGCCTCCTTCTACAATGTTTTGCCTTATCGAGTTGAGGAACTTCATCAGAGCTTCATCTTCAATGAAGTAGCTTGCGACTCCGTACATTGCTATCGCTGCATCAAACTTATCCTTGAATACGGTGTTTGCTGCATCCCCCACCAGGAAGCTCACATTTTCCATTCCTCTAGCTTTCTCCCTCGCCTTTTTCACCATTTCCTCCGATATATCTATGCCAATAACATTATATCCTCTTTTTCCAAGCTCTATGCTGTGCATTCCAGTTCCACAGCCTACGTCAAGTATCTTCTTAACTTTTACATGTGAGAACTTACGAATTATACTTTCTATAAAATCAGCTTCTCTTCTCACATCTCTGTTGGCATATAGAAGGTCGTAGTAGAGGGCATATTGATCCATTTAGGGTCCATAAGACCTGAATCCTACGCTTTAAAAAACAGCTTGCAGATATCATGTAATGGAATCTTAAAGCATGAATCATACGTCTCGAAATTGTTTTAAGCTCGCTTCCCCTTTCTTTTTGATGGTCCTATCGGCCGATGAGAAGAGAAAGTTCCTGAGATCACTTGAAGAGGATGAGGAGTTCAGGTATGCTGTAGCTGGGATGCTTGGCTACAAGGAGATACTGAATAGGATAACATCAATTGAGGAGAGGATTACTAGGCTTGAGGAAAGGTTTGCTGAGCTCGAGGAAAGATTTGTCAGGCTTGAGGAGGAGATGGTATCGACAAGGCGTGTGATGACGGTAATTGCTCACAGATTCGGCGTTATATCGGAGACATCTTTCAGAGAGGGGATGAAGTATGTTGTGGAGGAGGTTCTTGGAGCTGCAAAAGTATCCAGACTCCTTTTTAGAGATGAGGATGGCATTGTTTATGGATATCCATCGGATGTGGAGGTTGACGTCGCTGTTAGGGATGGTGAGCACATACTGATAGAAGTGAAATCCAGAGTGTCAAAGGGGGATGTAGCTGAGCTGAGCAGGATAGGGAGGCTCTATGAGATGAAGGAAGGGATTAAGCCGAGGCTTTTGATAATAGGAGGATTTGTGGACGAGGGAGCTAGAAGGCTTGCTGCGGAGGCTAAAGTGGAGATAAGGGGTGTTGTTGAGGAAATCTGAACGGAATTATCATGACATGAAATACTTATAGCTGAGATTTGACACTATCCACGAATGAAGCGCGCGAAACCCCGTTGCCCCTGAAAGCCATTAATGAGGATAGCAATCCGTTGCTATCCGAGATGGAACGGATAGTTATAAAATGACTATCCGACAACGGAAGCAGTGGGACACTAAGCCCAGCAGCTGGCTTCTTAGCTTTGAATCATATGTTGCAAGAGGGATGCCTTTGTGTAGTGCTAAAGAGAGCACAATCTTGTCGTTAAACCGGGAGAGGGATAGCTTTTCCTCCACAACAGCGGAGATAGCCCATTTTACATCATCCATTCCCTCTCTGATAACAGCACACTTTCTGCATGTTATGTACTCGAGCAGCTTATCCCTTGCATCGATCACGCTCACAGAAAGCCCTTTTAGGAACCATATAAACTCATAAAGCACAATTAGGGGAATTAGCTAGCGATCCAGTTCATCCAGCAATTTAGCAGCTTCTTTGTGATGAAGGGAGTCCTCGAATGTATCATAGATGAGGATGTTAGTGTCGATCACCGCCTTCGGCAAGAGACTCACTCAGTCCTCTTGCTATCAACATATCTATCTCCTCTTGGCTCAGCATCCTCCCAGATTTCAACATTTTCCTCTTCTCTCTCACTTTTTCCATAACTATCCTGTCTTTTTCATCCACATACACGAGCAGATAATCGCCAATTTTTATGCCGGTGATCTCGCGGACTTCCTTGGGCAAGGTCACCTGAAAGCCTCTCGTGACCTTTACTTGATCCATAGTATAATTTTATTCTCTACTTCTTTAAATTTTTTCTCCTCTATTTTCTGTCCAAATCTCATGCTTTAAGAAATTCATCAATTTTTTATAAAAAGTATTAATTCATAAGTAAATGTCCATTAATCAAAATGTTTGGAGATTAGTAGCTCCACGCTATGCACAGGTCAGATATATCTATGTAAGCTCTGATAACTCTCTCCAGGATTCCAGCCATCTTTCCACCTGCCTCCTTTACCTCTTCTAACAGCTCCAGTCCAGCTGTCTTTGACTCATATGCTATCTCCTCAGATCCTGTCTCTATAGCTTTTGATACTCTGCTCTTTAAATCTCTCAGCTTATTCATCATGATAATATCCGAGCTCACATCCATGTAAGCCAACTCAACAGCAATATCTCCTATTCCCTCCTCAAGCATTGCACAAACCCTCAAGTCCATCAGCTCCACCGGATTTACCCCAAGTCTGGCCATCACTCCTGCATCTATGAGAGCAAGCCTTGCCATTCTCACAACTGTGAAGTATATCCTGTCCAGAACATCATCCCTTTCGCTCACCAGATCTCTTAGGTTTTCATCCCCCGTGCTTGCAGCCTTCATGGCATCTTCCAGCATCCTGTATGCCATTTCATGCATCTTCAAGAGCATCTCCCTTGGCTTCATCGAGGCAGGGTCCATCGTGCACCTGAAGATCAGCAGATCGGAAGATTCATCCTCAAGCTCCATTCCGGGAAGCCTTGAGATGAACTTCATTATCCTCTTCCTCTGCTCTATGCTCAGGCCTTTTGGGAACCTGATCCTTATGGTATCAAATCCAAGCAGATATCTGGACAGTATTGTCTCCAAGGATCTCTCGTCAACGAATTCCAGTTCTGTCTCCCTCTCCTTCCTTTTCCTATCGGCAAATATGAGCAGGGATCCGTCAGCTCTCTCCTCCATTAGTAGATTATCCCCTTTCCTGATCCCATTTCTTACAACCCAAGACTTAGGCAGCGATACCGATAGGGAGCCGCCCCCGACTGCTTGAACCCTTCTTACTATCATTAATCTCTCACCAGGTATATATAGAAAAGAGGGTAATTAAATAAAGTTTTTATTCTGCTTTAACAACGAAGGTCTATGAGAACAAGAGATGTAGCCCTTTCAGCAGTGAGCGGTGCTCTATACGCAATTGTAGGGGTATATACATACTTTGGCATAACCTTCTATGGAGTTAGGTTCTGGCCTGCTGTGGTCATTCCAGGGATATTTGCAGCTCTATATGGAGGCCTTGTTGGGGGAACAGGAGCTGCAATAGGGATATTCATATCGGATGTCATGACCCATGGGAATGCATTTCTCAGCATCGCGGTGGGAGTTCCAGCCAACTTCCTATGCTTTTATATGATTGGATTCCTGTGCCAGAAATTGAGATTAAAGGAGATCATGTCGATGAAAAAGGGAAGGGCTGTGCTAACTTGGATAATGATTTCATCAGCAGGCCTAGCATTGGGCTCAATGATAATAGGAATAGGCCTCACCATATGGAGTCAGCAGTTCCCAATGCCCTTTCAGCATGAGGTTCATCCAATATCCATTGAAGCTGGGCTTTTGATAGCGCTCTGGACTTTTGTATCTGAGTTTCCCTTTCTCTGGCTCTTGGTGCCTCCTGTCCTAGAAGTGGTGAGGCGGGCTGCATGAATGTGATCGGCTTGGATATAGGAGGAACTACGACAAAAGCAGTTCTTCTTTCAGGAGATAAAGTGAAACACTCAGTGAGTGCAACTGGATCTGAACCCCTTGTCTCAGCTTCAGGTGCTCTTGGAAAATTGATAGAGGAGGCTAAAATTCCGCTATCGGAAATAAAACTAATTTCCTGCACTGGAGGAGGGGCTAGGCACATGGGCTGTTCCCTCCTCGGCCTTAAGACGGTGAAAGTTGATGAGATAGAATCGATAGGCCATGGAGGTCTCTTCCTGTCAGGGCTTGATGAGGCAGTTGTGGCAAGCATAGGCACGGGAACAGCAGTTGTCCATGCAAAAAGACATGGAAATGAAGTTATCTCAAGACATCTTGGTGGAACTGGAGTAGGAGGAGGAACTCTTGTCGGCTTGGGCAGACTTTTGCTCGGAAGGGGGAGCGTTGAGGGAATAGTAGAGCTCGCTGAAAGGGGCAGACACGAGGCAGTTGATCTCCTCATCAGGGATATAGTGGGAGGACCTGTTGGAAATCTTCCTGAAAGCGCAACTGCTTCAAACTTCGGAAAAGTGGGGGATGGAACAGAGTTGAGCGATATAGCCGCTGGACTGGTGAGGATGATAAGCGAGGTCGTTGGAACAGTTATCTGTCTTGCTGCTAAATCAGTTAAAATGGAGGACAGGATAGTTCTTGTGGGAACTGTTCCAACAATCAGAATTGTCGGAGACCAGATAAAGGAGACAATAGCTATGCTTGGTGGGCATGCTGTAGTTCCGGATAAGGCCTCATATGCAGCAGCAGTGGGGGCAGCGATGAGAGCAAGATAAAATAAGCAAACAAAATTTAACAATTAAAAAGAAAGAGGGGATTAGGAGCTCTCCGGTATGCTCTTCTTGATCCTCTCCCTGATGTCCTTAGGTATATAAGGTCTCTCTGGAAGGACTCCCTGAGGTTTGTAGATTAGCACTAAAGCAGTTATGGCTCCTACAAGAATCTGATACAGCCAGATTACATCAAAAGGCAGGATCCCTACAAGCTCATGTTTGTAGTAGGTTATGAATCTGTCAAGAGCTGTGAAGATCGTGGCACCTGCAAGAGCTCCCTTGTTATTACCTGTGCCACCAAGAAACAGCATTAGCCAGGGTATGAAGGTGAAGTTGAACCTTGTAAACTGCCCGGGCATCACGCTTCCGTTAAAGAATGCCCACAGCACACCAGCTATTCCGCAGAAAGCTGATCCTATTACAATAGCTATTGTCCTGTACTTGACTAAGCTCTTACCAAGCGCTGCAGCAGCCACCTCATTATCCCTTATTGCCTTCATCGTTCTGCCCATTGGAGTTCTTCCTATATATTCAGCATATACATATATTATCAAAGCTAATATAAGCATTGCGACTGCCATCGCGACAATAGTGTTCTTTCCAGCCCATCCGAAAACCGATGGAACCTGCACTCCATACTCCCCGCCTATTAGCGGCCTGTAAGCTCTTGCAATGACATTCATTATCTCACCAAAGGCAAGCAATGTGATGGCAAGATAGTCTATCCTCAACCTCACTGCGGGGGCAACTTGAATTACTCCAAGGACTGCACCTATTATTGCACCAATTATGAGGTATATTATGAAGAGGCCAATTGATAAGAGCGGTTGTGAGCTCAATACTGGATTGATTAAGGCTATTACTCCAGAGCTCTCATATATCGGATCTAAGCTTGTTTTTATCCCCAGAATCAACAGAGCTATCCTAGTTGAGAGGTTGCCTATTATGTAGGCAGCGCCCGCCATTGGAAAGACCAGTCCAAATTGTGGGATGCCAGCAAAGCCTCTTTGGATGTTCAAGCTTATCGTCAGTATGATGTAGATGGAATAAACTGCTGCAAAACTTGTGGCAAACAGCATCACCTGCTCAAACAACGGATCCATTTCAAACACCCCTCCTTTTCATAATAAGAGAAGCTATACCGGTTGGCAGAACCGCCAGCGCAATTACCATTATGCCCAGAGGTATTATCAGCATGTAGTTGATTATATCAGGACCAACAGTCGAGGCTAGGAAGGAGAGCAACAATATCTTGGCGTACCCAAGCAGAAAGCTGCCAATAGGTGCTCCTATGAGGTAATCTAGTCCTCCTACTATGCTAGCACAGAACATTTCAGCTAGATAATAGGTTCCTGTGTAAGCATTACACATTTGGTAGAAGGGAAGTAATGCTCCAGCCAACCCAGCCGTGGCTCCTGCTATGAACCAAGAGAGGAGAAGCATTCTGGAGACATTTATTCCTAGCGTCTGTGCAAGGAATGGATTTTCCATACATGCCCTGAGAGCAATACCCAAGTTAGTTCTGTACAAGAGGAGTTGAAGTGCCACCATGGTTATCAAGAATGCTGTGAAGGAGACTAAAGTTACTCCCTGAAATCCGCCTATTCTGAAATCTATTGGTGCGAAGTAAATATTTCTTGACAATATTTTGAACTCAAATTGAAGCATATCAGCCAGTATATTCAGGAATCCATACATCAGGATATCGAAGGAGAGAGTGGCCATCATGAGAAGGAATATCGATGCTTTCCTTCTTCTCAGCGGTTCCAACACTGTGTAGAATAATAATACAGCTTCCAGACCTCCTAGGATGAAACCCAGAGGCATGCCCAGATATGGATGAAAGCCGAAAACCCAGACTATCGTTGAGGCATAAATTCCAGTAGTGACAAAGGAGGCATGAGCGAAGTTAGGTACTCTAGTGGTCCTGTAAAGAAGAGTGATTCCTATGGCAGTTAAGGAGAGTATCGAGGACCAGGTAAGTGCCGATGCAAAAGTACCAGTTAAACTAATTGCCATTCAATCACCCATCCCCAAATATAGCTTCATAATCTCTTTCTCGCCCATCAGCTCGGATGGCAACCCTTTAAAAACTATCTGGCCGCTAACCAGAACATACACTCTGTCAGCAACCTCTATAGCTTTCTGGACATTTTGCTCAACTAATATAACGCTTATTTCCTTTTGATCCCTTATCTCGCTTATCTTCTTAGTTATAAGGTTCACATACAGGGGCATCAGGCCGGCTGTTGGCTCATCGAGCAGTAAAAGCTTCGGATTCCTCACAAGCCCTATACTCATAGCCAGCATCTGGCGTTCCCCTCCGCTTAAGGTTCCGGCTCTCTGCTTTCTCCTCTCCTTAAGAATTGGAAAGAGTTCATACACATAATCCAACATTTCTGGACTGGTATTCTTAGATAGTGCCATGGAGATCCTAAGATTTTCATCTACTGACAGTTCCGAGAATATGTTTATCATCTGAAGAACATACGCAATTCCCTTCCTCGCTATGTTGTGGGGAGGAAGTTTTGAGATCTCCTCTCCATCAAGCTTGATGCTCCCGGAGTAGATGTCTGCGATTCCAAAGATGCTGTTGAGCAAAGTAGTCTTTCCAGCTCCATTCGGGCCCAAAACTGCAACTATCTCCTTTTTTCCACATTCTACCGAGATATCATAGAGAACATGTAGCTTACCATATCCGGAATTAAGGTTCTCAACTCTCAGCATGTCAACCACCTACATAAACCATTCTAACCTGCTCATTCCTTGCTATTTCATCTGGCGTCCCTCTGGCAATTATTCTTCCCTGATGCATTGCATATACAAAATCAACATACTTAAGAGCTATGTCAAGTCTATGTTCTATTATTAGAAACGTCAGTTTCATCTCATCCCTTAACTTAACTATATGCGAGAATATATTGTGGGCAAGCTTTGGATTTACACCGGCAATTGGTTCATCCAAGATTACCATCTTGGCTTCAGCCATCAAAGCCCTGCCTATTTCAATGAGCTTTAGGGCTCCGGCATCTAGGGAAGCTGGTTCCTTATCCCAATATTTTTCGAGGCCAAGTATTCTCATTATCTGAATTGCCTTGTCCACGGAATCCGCCTCATAATCCTTCCAAGATGATCTGATTAAGTGTTTGGTAAACGACTCTCCAGGATTGTTTCTTTCCGCCAACAGAAGGTTCTCCAGAACTGAAAGCTGAAGGAAGGGAGAAGGTATCTGGAAAGTTCTAACTAAGCCCTTCTGGTACATTTTGTGCAGTGGCAGACCGGTTGTGTCCTCCCCTTGGAAGTAAACCTTCCCGCCATCCGGCTTGTAATAGCCGCTTACTGAATTGACAAACGTGGTCTTTCCGCATCCATTAGGACCGATCAGAAGGGTTATTGATCCATCCTCAACTCCTATACTTACTTCGTTGACTGCTATTAGCCCGCCGAACCTTTTAACAAGATTATCTGTTTTGAGGATCATATCTCTTGACCTCCCTGTATAAACAATCTAATTAAGCACTATTGTTTAAAAAAAATAAAAAATAGGGAAAGTTCAGGATGCCAGAGAACGGTACCAAGTTATGCTGTCCGAGATAGGATCGTACATTCCTACTAATGTCATCTTTCCGTTTATTACTGCCCATATTTCCTCGCTCTGGGATGCTCTGTCATTCTTCTCATTTAGCTCGGTGTTTCCGCTCACTCCCCAGTACATCTTGGCCACATAAGGTATGGCTGCCTTTATTGCGTCAGCATCGTACTTGCCAGCCAGAAGTGTTGAGAGAGCAAGCACCCAAGCGGCATCATAAGCCTGAAGTGCCCATATATCCGGCTCCATCCCTATCTCCTTCTTGACGGTCTCTACTATCCTTCTCTTCAGTGGTGTGTCTGGCGCAGTGAATTGTACACAAACGACCTTAGTTTTTGAAGCTAAATCAGCAGCATTCTTGAGCACGACATCTGCTGGATATATAGTATCAGGTGATATCCACTGTAGGTTGAGCAGGAAGCTCTTTCTTCCATTAGCCTGTGTCAGTAGCAGCGTGAGATCCTCCTGCCATCCATTGTCGAACACAGCTACCTTCTCTCCCTTATCTACATAAGGCTTGGCTGCAGCCTCCATCTGATCCAACAGAGCTGAGAAGTCCTTCATATCAGGTGGATATACTGCATTAAGCAGAACTGCCACACCGTAATCAGGAGCCAGCTTTACGAAAGCATCTCTAACTGCCAAGTTGTATGTATCATCTATTGTTACAACTACAACATACTTTATCCCAAGAGTCTTGAGCACGTTCAGCAGGGCTCTGGAATCTGGTATCGATGACTCAGCTGTTATCCTGAATAGATAGCCACCAGGTGGAGCAACTCTCTCCCTAGGAGCAGTAGATGCTGAGGACACCACTATAACCTTCTGAGTGTTTGCGAACTCAGCTAGACTCTTTGTCTGCTTGCTTGTTAAAGATCCAAATATGACCTTGATTCCTTTAGCTGCTAGGGACTGAGCTCTCTGCAAGGTTAAGCTGGGGTTGGTCTCATCATCCTCAAAGTAGAACTTAAATGTCACATTCAGTCCTAGAGCCTTCACGAAGTTGTTTATGTCACTCTCAGCTATCTTCGCTATTACTTCTGATTGAAGACCTGAAGAAGCCCAGCTACCACTTCTGGAAACGATAACACCGAATGGGATCTCCTTCGGCAGGCCTGTTGGTGCAGGTGTTGGTGTTGGAGTAGGAGTTGGAGTAGGAGTTGGTGCCGCAGGCGCAGGCTTGGGAATGGCGTATCCAATTCCAATGCCGACAAGGAGGACCACTATCAAAAGAACGGCTAGTACCGGGGTTGTTATACCTCTCCTATTCATGTTGGACCCCTCAATCAAAAGGGTTTCATTTAAAAACTTTTGTGAAAACATTCTTTTTATAACAATATCTCCCCTCTCTTTTTGTTAAAAATTTTTCCTATGCCTTTCCGCAAGATGAGAGAGAAAGCTAGCAACAGCTAATCAGCTTGGCCTTTCATCGGTTTTCTAAACTGGTTACCGGATAGATCTCCACGTGATAGCTTCCTTAATTTTTATATCATTTTAACTAGGTTTTAAAACTATTCTCAACACTATAGCTATTTATCTTATATTTGAGACTTTTTACAAAAGCTTTTTAATATTCTTTCGCCCAAACCGAGTATGAGTATCCTATCTTCTGTTGAAGTTCAAGCCCAGCAAAAGATTGAAAGAGAATTAAAAAGGAGAAGATCCTCAATAAGACCGATAAACG
>NZ_RCOS01000152.1 GCF_003947435.1 Candidatus Methanodesulfokora washburnensis
GATGTTGGCAGGGGAAAGGAAAAGCACTTCTCCCCGAGATATGATGCGGATGCGTTAAGGATGCTTCAGGAAGCTTATGGCGAGGATGTAGTATGGATGAACGATGAGATAAAGAAGCAAGCTGAGGAGGGAGGGTGGATCTATCTGGATCAGCCTGTTGAGCTGTGGGATCTGTACCAGACAGATTTCCCTGGGGCCCACCATGTCAGGGTTCATCCTCTTCTCGATTGGCCCCTCGAAGCAGTATGGGAGTTCATAAAGAGGGAAAAGATTCCCATGAATCCTCTATATCTGCAGGGATACTCCTCTCTGGGATGCTGGCCCTGCACTCAGAGGACGATGACTCCATCCAAAACGATAGATGAGTTCATAGAGAAGGTAAAAAGCGTGGAGGAAAGGGGAGGAAGAGCTCAGGACAAGGAGGATGTGGACACGATGCTCATGCTCAGGAAAGCTGGATACCCATAACCTAAGCAATTGCTTATCCTTTTATAGTATTACAACAGATTTTTTGCTCACTCTTTCCGCCGATATATTCGACATTATTTTCTGCCCTTCTCTCACGAAGCTCCTCATCTCCTCTATTATGTAGCTTATATCAGAACTTGATGCCCCATATGTGTGTGCAATAAGTGCTACACCAGCTCCATGATTCGAGTCAAGCACAAGAGAGGATCTAGCTCCCTGTCTTCCGAGCTTCTTTTTCATCCTCTTCTCGTACTCGGAACCTAAACTCTCAATTCTGTCGAGTGCTAATCTGTTGTCTGGGAATACATGGACTATAAGCTCTTCCTCTATTGTGTCATCAAGGCCTAATTCCCGGTCTATGTAATATGACTGCTTGTAAAATCCCGTTATATTCTTGTCATCCGGTGTTTCGATGACGAAGTTCACATTCCCTCTTTTTGCATCTATATCAGGTCTCCCCAGACTCTTGAGGAATGTTATGAATTCTTTCATCTTGCCCAGGGAGAAATCGGGGAGTGTGCACTTGAGCTCGGAGTAGAAGAAGTCTGCTCCTCCTCCTTTTTCCTCCTTTGGCTTCCCTCCTAAAGTCATGCATTTCAAAATGAACTCGTCCCTGTGGTAAGACATGATAAAACCTCCACCTCAAGATGAGGCTTCGGAAAGATTTAACATTTTACTTTATATTTATAGTTCAACGAATATTCTTCCGGATTTTTGGAACATCACTCCTTTGGATACCCTCCTCTTGGTCTCTTCCAGCCTCTCCTTAACTGTGTTCAGTGCTCTCTCAAAATCATCAAACAGATCAAATACTCCTATGCACCAGCATGATTTATCATCGCATCTACAGTATGGAGGAAGGAGTGACTCAGGAAGCCTATTGGATATTTCAACTTTTGAATGTACGGAGATGGTCTTCTTCCCGCCTTTGGGAAGCGAGATATCTGTATCATATGATATTTCATTATCTCCCGCTTTGAAATTCATGTAAACATGCCATATCTTTATCCTAGACCTTACTTTCCTCCGACTGAATTCCTTTATTATCTCATCCTCTTTCCTCAGGAAATCGATTACCTCATCAAAGGAGGTGGACTCAGGAAGAACACAATACGCTGTGAAGTGATTTTCTACACTAGTAGCCCACAGCTTATACGTCCCTCCTCTCGAGGTGCAAAAATCTAAAAAATCCGATCTTACCTTTGCTAAGAGAGTTTCCATCTGATCACCTATATCTCCAGTGAAACCCTCTCGCTTATCTGTTTCAGCTTTCCAGAGCTCCTCTCCTCAAGCTCAAGCAACCTGTGGAAGCATGCGGTCAGATCATTTAGTGCAGTGCTCAGGTTATATCTATCAGATCTCCCAAGAAGCCAAGTGCACCTGTTCCCTATAACCCTTCTTGCTGACTCATCCATCAGCTTCATCGTCTCAACGACGAAATCTGGAATAGGGCATTCCCCTCTCGGAATCCTTTCCTTAAAACACATCTCAGCAGGTATTGATATTGCTAGTGCCGATGCCGATATTGTGGATGCGAAATCGGTGAATTTGGATGTCTTAACGACTTGGGTAATTCTGTCCAGAAAGGAGGCGTCGTTCCTCGGTACTTCATCCCTTCTTGATGCCCTTTCCCTTCCCTCCTCCTCCAATCTCCTCCACAGTTCAAGCGACATCAGACCACCTTTCAAAGAGGTGGTCAAGAAAATTTAATGATTTATTCTCAAATCTCGACATAAATTCTTTCTCCATATTTCTTCAGCTCACTTATCCTCCTCCTCACTATCGCTACTGCCTCCTCAGTTCTCCTCATAAGCCTTGCATATGTAGGTTTTATAGGCTCTAAGAAATCGATATTCTCAGTGCACGAGCAAACCCTGTCGAAATAGTTGCATTTAGGAGGCAGTATATCACCAAAGCTGATGGCTTCGGGGATATGCTCGGATGTCACCTCCTTTGTAAACTCTAAAGTCTTGCCTCGCAGATTGCCCCATTTTCTTATCTCATATGCTATCCCAGTGTAGGGCTCGTGGAGCGTGTGGGATGAGAAGAACTCAAGGCGAACTGTCCCTCTCTCCTCCTCGCTGAGCGATTTCACCAGAAACTCATCCTCCTTGGAGATAAAATCTACGATCTCTTGGAGCTTTGCATCAGAGATCTCAGGAAGTTTACACATTCCGTGAAAGGTTTTCTCTTCCGGAAATGAGAGAGAGCTTCCGCCTATTGACTTACAAAAATTACTAAAGTCAGACCCTATTTTCCTTAATGTCTCCTCTATCATTTTCTCACCTAAATAATCAGATATGTCTTCTCCCCCATGTTGGTGATCCCTTTACCACTTAATATCTCTCTCAGCTTTTTTCTTATGTCCTCAAGTGCAGGCTTTAGACTTTCAGATATATTCAGCTCCTTTCCACAGAAGCAGGCTTCCCCTGTGTCGTTGCAGTCACAATCAGGAGGAATTCCTGCATTTCTCGATACAAACAGAACATCTGAAACCATTTTTGGAGTACTTGAGCCTATAGACACCCACTTCCATGATTTCTGCGGCTTGACCTCTATATGATAATCAAGATACTTCTCATAGGGGCTAGTAATGTCACTAAGAAAGATGATACCTATGCCTAATCGATTGCCCTCTTCCTCAGCTTTTCTGAGAAAATCCCTCAGCTCATCATCCTTCCTTTCAATGAAATTGGCTATTGCATCCTCTTCTTCATCAAATGCTGATGATGATTGGAGCCTACACTGAACATATAAACTATGTTCATGGTTATAAGGATAATATCCTATTTTATCTATCTCTACAATCCCTCCTATCGACACACAGAAAGTTTTGACATCAGATCTCAACTTCTCTAGAGTTTTTGAAATCTCCATACTACCACCTGATTGGCCTGGGCCTCTTGAATGGAGTTACTGATGCTGTCAGGTCGAGAACTCTGACAGATGTCGGTGCACAGAACAGGTTTCCCTTCACAGTCCCCCTTCCCACGATCATCCCATCTTTCACAAGTGCAAATTTACCGTAAAGCCTCCCTCCGCTCCCCCTCTTGTTGCATCTCGAGTAAAACTTCTCAAAATGGATCTCAGTTCCCTCAGGTATGACCCCCTTAGACATCAGCATCTCCTCTGTGGTTGGTCTTACCATCTCCTTGTTCAGGTTTCTCACATCAAGCCTCCTGATCTCAACAGGCTCGTCCAAGCAACCTGAAATCTTTGGAGGCCTTGTTGTCAGGTAGCAGAACAGCATTCAATCACCTCAGAACAGAGATGCTATCCTCCCCTCCACATCCTCTTCCTGTAATATCCCTTCCGAACCACCAGCAACTCTGGATACTAAGGATGACATCCACTCCCTGAACCTGTTCACATGTCTCCTGGGCACAACATTGAGATAAGGACATACTCTCGGATGCCTTCTAGATCCGCAATCAGGATTTACTCCAGGTGCTATAACGTAATCCTGAAGGTCTGGACTCTGGCTTGCCTTCTTTGCCAGAGAGAAAGCAATTGCCCATGCCTGCTTCTCCTCCCTTAGATAGATATCAGGGCTACATGCGAAAAATGGAGCAATTGTGTCATCTATCTCCACAGAGTCCCCCTCTACTGTCGCCTTCATCTTAAGGTAGTATGGTTGGCAGGTCATCTTCCTCTTCACTATCCCTGAGAGCATATCTTGGATCTTTCCAGACTCCGAGTGAAGGCCTTCCACAGATTCGCCTATGCTCTCAAGGGCTGGAATTAGAGATGGCTCCCTGCTCTTCACCCAGTCAGGCTCCAGCAGAGGATGGTCATCATATTCAACATGAATCCCCACTCCATTCCCCCTCCTGTAAGGCCAGATCTTCCCTTCATTCCATGAGAAATGCTTCTCACCCTTTGGCTTTCCAAACCAGCTTGCTAGGGGATATGCAATATCATCGGAGAGGGGCTTGTACTCAGAGGACATAAAAAACTGAGGGGAAAAAAGATAAAAAGATATACTTTAAATGAAGCTATTTTAGATTATACCAATCTTCTTGAGGATCTCCTGCATCATCTCCTCCTTCATCCTCCTATATGTGTTTAAATCAATTCCCAAAACTGTCAGAGCTGCATCCCTGAAGGGACACTGTTTCGATACTCCGCAACAGTAAGCTATGTTGCCATAGCAGGTTATCGCCATAGCCTCCCTTATCTCCTTTTCCGTCAGCTTCCCTCCGTTGTTCTTCTTTGCTACTATCTCCTTTATCCTTGAGAGTATCTCAAGCTTCTTTTTATAATAGTTCAGGTTGGCTTCCTCATCTTGGACTGTCTCCTTCAAAAAAGACTCAGTGTCCTCTAACGGTATCCTCTCAAGTTTCTTGTTCATACTCTTTTCTCTCATTGTTTGTATTTAAGCTTATGCTTTTTTCCACATAGACCACATGCTCAGGAAGAGCGATGACCATGAACTCATCGGATATCGTGTAAAGCAGGGCGATCACAGCGACACAGACTGATGCGACAATCTGGTCAATGAGGAGGAGGAAAAAGGATATCAAGAATGTTATCAAGTTTATCATCCTCCTAGTTCTTATGTTCACAGCTACTATATCCATGTTCCTTGCCGTGACAATCCAGTAGTTGTCTTTTTTCATCAGCAAACCTTTCTCCATCAGGCTTCTGAGTATTGGGACAAGATCCTGATCCCTGCAGCCCATGTTTCTCAGTTCCTTCTGCAAATCGGAATATCTGAATGTCTGAAGCTTGTAAGCAGCTTTCCAGACCTCGAGCTCCCTCCTCCCCCTGAGGACAACGGGCTCCATCAGAGCTCCCTCACGAACTCCTCAATAATTTCCTCATCCTTCATCCTCTTTTCCAGATATTTTTTGCCTATCGTATTCCTGATTTTCATTCCCTCTTTTCCAAAAAGATCCTTCTCCAAGGAGATGGAGATGGAGTGGGCAAGGCCTGGAACAAACTTGTTCATGTTGTGGAACTTCATCTCCCCCAGTTCGTGGACTATCACCTGAATCAAGGGTATCATATCCCCTTTTTCTATGCAGTCCTCGGCAAACCTCCTCTGTATCATTATTGCAGGTCTTCCAGCGATCTTGAAAAATATTCCTGGATTGTCCAGATCCCCGACTGTGCACAATGGCTTTTCAACACCCAAATAATTTGCCGCATCCCTCAATATGACATCGCAAACTATGCGCTTGATCCTATCGTTCATCGAAAAACACCTCCTATATAAAATATAAGCTTATGGTCAGGAGAGGCTTCGCATCACATATCAGTAAATGAAGCCCTCATCATCCCTCTAAATCATGCATGAGGAAAATATAAACATAACACATTTAAATAGGAAGGGGATGACAGCTTATGGGCATATACTTCACAAAGGACGGGAGAAAATATAGGGTAAAGTTGCCAGATCCAGATGCCCTGATGCAGTTGATGAAGACATCTTATGACATAGAGTTCTGCTCTGAGATAGATGGAAAGAGGTTCTGCGTTCCGATAAACAGGGTTGAAGCCACTAGGCTTCTGATAGGAAAGCCTGTGAAGAAGGAATGCGGGGACACAAAATGCACCATATTCCTGCAGGGGAACAGGCTTGTGGCAAAGAAAAGAATAATATAGAAAGAGTTTTATAGAGGAGAGGGTCATGTTATGAGGTGGTAATATGGCCAAGAGGATATCTTTCGGGAAGGAGTCCTTCGGGCTCATGCCTCCCATATCCCTGAGCGGTGTATGCCCTCCAGGAGAATACCTGAAGGCAATCGAGATGAAGATGAAGGAGCTATCGACTGGCGAGATAATAGCAACTTGGGAGTTCATCTGTGAGCCTGTTGGAAGAAGGGGAAGGACAAAAATACCTGTCGAGGAGGTAACAGAGAAAGAGGAAGAGAAATCTGAGGAAGTCATTGAGGAAGCTCCAGAGGAGGTAAAGGAGGAAGAGGAGTAGCCTGATTGAAACTCATGTTTTTATAGCTCTTTTTTCCTTACTTCTTATGATCTTGATAGGTGTGGATGGCCTATCGCATAGGTTTCTGGAGGCCCATGTTCAAGATCTCCCATTCTTCAGAACAATGATGAAGAAGAACTACAATGCAATAGAGATAAGGGAGGATGATGCATTATCAGCAGTGATGTGGAACTCTGTTTTTGCAGGGATACCTCCATCACAAGTTCCCCTGAGAAACTACCACATAGGAGACAGAATGGTGAAATATGATGAAATACCCTTCAGGAAAAGGTATCTATGGGAGAAGAGGAAATTCACCGTGATATCTGCACCTGTTGTCCTCCCAACATACTCAAACATCAATTTGGATCTCGTGAACAGGGGTTTAACTCTTGAGAGGGATGAGTGCGAGGAGAACATGCACAGGATATTTGATGCAGCGATGGAGCACAAAGATGGGGATCTGATAGTCTGCTTCACTGAGATAGACAGAGTAGAGCACTTTCACTGGAACAAGCCTGAATTATTAGAGACATATAGACTACTCGACGATCTCCTTAAGCAATTGCTTGAGGGTTACAAGGGGAACTTCATCATATTCTCAGATCATGGCTTCAGGGATATACCTGAGGAGGGAGGGATACTCGATGCCAGCACTGGGATAACTGGGGATCACGATCCGGTGCAGATTTTCATGGGGACAAAGAGGGTTGAATATACGACCGATCTCTACTGGATGGTTCTTCAGGGGGATCTCGATGATCCCAGAGCTTGAGTGGAATAAGAAGTACATAGTCATGCTTGACAAGGAGAACTTATCAGGAAGTCTGGAGGACTCCATAAATGAGCTTGCAGAAAGGATGAAGAAACTGGGAAGGTGGCTAGAAGTTTTAGTTGTCTTCAAGAAGAAAAACGAGAGGGAAGGACTTAAGAGCGATGAGATATCTTTCCAGATCCACAGACCGCACAGGCTCTCGCCCTTCATCATAGTGAGCTTTCCTGTTCAGGGGATTGTCGAGGCTATGGAGAAAGATGCAAAAATGAGGGATGCTGTCAGGGTTCTCATAGCATCGATCCTAGTCCGTCATGGGTTCTCGCCTGTGGATCTGAGAGGTAATCCATTCATCTTCACTCTGTTCAGGGAGCCTGAAGAAAAGGTTACTCCATATAGAGTGGAGATGGAGAAGTACAGGGAGTGGTTCGAGGAACAGGGGCTTTCAACAGGGAAGAAACCTAAAATTACTTCTAGAATCACTTGGTTATCAAGAAGAATACCATCGCTGCTAAGAAGATCACCAAGACGAG
Organism: Candidatus Methanodesulfokora washburnensis; assembly: GCF_003947435.1. GTDB lineage: Archaea > Korarchaeota > Korarchaeia > Korarchaeales > Korarchaeaceae > Methanodesulfokora > Methanodesulfokora washburnensis. The sequence goes on from NZ_RCOS01000152.1 coordinate 7,706, forward strand.
TGTCGGAACTCCGGATCTCACAAGTCCAAGGCCAAACCTCCTCTTCGAAAATGGAAAGAGAAGTGCAACTCCAGCAGGGGACAGAAGGTCAAGAGCAACATGAGATGATAAAGCAATCAGATCAGCAGGGAACGGGATCTGAGGAGCAAAATATAAAAGGACAAGTGGAAAACCCACAATGAAGAACACATTGTGAAGTAGCTCCCTGTGCCTGTAAAATAGATCAAGATCTGGGACTGGAGCAAATAAAGCAGCTGTAATTAAATCATTTGCTGTTCTATATCCTAAAAGCCATGTCGCCAAGACCGCAAATATGATATGTGCTACTTTATCGGGGCTACCTCCAGTCTCATACCTGTACATAAGAAGCTGTTCCGGTGAGGAATAAAAATGTTACCTGTATCTGAAATAGGAAGCAACTCCACTTCCGCTCAGGGCTCCGGCTGTCGCCATCACCAATCCGGAATCCAGACCATCAACCCCAGGGACTGCTTCCAGAGGGGATAAAAACATGCAGAAAGCTAGTGCTAATACAAGGATAACCTTGGCCCATGCAGGGATCTTCTCACTAGCTATAATAAAAAGAAGTATAACAAAAAAAGCATAGGAGAGGGGGTCTAGTCCACCCCCTGGGGCGAGAGCGTCCAAGACCGTGCCTAGGGCCCCATATCCCACTGCTTTAGATACACTCAACCAGCGACACCGGCTCTTCTGCTAGTACTAGATGGTCGGCCTCCTATACGATGGAATGTGAGGCCCTCTGCCAGCGAGATGAGGAAGCCTCCGATGGCTCCATAGATGAATCCTCTCAGAACTGTCATCGGATCTTTCGGCATTAAACCTGTGACTATGTCCACTGGCGAGAGAGGTACAAGTCCTTGTGTAGTGATGAAGTTGAATGTGGCAATTCCCAGACCGCAGTATATTATGTACTCCCATCTTCCAGGTATCGCTCTTCCAACTCCAACAGAGTCGAGAATCCACGCAAAACCTACTGCTATTATTATTGATGCAAGGGCTGTGCCTAGGTTGAAAATTACCGTTGTCCCAACATATGGAGCAACTGCTATTGCAACCAAGTAGCCTATTATGACTCCGAGTGCAATGTGTGCGAACTCCTCAGGTGCCCTTCCCTTCCAAGTGAACCTGTACATTGAGACACCTAGGCCTCAGTACTTGGCTAGGTGTGCGAACTGTGGTGCATACTGTCTTATCTGATCAGGGGTCAAGGGTCCTCTTATTCCCTTGCAGTACACGAGCTTAGTTCCCTTCCTTCCTCTCGTTATCACATGAGCAGATGCCCTGCATTCCTCAGGATTAAACTTTCTGCTTATCTTCCCCATCAGTATCGCCTCCTCCTTGTCCCATAACCAGCTACAATGTGTTCAAACTGCGGTGCATACTTCCTTATCTGTTCAGGTGTCAGTGCTCCTCTTATTCCCTTGCAGAAGACACGAGGCGTGCGTGCCCTTCCTGTATACCCTATATGGGCAGTCCTTCTGCACTCATCTGGATTGAAGTCCTTACCTATCTTCCCCATTCATATCACCCCCTGAAGTACTGAGGACAGAACTGTCTCACCTGGTCTGGGTAGGTGAGCCTTCCCCGGGCCCCCTTGCATGCGAAGGCCCTGGCGCCTCTTCCCACAGGATGGCATGTTTGCCTGCACAACTCGGGGTTTATAATTCTAGCCATATGTCTACCCCATCAAAAGAGGATAGCATCAGAATATAAAGATTTCGTTTTTTACTTAGTTTCACTAAGTGATGATAAGTGTTTATAAGCATCTTTTTCCCCTTTCAGCTGATGAAATACAAGACGTATATAATCAAGGTGCCTGAGGATCTCTGGAACGATTTCAAGAAGACGATCACATTAGGGGATGGGTCGATAAATAACGTTATAGTCCAGATGATAAGGGAAAGGGTAGAAAAGAGCAAGCAGATAAGGGAAAGATCCGAAAAGAGCGAGATGCAGAAAAAGAACGGGTACCTCAACAGCAGTTATCAGAGCTGAGAGATCCTCATATCAACTTCGAATCTCCTTATTGTCTTCATTATATCGGATATAACATCGTATAACTCCATCCCATCGGGTTTTTCTGTCTCTGAGAAGTACCTTGAATACAGCCTCATCACCAGCCCAAGCCTTCCCTCAGGAGAATCTATGTATCTCTCAACTAATGCCTTCGCTATCTCGAAGACTCTCATCGTCCTGTAATCCAATCGGTTGGGCAGAACTCCCAATATCGCTCTTCTCCTCCACTCCCCTTGCGAGTCCTGTCCTTCTATAACTATGTAAGGAGTGGCACATATGTTATACGCATAGTCCTTCAGCGACTTTCTCCTGTAATCCCAGTACTCACCATATCCAAATTTATCAGCTACTTCTATTGTCTCCAAGATTATACCCCTTGATTTCAGCTCGACAGCGAGCTCGGGAAGCATTGGTTTGAGCATGGTGTTGCAGTGAGAGCAATTTTCAGCTAGGAATATCTTCACCTTTATCATAGGCCTTCACACCCGACAGCTGTGGTTCTCCTCTTTAGTTCTTCTGTAGTCCTCGACGGGATCAATATGTAGTCTATTGTTATATCTCCATCGTACTTCATCCTCTCGTACTTCCTGAAGTGCTCTTCCCAGCTCATGTTCACATCTCCGGAGGTGCAAATTCAGGGTTCTCCTCCTCTGTATTATCCTCCTCTATGTGCTCTTCCTCAGGAGGGCCAAGATACCTCTTTTTCTCCTCTTTCTTCTTCTCTCCTGTTTCAATAGCAACTCTCAGCTTTCCGACTTCTTCTATCAACCCTTTCAGTGTATTTATTGTCTCGCTCAGCTGTCTCTCTATCTCATTTAGTCTGTTCAACATGGCTTCCTCCTTCTTTTCCCTCTCTTCTTTCTCCTTCTTAAGCTCTGATTTCAGAGAAGCAGCCCATGCTGTCTCTGGGGATACCTTCCCAATATACTCCCTCATTATTTCTCCTATAACTCCTTCGATATCCCTGATCAGGCCATCCCTTATCATCCTGTAAAGGGAGCCAAGGACAGTTTCCCTCCTTAATCCCTCCTGAAACCTTCCAGGTTTCAGAAGCTCCCTTGATATTACTTCAGCCACTATCGCATCCAGATCCACATGATCGTACTTGGGCCTTTCAGCCTCTCCTTCCCTCTCTCTACCTCTCTCACTCATATTCCCACCTTCTCAATAGCACTAATCCCCTTTCTCGTTAAGAACCACCTGTTCCTCCCCCTGCTGTCCTTCATCGCATTTATCAGGCCTGTGCTCTGCAACTTCCTCAGGACTTGGAACGGAACTCTAAGATCCCTTGTCTCGACACCTGTCGTCAGGTTCCTAGCTCCAAGCGTGTACAGAGTTCCCAGTATATCAGTAGCTACATTGCCCAGATGAAGAGCAGCTTTCCTGACCTCTGAAATAGGTGCTCTCGATAGGGATAGTGTCATCGAACTGGAGGATGATCCCAGTCCATGTCTGGCGTTCCTCATCCTGGCTACAACAGTCCTCACAGCTAGAACCATCTCCTCATTGTTGCTCATCTTCCTCTCTCACCTCCTCCCTCCCCATTGCAGCCATAGTCTGCAAGGCTATATTCCTCTTCTCTAATATGGAGACATAGAGGACATCATAAACATAACTGACAAGCTTCTCGAGGGATGAGACAGCAGTCCTGTAATCCCCAGCTGAAAAAGCTCTAAGGAATTCCTCCGTGATCAATGGAAGGTGGACATCCATTTCAGCAATTGCCAGGAAAAGGTGTTGTATCCTGAGAACCATGTCCTTCATCTCGTCCATCTCTATCTGCACATAAGCAGTTGCGTAAGGTCTGACCTCATCGGGCAGTACTGGTAGTGCTGCTGACATGAGCTTGAGCAGCGGGATCTCATCAGATATAGTTGCACCCATCTCAACTATCTCCCTCACAGTGGGCCAGCTTTCATACTCCTTGAGAAGTTCCTCCCACCTCAGCTCTCCTCACCTCCTCCTGTCTCTTCTCACTGACCTCCAGTGCCTTGGACATCGCTTTTATCAGCTCCTCCTTGGGCCCTTTGATAAGTGCTAACATCCTCTGTGCTTCCTCCAGAGTCCTCCTGGTGACTTCTAGAGTTGTGCTCCCTGCAAGCTTCTCGTATTCCTCCATCTTGGCCTTTATGTACTTCTCCCTGTACTCCTGCTCCTCATCCCTCACAGTCTGTATATCCGCTAGAACTCTTCTGTGCGTATCCGCTCTTTCAGCTTCTCTCAGATAGTCCTCAACTGTCGGCAAAGTAGACAGGAACCTATCGGGAGACTCTCTGACAGCGAGCCTCTGTAAAGCAGTTGCCGCAACAGTTCTCAGGTAATCGACTTCCCTCTGGAGCTCCTCGTTCTCGAACCTTAGCCTCTCTATCTCCATCCTCATCTGTTCTATCCTGTTCCTCTGTTCATATATCACAGCGGCTGCATCAGCATCCTTCACCACAGCCATCCTGACTTGGGGATCTTGCTTCGGGAATGAGAGTTCAGCATATTCATCTATGTAAGCCGGAGCCTTTGTCGCATACTGAGATAACACCAGAGCGTGATCCATTATATCCCCGAACCTCATCGCCTTTCCTCCTTCCAAGAAATAGGAGCCGTATTCCCTGAGCTCCCTCATTATCTCCTGAAAGTTCTCAGGATCGAAGACGGGGAAATACCTAGGATCTGCGACTGTCTGTCCCCATCCAGCCGGCACAATCTGTCCATATGCATTCTGAACAAGGCAGAGGAGTCCTCCTTCGGGCGATACCGGATTTGGAACCAGTGCTACAAATGTTCCCAATTTCTTCCCGTCCTTCGTGACAACTGGAACTCCATACAGGTATGAAGCATATCCCAACTGGAGGAGCTTTTTCATAAGTTCTCTCTCGTCTTTAGCACCTATCCACTTCTGGAGCATCTCGCTTCTCTTCTTTGTCTCCTCCATCTGTCTCATTGTGTTCTCAAGCTTCCCCCTGAGCTCAGATATGGTTGCGTTCTGCTGGACTATTATCTTGTTCTGCTGGGACATTATGTTGTACATGTAGTCTATCATCTTGTCCACAGCCATCTTCTTGAGCTCTTCCTTCTTAGGGAGCTCGACAGTTGGAGGGACTGATTCAGGTATCTCTATCGGCTTCTCTTCTAACCTTCTCTTCCTCGAGGATATCTTTGCGAGCCATCCGAGTATTACATCTCCCTTCCATAGGAGGAGGGCACCTCCTATCACTATCCCCAGCAGCCAAGGTGCCACTGGGAAAACTGCTAGTGCATAAAGGCCGACAAAGAGGAGGATGAATGCGAAAATAGGCTTGAGGTTTATCATATTTCACAGCCTCCTTCCCTTCAGAAGCTCATTCTCCCTCCTCTTCCTGGTCTTCCATCCCCAGTACGGGACTAGGAAAGTGATGAGCCCCATGCCCATGAACATCCCGATTGTTTCGACAGTCTTGTTCTCCCAGTATAAAAAGCCTATAAAGGAGGACATGTTGAGCATAGTCCTGTTCATATCCTCAAGCCTCTTTGTCAAGTTCTGGACTTTTGCCTGTGCACTGTAAAGGTCTGTCCTCAGCTTGGAGTTCTCCTGCTGTAATGCGGATACTTGTTGCTGGAGTGTTGATATCTGCTGGAAGTACTGCATCTTCATCCCAGTTATATTGTAAGCAGTTATTGTAAAGGAAAGCTCGCTCATCCTCGCATTCCCGAAAGTTATATTCCCGTGAACTACCCTGACCGATGGTACGAGGGAAACGGAATAGGGCGCTGATATCACGAGGATCTTGAAGGTATAAGGTGTTTCTGCTGTGGAGTTAAGCTTGAGAGTCCACCTGAACTCAGGATCTCTACAGTCCATTGTGCCTGGGATATCGAAGGAGAAGGATATAGGAGTGAGGGAGTTTTCCACTGTTATCCCTGGAGGAGGTATCAGTATCACGATCTTGTAGTCGCTTCCGATATACCTTGCAGATATCTGGAATGGTTCTCCAGATGGAACCTGCTGTGGGAAGGATATCAGAACCTTATCCACCTCCATATGTGCTAGATTGTCAGCTAGTGCCACTTGGACTGATATCACCAACAGCAGAAGGGGAACAATCCAACGCATAGGGAATCCACCATATTAAATATAAAAACATGAGTTTCAAAAGAAGCTCGGAAAAAGGTTATATTTGGGATAAGGCTATTGGTGAGGGGTTCGGATTGAGGAATTATGTGAAGGATCTTCTATGCGAACTTATAAAAGGTAATAATAGATTGTATAACATATACTGCAGAACGGGGATGAGGAAGGATCGGCTTTACTCTATTGCTGATACCCTAGCTGATCTAGGCCTCGTGGAGAAAGTGAGGGAGGCAAAGGGATACAGGTATGTTATAACGCCTAAGGGGAGAAGGTTCCTTGAGGAGCTTCACTGAACTTGAATCCCATCTCTTCGAGCTTCTTCTTGGCTATCTTGGAGTTGTATCTGGTGGCGTAAAAGTAGTAAACGAGGAGCTTCAGCATCTCATATCTG
>NZ_RCOS01000115.1 GCF_003947435.1 Candidatus Methanodesulfokora washburnensis
TGAAGCCCAAAATCATAGGCATCCCCCAACTGGTTTAAGAGCTGGATAGATGCACCCTAAAACTGATGAGATAAGGGTTAAAAGAAGGATTTGAAATGCCTGGAGGGGATCGAGAAACGGGGATATTCCCGTGTTTTTTATCCATCTCAGGAGTGTGGAGGCAATCTGAGCTCCTGCTACACCTAAAGATATCCCAAGAATTGATCCTATTAGGGCAACTGTCGTCGTGTAGCATAAAATTAGTGCGAATATGAGGCGCTTTTTGGCACCTAAGGCTGAGAGCATTGTTAATTCATAGCTTGACTCTGTTATAAGCCTTGTCGCAATAGTATAGGAGGCTGCTGACACCGCTGCATAAACAGCTATCGACCAGGCATTAAGGAAGCTCAATGTCTGCAAGTTTGTCTGTTGCACAAATTCCCTTATGCACTGAGCCTGAACAAGCTCCAAATTATCAGGAAGGATGCTTCTTATCTTATCATCCTTTGGATCCTCAATTAAAATAAGGGACATGCTTCTATCCCCGCTGAGCTCCCATGCGGTCTCCAAAGGAACGACAATCTCAGCATCGAGCTGTGTTTTGCTCTCTATAATCCCCACAACCCTGACTGTTAATGCTTTTTTTGCTGAAAGGGTTATGTTTTCCCCGGTGCTTATGTTCAACGTTTTCGCAAGGATCTTTCCTACATCAGCTTCATTAATGTTCTCCGCTGCCCTTCCTTTTATTCCTGTTAAAAAGCTCATGTTGCTTATTCCCCTTACCCTGACTTTAAATCCTGTAAGGTTTGCCTGAATAATCTTCTGGGGGAAAATCTTGCTTGATACCGCCCTCAGTTTCTCTATGCTTATGTTAACCCTGCTCTCAGATGGAGTTGAGTTCTTGCTCATTATTATGTAAGTCTTGCTCGGAATCACTAAACCTCCCAGAATTTCGACCTGCGAGTTGATGTAATTTACTACAGAGCCCATGGAGGCCGGAATTGCCACAAGAAGGGAGATTGCTAGGATTGAAAGCCCAGTTCCTCGCTTTCTAAGGAGCATTTTGTATCCCAGCGACATCTCTCTATCTGACGGCAGATTCTATAAAATCTTTTTTGCAGTTATATCAATAAACCCTATTCCAGCTCTGCCTAATGCTTTGGCTAGCATTTAGCTATCTCTTAATAGAAGCATGCGTGACGATAAAAAAAGTACCTCCAAGAAAGCTGAATCCTGATTATTAGATCATTACTGGTGGATCTATGTCTCGCACACAAGAGACCTATTCTCACTTGTAATAATAATAGCTAATGCTCCAAAAACAAGTTATATTGGAGAGCATTAAGCTGAATTAAGAGGAGATAGGTTTTAATATCATCGAAGGCTTACAGGAAAGGTGCCCAGAAAGCCCAGAGCTTTAGCTCTAGGATGAATGGGCAAAGCTTAAATATAAACTCACGATAGTTGTGTCGAGCGAGTCGCTCGGATGTGGCTCGGATGTCCAAAAGCTGGAATAAGGCTCCGGGCCGAAAGGGGGAGGGGTTCCAGCAAAGTGGGGGTACGGCTATATGCCGTATCCGGGGGCTGATGGGGCATCATGCCCTGTCTTGACACAGCCCTGAACTCGGTAGGATGAAGCCTCAGGCTGACAAACCGGGAATCTCCCGGCTTTAGCCGTGGAGAATGTCAAATGTGCACACAAAGAGTGTCAACTTTATATTTTTCTCTTTGCATCAATTCTTGTGGTTGAGGCTGTTATGACATCTGTTCTGGAGGAGGCATTAAGGCAAGCTTCAGAGAGAATTGCTAAAAAGATAACTGAGGGAAAGAAACTCACTAGCACCGATGTGATAATCCTTCTCCTCGATCAGATGAACAAGAGGATTGATGATACAAACAAGAGGATAGATGAGATAAAGGAGGATCTTAGATTGCTTCATCAGGAGGTATCCTCCATAAAGTCCGATATAATAGCCTTGATGAGAGAGAAGCTGAAGACAGGTTAATTAGCATTTTAGCAGATTAATATATCCTTATATAATTTGAGAACCTAAGAGACGTATATTAACTTATATCCAAAGCTTTTTATACTTCTGTCTTCACCAAACCGGGGTACCTTGAGCAGAACAAAAGCTGTAAGGATATTGATCACCCTACTTTCCATTGCTGCATTTTTGCCCCTTCTTTACGGTCTTAACAGCTACAACTGGGATTTAAAAGCCCTGCTTACCCCCTCATACACTCCTCCTAGGGTTGACTTCAGGATGGAACCAGAAGGCCTGAGATTTGAGCAGGGAAAGCTCATTTTAAGCATCAAGCTCACAAACTTGGGAGAGATAGAGGCGAAAATAGAGGGGTTAAACGTCACCCTATATTCGAATGGAATTGCTGTGGCCACAGGCTCCTTGGAAAAGCCCGTTTTATCACGTCCCAACTCAACAGAGGAGCTGAATATAAGCATCACTTCCTTTCATGGGATCCCATCCAAAGTAGAGGCAAAAGGAGAGGCCTTTATCAGGGTTATGGGCTCTCTTGTGAGGGTTCCGGTCGAGATAAGGGGGTGATTGACATCAAAATAAACTTCTTTGGAATTGTTGCCTCTCTTCTCCTCTTCTACATCGTTTTATCGAATAAACCATGGTGGATTCTCAGAGGAGGTGAGGGCATATTTTATGCCGCTGTCTCTCCATTCAACGTAAAAATAGAGATCCTGGGAAAGCCCGTCATCGTGCCCATAATTTTTTACCTCAACCTAACTGCAACACTTAGCATGCTGCTTGCTGCCTCAACCATGCTTCTTGGTTCATTTCTGGCTGAAAAGGAGTGGTCAAGGCCGATGATAGGATTCAAGGGCTTAATGCTTCCCATTCTGTTCTTAGTTGGGTTGATAATTTCTCTGGAGTTTGTGAAAAACATGGGCATAGCAGTTCCCCTGATGGGCGAGTTCATTTTGAGGTATGAGATCCCCATAGGACGGGGCATTATCACGGAAACTCCTTCAGTTGCGATGCTCACCTCAGATTACTGGATAGCGCTTTTAGCTGGTATAATCTCAGTTCTCGCATGGTTTTTCCAGAGAAGATCCTAAGTTCTGCATAAATTGCTCTTAGAAAGATTTTTAATATACACCTTTCGTCTGCAATGGGATCAAAAATGAGTAGGGATCAGGTTGTAGGGGCTGGAATTCTCCTTGCATCTGCTGTGATAATAATAGCATACCTGTATCTCGTGTTTCTAACGGAGTTCTCGCTACTTCTCCTGAAGATAACAGGTGCTGTAGCTGTTGTAGGCGTGTTTGGAATATTGGGATGGATTGGCTATACTCTGGCAACAACTCCTCCTCCTAAGCCGATAGAGGAAATTGAGAAGGAGATAGAGGAGGAGATGAAGAAGATAGAGGAAGAGGAGAAGAAGGAAACTAAGGAAACGGAGAAGTGAAATCAATCTTCCCATCTGCCTAAGGGAAGAGGGCTATGGAGTCCATTGTGCACTTTGCTGTCCCCTTTTCAGCCCTTGTACCAGCAGGGGTGAAGCCTAAAAAGGCATTTTTAGCCTCACTTTTCTCCCTCCTTCCCGATTTTGATGCCCTTTCCTCGTTCACAGGTCTTTTTCTCACTCCCTTTTTGTCATAATGTGCGCAGTTTTCCCTTTGTGGTGATAGCTACTTGGATATACAAGATTCTCATTGATGGCTTTTTAGCCCTTTTATCCCATCCAGTTCCTGATTTATTCTCGGGATATACGCCTATACTCTGGCCCCTTTGCGATTCTCTCTGGATTAAAACAAAGCTTGGCTTTCATATAGGGAGCTCTGTAAAGCTAATCCCATCTTTTGAGCTTTTAAGCGAGCCGACTGTGTTCCAGCATTTCCAGGAGTTTGATGCTCCTCTTTTCACAGGAGATGGGCTGATAATATCCATAATCCTGCTCCTTCCATCTCTAAAATACAAGCATCAATAAGCTACAAAAGAAGCCTAGATACAGTAAAGGACATTTTTGCAAAAGGATTTTGAGAAGTTCATGCTGAAAAGATTCATCAGTCTATAATGAGTTCCATCATGCATAGGGGCTAGATGAACATTTTGGAGCGCATTAATTTTTGTAAAAAGAAGGCCCTTAATCAGTAATATATCATGTTTGGAGTCTTTTCCTAATATCTCCGGCACATGGAGTTGAAAGAATGTCATTATAGCAGAAGTAGGCGTAATCATGACTGTTGCCACTTTCACAGCAACTATTCAGCAGAAAAACAGGGAGAATTTCTACAATTTCCTTTTTTAAGGCTCTTTAAGTCAATTTTTTTTAAAAATAAGTGGCCGAAAACCACACTTTACGGTGATTTTTCCTGATTGAGCAGATTATCACTAAATTTCTCTCATAGAAAACTTTTTATTATGTCCCCCCTTCTGCTGGACAGCTGCACTCAGCTACAGCAACATCAATGGTGGTTAAATGACCCCTCTTAAGGCCGGGTGTCCTGCCTCCTCCGAGCTTCTAAGAAGCTCCTCGAGGAGCCAGGGCATTCCGGATGGAGGGGTGAGCGACGGGGCCATTTGGCCCCTCTCTGCTTCTTCATTTCTCTGCACGCTGAACAAGGAACGCTGGGACGAGAGGCCTTTCCTGTCATGCCAGGGGGCGCTCGAGGGGGGTGAGATGCTGTTTAGAAAAGTACTTTGTGATTGCGCTCAGCCCTGGTTTGGCAGAAAGGGTCTCGATGAGTCCGAAGTGCTTGCAAAAACATCCTTTCTCGTTTTAACATGAGAGCTGTTGTCACAGGAGGGGCTGGCTTCATAGGAAGCCACCTTGTCGATAGGTTAATGTCGGAGGGAAATGAGGTAGTGGTAGTGGACAACCTGAGCTCCGGAAGCATGGACAACATAAAATGGATTGGCAGCAAAGGATTCAGGTTTCTGAAAAGGGATCTAAAGGATCCGGAGTGGGCAAAAGGAATAAAGGCTGATGTCATATTCCACTATGCTGCAAACCCCGAGGTGAGGGTGAGCACGGTAAACCCAAGGGTGCACTTTGATGAGAATTTGGTAACAACATTCAACGTTCTGGAGGCATGCAGGAATCTGGATATTCCCTTCATTGTATTTGCCTCGACAAGCACCGTATATGGGGATGCAAGAGTTCCAACCCCTGAGGACCATAAACTTAATCCCATATCAGTATATGGGGCCGTTAAATTGTCCTGCGAGACGATTATAGGGACCTATTCAAGGCTCTATGGGATAAGAGCTTTGATATTGAGGTATGCAAATGTTGTAGGGCCGAGGATGAGGCATGGGGTTATAGTTGATTTCATGAGAAAGCTGAGGGAAAATGAAAGAAAGCTGGAGATACTGGGTGATGGATCCCAGAGGAAGTCTTATGTTTATGTTGACGATGCAGTTGAGGCCACCCTAGTTGCATTCAGGAATATGGATAAATTTAATGTTTATAATATAGGTTCAGAGGATTGGATAAGCGTGAAAGAAATTGCGGATATTGTGGTTGAGGAGATGGGCCTCAGAAATGTTGAGTATGTTTACAGGCCCTTTGAGGATGGTAGAGGGTGGCCCGGAGATGTGAAGATGATGCTTCTAGATATATCCAGAATTAAAAATATTGGATGGAAACCAAAACTTAGCTCCAGGGAGGCTGTCAGAACTGCTGTCAGGAGTCTGCTGAATGGATGAAGAGATCTTAAAATGCTCGAAGCAATAGCACTGTTCTTGGCTGGAGTACATTTTGGAGTTCCACTGGCTTACTACTATTATGCGAAAACAAAGTGGCTACCTAAACCGTGGAACATAAAAATAGATGAAAACTATAGACCAAAAGTAACGATAATACTGCCAACATATAATGAGGAAAAAATAATAAAAGAAAAACTTGAGAACCTCTATAATCAGGTATACCCAAAGGAGCTGATGGAGATAGTAATCGTGGACTCAAGCAATGATAAAACAGCAGAAATAGTGGAAACATGGCATAACAACAATAATGATACCAAAATAACTCTAATAAGGGAGAATGAGAGAAGAGGAAAGGCATCTGCACTAAATGAGGCCTTAAGGCATGTAAACAATGATATTGTAATAATTGCTGATGCAGATGCCCTCTGGCCCGAGAACGCAGTCTGTGAGGCTGTCAAGTGGTTTTCGGATCCCTCGGTGGGTGCTGTTTCCTGTTTAAAGAAGCCCATGAAGCAGGGGTTTTTAGGTATAGAGGAAGGATACAGGGACTACTACAACATCTTAAGGCTTGCGGAAAGCAAGGCTTTTTCTACACCGGTATTCCACGGAGAACTTGCTGCTTTTAGGAGAGAGTTGCTCTTGAAGATTAATGGATTTCCAACAGACATAGGTGCGGATGACAGCCATACTGCGACAAAAATAGCCTCAATGGGCTATAGATCAATCACGCCGGAGATATGGGTTAATGAAAGGGTTCCAAAAGATTA
>NZ_RCOS01000176.1 GCF_003947435.1 Candidatus Methanodesulfokora washburnensis
TGATAGGACAGAATGGCGCCGGAAAGACGACCCTTCTGAGGATACTATCGTGCCAGCTCCTTCCAACCGATGGGAGAGCATACCTCCTTGGGATGGATGTGGTCAAAGATTACGAGAAGCTCAGAAATGTAATATCCATGCTCCCTCAGGATATAAGGCCGTTCTCATACACGCTGACCCCTAGGGATTACATTTTCTCATATCTTTTGATGAGGGGCTATTCCATAGGAGATGCGAGGAGAAGGACATCTATAATGCTTAATGAGATGGAGCTAAGGGAAGTGGCTGATACCCAGATAATAAGGCTTTCCGGAGGGACTGCAAAGAGGGTCTTCGTTGCAATGGCGCTCTCAGTTGAGGATGCAGATGTTTACCTGCTTGATGAGCCAACAGCTGGTCTTGATGCAAGGTCAAAGCACATATTCTGGGAGATGGTGAGAAAAATTGTGAGCGAGGGAAAAAGTGCCATAATAGCGAGCCATTTCCTAGAGGAGACATCAAAAAACTCCGATTACATAATGGTCCTCAGGAAGGGATCTTTAATGGCCCACAATACGCCTGAAAAACTTGTTGAATCGGTTTTCGGGGGGATGAAAAGGAAGATCATAGTTAGAAATGTGGATCTCTCATGCATAAGCGATATAGAGCACAGGAAGTGCGTGATAGGGGATTCCTGTTACATATACTCTGATAAAATAGATTATATACTTGATAAGCTTGTCTCAAACAATATCAGCGCTGAGGTCCGCCCGATCGAGCTGGAGGATGTCGTCATAGTGGGCGAGTTCTCATGAGGATTTTCAGACAGCTAACTGGGATTTTCTACTTCTATTTCATGAGCTATGTCGTCAGGGATCCGGTTATACTGCTGGGAGGATGCTTCAGGAACCTATCCCTAATAGCCCTTTTCTTGCTCATAGGAGGAACCCCTAAAGATGTGGTAATAGGAGGGATTGTCGCCCTTCTCTTTGGAAGCGGGATGATGCAGCTCTCAGTTGACATAAATGCCCTTAGATTCTCAAAGTTTAAGGACATGATGGTCTCATCCCCTGTTTCTCCTCTTCTCTATGCCCTCGGAGCTGCTTTTGGAATGAGCCTTCCAACTGTATTGAATGCGATTCCTCTTCTCGCCATATATGCAATCTTTTTCGCTCCCGACGGGGCTAAGCTTTTCTCTGATGTAATAGCTCTCCTCTTAATCTGGATCTCAGGAATAATGATGGGCTTCCTGATATCCCTCAGGGTTAGGGTTCAGATAAGGCTTATGACGGTAACTGATGTCCTCTACTCAACCCTTGTCTATCTAATGCCCGTATACTATCCAATTAGAGTCCTTCCAGAGCCTCTCAGCACAATATCACTGATATCTCCTGCTGTATGTGCAGCCGAGATTATAAGAGGCCAGTTTTCCCTATTTCCAGTCCTTCTTGCATATGCTGCTTTTCTCTCACTGCTGGCTGCCAGATTTTCCAGATGGAGGGAGAAATAGGGCTGAAGAAGCTGAGTTCACAGGATCGTTGCACAGTTTTTAGCAGTATTAGAGGAAAAACGGATGCCTAGCCCACACAGTACATGGATGATAATAAGTTTTCAGATCCTGAGGTCAGCCAGTAATGGGCTAATATCGCTTCATTATTAGAAGCATTTTGGCTCTTTTCTGCCAAGATAAGGATTAAGAAGCCCTTCTATTTGCTTTTCACGCAGAATTTTTGGTCGCTCTTCCATCTGTATCTCAGTTTCCCTCATTAAATTTCGGGAAATTTTAAAAATATGTAACCCCGCTGAAGCTCGGAGCTAGAAACATTTTTCAATTCACCCTGTATCTTCATGGGGGATTCAAATAGAGTGGTCTGAGCTTGCAGAGAGATATAAAATGGAGCTTAAGCTTACAATAAAGGAAAGTGGATCAATAAGGCTTTACTCTGTCGACTTTCCTGAGATGAAGGATTTTCTCAAGGTTTACATATTCTACAGCGAGCCTGCATTTAAAGTGGCCGCCCATCCCCACATAGTCCTAGATGAGTTCCACAACATGATGAGAAGAGCAGCTGAGGAGATAGCCCCTTTCATAGCATCAAGGGTTGAAGGCGATCCTGTTTTAGTTCATGTGCTTAGAGCAGGTCCCGGATATCATCTTCACGATGCCCTCTCCGAGGCCCTAGATCTGAGGGAGGTATTCATAAGGACGCAATATGTTTTAAACACATATATGGATCACAGGGCAGTGAGGGAGATAAAGGTGACTTATCAAGACTTCTCCCAGCTGAGAAGAGGAGATATAACAGTGATAAAGCCAGATACGGAGGCAACTGGAGGTACTGGGGAAAAAGTGCTGGAAAGAATAAAAATTGAGAGCGAAATAAGGGATTGTAATCTCAGAAAGCTCATCCTCTATGGATACATATCGAAGGAGGGCCTTCTTAGAATAGCAAGAAAAGCTAGCTCCATAGGATTTGAGGAGGTAATGGCAATAGCTCTTATAGATATACCCCACCTCTCCTCAAATATGTATGATATGCCTGCTTTTGGCCCAGATCTAAGCCTCTGGAGGGAGAAGAAGGAGATAAGATTTCTTGGCTCTATAACAGATGTTGAGATATTTAAGAAGCTTTTAATGGAGTACGTCCCCGGAGTTGATCAACCGGGAGACTTCAGCGAGAGGCAGAAACTTCTTTACGATGGATACAGCTGGAGAAGAGGGGAAGTTGAGTTCCACTTAAGAAAGAGCGAGGAAGCCATAATGACAGCTCTGGAGACGGGAACCCTGACTGAGCAGCAGAAAAAGATAGCAGAAAATGAAATAAAGGCTATATGGAGCATCTTGGAGAGGATAAGGAGGACCTGAGATGATACTCTCGGACAGGGATATATTAAGGGAGATAGAGAGGGGAAACATAAGAATAGAGCCATTTGACAGGAAAAGAGTTGGGCCCTGCTCCGTAGACCTGACCTTGGATGATATATTCATGGTGTTTGAGAGAGGATCCGTGATAGATCCCCTGAATCTCTCAGAGATCCCCATCAGAAAGGTGAGGACAGATGGAGGGAAGTTCAGGATAATGCCAGGCCAATTTGTTCTAGCATCTACAGCCGAGAAGATAGCAATATCAAGGGAGATAGCCGCTACTCTTGAGGGGTTGAGCAGCTTGGCTAGGCTGGGGATAATAGTGCATGCAGCCGGACTGGTCAATCCGGGAACGGGCTTGATAAGTCCATCTAAGCTTGTCCTAGAGATATCGAACAGAGGGAGCTCGGATGTCCTCCTCACTCCAGGCATGAGGATAGTTCAGATAATATTTCACAGGCTCACATCCCCTGCTGAGATAGGCTATGATGAGAGGAAGAGCTCAAAATACGTGGGACAAGAGGAACCCATAGTGAAAAAGATTGAATAAGGCCAGGGCCGGGATTCGAACCCGGGCCGAGGGCTTTCTGCACAGCTGTTCCACAGGCCCCCGGGCTACCTCTACCCCACCCTGGCTAGCTCCATAGATCCCAGGGAATTTAAGCTTTACTGAATCTGTTCCGACTGAGTCAGCAAGAATTATATAGTGTTGCTGTTGGTGCTCCTGTGGACCCATTTACCTCTTTGCTCATGCTGATCGTGGGGATAATAGCGGGTTTCTTCGGAGCTCTTCTGGGGATAGGAGGAGGAGTGATCATAATACCCTGTTTGACAATGTTCTTCAACTTTGGCATAAAGGAGGCAATTGCAGTGAGCATAGTGAGCGTTGTTGCAACCAGCATAGCTGGAGCATCGAGATATGTGGAGCAGAGGATAACAAACGTCAGACTTGGAATGTTTCTGGAGACAGCAACAACAGCAGGAGCTGTATCCGGGGCATTTTTAGCTGTAAAAGCGCCATCATCCTTCCTGTATATTCTGATGGGGATTCTTTTAATATATCTATCTGTATCACAGCTGTTAACAAGGAAGAAAGAGGAGGAAAAGCTCAGAAATGATCTCTTCATCACAAAGGAGGATGAAATATCGAGAAAACTTGGTCTTTCAAACAAATATCCCGATATTGCAGAGGGAAAGGAGGTCAATTACACCGTGATAAGGACAAAATCAGGGCTCATTGCCTCATATCTAGCTGGTTTGATCTCAGCAATGCTTGGAATTGGAGGGGGGATAATAAAGGTCCCGGTGATGAATCAGCTAATGAATGTACCCATGAAGGCTGCCGTGGCAACCAGCAAGTTCATGATAGGGGTGACAGCATCTACAGGAGCTCTTCTCTATCTAGCATACGGGCTTGTCAACACAGAGGCAGTGGCTCCTGTCGCCATGGGCGTGATGATAGGGGCGACTGCAGGTACATCGGTCATGAACAAAATGAAAGCTGGTTTCATAAAATTAATATTTGGTTTAATACTTCTATACTTTGCATATAATATGATAATTAAAGGTGTCTGAAATGCAAGTTGAGAGAGCTGTCTATCTTGCACTCACATTTGGCACTATTGCAAGCTTTCTTCTATTTTCCATCGGACTATTTCTGGATATATTCGGCGTAAAAGCCTCCCTCGCTGTGATACTAGCGGGAACAGTGATCCTAGTTATAACTCCAATGATCAGAGTTATAGCTGCTATTTTTGCCTTTGCCTCATCAAGGGAGATGTATAACGTTGTTGTGGCCTTCATAGTGCTTTTCTTCATGCTCCTCAGCATCTTAATTGGATTCTTTCTGAGGACAATACCGTCAGGATAGTTTATACTTATGTTTTATGCTCGAAAGGCTTATATTTTCCGCATGTGTTTGATGAGTGCGGCCGTAGTCTAGCCTGGTCAGGATGGGAGCCTGCCACGCTCCAGACCCGGGTTCGAATCCCGGCGGCCGCATCCAATGTCTCGGGAAATCCATTTCATAGAACAGCAGATGTTAATAAGGATCTCCTGTCTTTGAGAATCTTTAACATCAAGGTATTTTTATAAGCCTTTTTATATGGAAACTGCTAGTTAAAGAGATGGCCCGAACTTTCAAGGAGATCGAGATAGAGGGAAAGAGAGCTTATGTTCTCTTTGATACAGGATCCATAAGGTCATATGTGAGGAGTGAACTGGCCTCTGGAATCAGATGGAAGACAACTCCGTTTAGAGTGGGATTAGGGGGCCGAATTTATGAAATTGATGAGGCATGTATATTAAACTGCTCGATAGAAGGGCTTCCATTCGATATAGAGGCCCATCCCGTCGAAGAACTTGGATTTGATGAGAGAGGAAGGAGAATAGATGCCATAATAGGAGCGCTTGCAATGGAGAAATGGGCCCTCATTCCGGATCCCAGGACAGGAGGAATAGATTTAACAGCCCTTAGAAAGAGGGAATTCACAGAGTACTTCATCAGCTCATAACCCTTCTGCGGCCATTGCTGTTGCAAACTCGATCTGCTTTTTCAGAACTGATGGCAGCTCTATGTTAATCCTCATGAACCCCCTGACAAGCATAGATATTGCCTCCTTTCTCTCTATCCCCTTCGAAGTTAAGTAGTATATCTCCTCCTCTTTTAGCTTTCCAACAGCTGCTTCATGCGTGAGCTCTGCTCCTTTGAAGCTTGATTCCAGCTCGGGAACTGTCACTATGTTGGCTTCGTCCGACAACATCAGACCCATACATTCTGTATGCCCACTCCCCTCCGCTCTTGCTATAACCCTTGCTCTTGCGATAATCTCACTTTTGTCCATTGCAATATTTCTTGATATTATCTCAGCCCTTGTTTCAGGAGCCTCAAGGCTCACCTCTGATCCAACATCTATTTTAGAGCCCTCTTTTCCAATTATTATGCTCGACATATGGGCCTTGGCACCTTTTCCGATCAACCTAACCTTTGGAAACGTCTGTAGGGATGAAACAGGGCCTATGTTTATATAATAGGAGACAAACTGCCCTCCTTCCTCAACTACTGCAGCAGTTCTGGGCCTCACATGGGCATCTGGATTCCAGTTGTGGATCATCACAAAGTTCACTCTCGCATTCTTTCCAACATAGAACTCTGTTATCCCTACATGAAGTCCGACAACTTCCTTCATCACGGTACAGCCTGTGAAAACGCTCACCTCCGAGTTATCCTTCGCTATTACTATGTTGTGAGGTGCCTGAAGACTGCCGGGAGCTGACATGAATAGACATGCCTGAATTGGTCTCTCGACTTTTACCCCCTCATCTGCTATTATCACATAACCCCCTCTTCCATAAAGGGCAGCTGCTGCAGTGTACTTGTCTTGATCGGGGGAGATCAATCTCCAGCCCATCTCCGGATTGTTCATTTCATCATATGACATCACCTTAAGCCCACTTATGGAGGATCCCTTTCTCATGACGGAGCTATCCACTTGGTAGTATAGCCCGGGACCAGCATAATTCGGGTCTATTCCGACTTCCTTCAGTCTATCCTCATCCAGTTTAACAGGCTCTGAAGGAATAAACTTCCTCACATCTATATCCAATCCATAAGGAGATTTTTTGTCAAGATAATCTATAAGATAGCTCTTTTGCACTCCACGCATCCCTCAAACCCCCTCCTTCTTATGTTGTCCAGTATTGAGTTGGGATCTCCGCTGCACACTATTTTTCCGTTGAGCATCACATAAGCTATATTTGCATCAACATATCTGGATATATAACCTGTGTGCGTAACCAGTATAGCTGATATATCGGGCAAGAGAACCTCATTAAGGGACGAGCCCACATGTTCCATGCTCTCCACATCAACCCCGGAGTCTATCTCATCTATAAGAGCAAGCTTCGGCCTCTGAGACAGCATTAAAAGGAGCTCCGCTTTCTTCATCTCTCCACCACTGAACCCCACGTTGATATCCCTCTCAAGAAGATGGGATATTCTGAGTTCCTCAGCTTTTCTCCTTATCTCAGCAATATCTATTCCCTTCATTCCCGCTACCTTCTGGATTAGATCCAGAAGCTTAACCCCCTTTATCTTAGGTGGTATCTGGAATATGATCCCTATTCCCATTCTGGCCCTCTCCTCAGGGCTCATTCCCGTTATATCTATTCCATTAAAAATAATGGAACCGGATGTCACCTTATAAGAGGGATTTCCCATTATCGTCTGCATTAAAGATGATTTTCCCGAGCCATTTGGGCCCAAAAGAAGGACTTTCTCCCCATCCTTGATGGTCAAGTTGACCCCATTTAGCACTGTTCTTCCAGATGCCTCTACTGTTAGATCCCTTATCTCCAGCATAGGAAAATCACCATTGTTATATTAAAAAACTTATCTCAGCAGCTCCCTTATCATCATGCTCTCAGCTTCCTCAATATCATTCCTATTCTTAAGCCTGTAAGCCTCAAGCCTTTCCCTGTTCAGATGATAGAACTCCATGCCCCACTTGGCCTCATTGAGCACTGAAAATGCCTCCTCATCATGGCCTAGAATGAAAAGAGCTGCTGATATTGCCTCAAGCGTGGAGAGCTTGTAAGGAATCCCATAGTTTATTGGATTGGCAGCCACTAAAAATGGAAGCCTCCTCCAGAAGCCTCTTGGCCACCTGACCTCCTCTATTGCCTTCCAAGATGTGTCAACTGCCAGAATCCCCCTCCTCTCAGCCAGCTGGATGTCCTCTGCTGATATAACTATCTTGGAGAATGGATTTAGGACAACACAGCCTCTTGGTGCCCCTCTTTCAGCAATCCCTCTTCTTATAAGCCTGACTCCTGTTGATTTTCTGGGGTCATCTTTGAAGAGGGGAAGGATGTATATCCTCATCTCAGCTTCTCCAGCACTATGAATGTCACTGTCTTTTCAACTCCCTCCTGGCCTCTCAGCTCCTCTATGAGCCTTGAGAGCTCAAATGTGTTCTGGGCCTCCATCCTTATCAGAAAATCATATTCTCCAGTAACATAGAGTATCTCCTTGACCCCTCTCATCATGACCAGATTCTTCTTGAAATCAGCTGTCATAGTTGGCTTCACAGCTAATGCAACTAGGGCTTCCAGCATGATCCCCTCCTGCTGATGCCTCAGCTATTTATTAATTTTTCACTTCCTAGCTGAGACAAGAGTGAAGGCACCGAGGGCAAACGTAATGAAAAACTCAACTGCTAAATGTCTTCTCACAGCCCTTACCATCTCAGAAGGGGTCCACATATTCACATAAGTCTTATAAAGAGCTTTCCATGGATTCTCCCTTTTTCTGTATACAATTGAGGACAGTATAGGTACAAAGTATTTCATGTGAATAGATACTATCTTTTCAAAGCCATTTTCGGGCCTTGTTATATCAAGGAGAAGGAGCCTACCCCCTCTCTTAAGCACCCTCTTCATCTCAGCTATAGCCCTATCCCTGTCCATGCAATCTCTTATGCTGTATGAGGCGACAACAAGATCGAACATATCACTTGGAAGGGGTATGTCCTCCATCAATCCCTTTACAAACTCGACCTCTATGTCGAATTTCATGAGATTTCTGAAGGCCTGCCAGAGCATCTCATCAAGGGGATCGAGGAGAAAGAGCCTTCCCTCATGCATTCTCTCAGCTATCATCTCACTCAGGGTTCCAGGTCCGCATCCAGCATCCAGCACAGTCATCCCAGGTCTTATACAAGCTAAATCCACAAGCTTTCTCCTAGTTTTAGATGAGAGACCGAATGTTATCACCCTGTTCACGAGCTCATACTTCGGTATGGTCTTTACCAGCATATTTTCGACCAGAACCCAGTCCTTCTTCTCAAGGCCTCTCATCCCATCATCCCACTGAGAAACCGATCTTTGATCTTCCGGCAGGAACTCTCACAAGATATCTCCCCTTCTCCCCCTCAATTCTCATCTTCTCCTTTGGAAAAAGCTCCCTGCTTGATATTATCTCCAGAACAAGGCCATCTGCCCTTGAGCTTGACTCTATCTCCAGCTCCCTGCCGCTGTACTTTATATCAACTGATGAGAGCTCTCTTGCCTCAGACCAGCTCAGAAGACCCTCAAAATCAGATATCCAGCAGTTTAAGGAGAGAATTGACATTAAGAAATCTCTGTTTCTGACAACTATCGGAAAACACCGCTCCATTGAGCACAAATCAGCTGGAAATGTGGAAATGCTTTCCTCCACAAGTGCAACAGGTATTTCTCTAGGCTGCTCCGCTACAGGGCCTGGGGAGCCCATCGATAATATATCTCCCTCTATTGTTGATACTGATGTGTATAATGGTTTCAAGCTCAGAAGATTTTCTCTTATCCGATGGAAGTTTCCAAGAGGCCTGTTTACCCTTATCCCTACTTTTCCTCCCCTTAAATAAGATATCCTGTCATAAAGCCTCTCAACCCCCTCCAGATCCCTCTCCAGAAGAACTCCCACATTCATTAAGCTTGAGGAGACTCTTTCAAGGTCTTTGCTGGATGCATTTTCACATGCCTCTCTGTTGACAAGCATTGTGACCTTTCCGGCAAGCTGTCTCCTCTCAAGAAGGTATCTGACTTTGCCGATATCCCTGACCTCCATTCCAAGGGAGATGCAGCATTGAAAGCCATGGGGCCACCTCATCTTTCTCACAAGTGGAAACCTCTCTCTCCTGCAGAGATAGCTCATTAACTTGAGAAGAAGCCTGGAGTAAACATATATAAGGGGAAAAAGGCTGTATGAACCATCCTTCAAGGGCTTAAATGCGCCTCTGAAGAGATCGAACCAGACAAGTATGTTTCCCTCATGAAAGCTTGCAGGCAGACCCTCAAATTTATCCCCAGGAGCTGAGTAGATGTTGTAAACAGGGGCTTTTATTCCTGCTATTCCCACATCTGCCCTATCAGCCACCCTTCTTGACTCGGGAAAATACCTCTGAAGAGAGGACCCAATTACAATGGATGGGACCACAAGAGGTGTAAGCTTAGCTTCCTCAGGGATTATCGCAAGCAGATGCTCTGTTGGATCGATCTCCTCCGCCTCCTCCCATGGAACTCCTATTATATTGAGAAGCATCCTGTAGGAAGCTCTCACATCAGAGTCCTCTGAGCTTATCACTGCAACTCTCAGAGCAGGCACCCCATGAAAAATGATTAAGAGATAAAAATAATTGTTTCTAAGATGGGACCGGTGGGATTTGAACCCACGTCCTACGGGTGGCTCCCTCATAGCTCCAGTTGTCTGGAGCCCGCCGCCCTGACCTCTCCAGGGCCCTCCTTATATCATCGGGAGCAGCCAGGCTGGGCCACGGTCCAACAAAAAGAAGAACAACAGTTATTAAACCTTTAATTTATTTTCATAATATTTTTATAATGTTAGGAAATCTCTCACAAACTTGCTGGAAAGAGCTATCACCCTTTTCCTTCCCTCCTTTCTGCTCTCCACAATTCCCAATGACTGGAGGAGATCCACATTTCTTTTAGCTGTCTCAGTACTTATCCCAAGTTCCTCAGCTATCTCTCTTATCCCTTTTGGCCCGTTTTTCATCAGATGCTCCACTATTTTCCTCCTGTTTCCGAACAGCAGTGCCTTCTGCCATCCCTCCCCGCAGTAGTACACAGTCATATTCCCTATTTTCGCCTTCATAACGAGCCCGCTTCTCTCAAGAATGCTCAAATGCCAGGAGGCAGCTGTCTTGCTTATGCCCAGAGCTTTTGAGACATCAGCTATGCTCATCCCAGCTGATCTCGTGAGAACCTCTATTATCTCAACTCTTCTCCTGTTCTCCAGCGCACTCTTCCCCTTTATTTTTATAATAGCAAGAGGAACAAGGGATATCACCTTGAACAGCTTTTCCTGCTGCTCCTTCAGTATGTAAGAGGCTGATGCAATTGAGGCTGCTGCAACCACGACAACAGGAATTGGATTTGGCACAACCAAGCTGATAACATAGGACAGAAAGTCCGCTGCTCCCTCTGGATCAAAATCCTGCCATGATGTCATATCTATGGATATCACTGTAATTCCATTTGTTGAAAAAACAGCAGGTATCCCTCTCTCTATGAAGTAGAGCTCCTCTCCGTGCGCAGAGTAAACTGCAACCCTTCCCTTTCTCATGAAGAACTCCCTAATTCCGCTTTTTGCTGGTATTATCCTTGTGGAGTTAGTCTCAATCCATCCAGCAGGCTTGAGCCCATGTTTTTCAAGGAAGACCGAATCCGCTATGAGGAAATTGTCTGACCAGCTGGCATTCCCTATTGCCACCACAGGACCGCTGTCCGATAGAACAACCCTTTTCTGCATTTCCTGAACAAACTGATGGTTGAATGAGCCAACAAGCTTTACAGATGGTCCTCCGGCAAATACAGGGAGAATGAAAAATGAAAGGATGAGGAGGCTAGCTGATCGACTCAACTCTTATCACTCCTGCCCTCTGAAGCACCATTATTGAGTCTATTAGATCCACCGGGGACATCTCAAGCGATTCCGAAAGAGATGTTAGGCTTATATCCACATAATCCCCTCTTCTCTCCCTTAAAAGAGCTGTAAAAACCCTGTGAAGGGCTTCATCAACTGGAGGAACAGCTCCTCCAAGTATTCTCATTCTAATCATCATCTCGGCTTTAGGCGCAGGATTTGTGTTTGACAGATAGTTCTCCGCAGCTATGACGAATGCTATCACAGCCCCTGCTACAAGGGCTATGTTTATCTGAAACTGGGAGAGGAATGTCGATGCAAGGGTAACCACTAAAAGCACAAGGGAGAACATGCCCATGCCCAGTAAAGCTGATCCTATTGCAACCCTTCTCTGCCTTGCTCTAGCAGCCTTCTCAAGCTGTAAAAACACCTTCTGCCTGTACATTCTCTCGAATGGTGTTACTATCCTTGCATTTCTGAATATAAGCTCAAGCTTAGCTGGATCATCTTTCTCCATCGCATCAATAAGCTCATCCTTTGTCACTGCTATGCCAGCTGCCCTGAGTCTCTCAGCAAGCATTGAGAAATAGGCTTCTGTTGTTCTATAGCCTATTACCTTCCTCATAGCTGTGAGAAATCTCTTTGGACTCCTCTCAAGGACCTCAAACGGGTCCTCCCCCAACTCAGCTTCTAGCCTGTCCCTCAGCACCCTGAACATGCCGGGGCCGAGGGAATCAGAGCCATACCTGAATATCTCCTCATACATGAGATCACCCCAGTATATCGGGAAGGAACCTCAAACCCATCCTAAGGGATGTGAACCTAGATATGAGGGAGTCAAGCTCTATGCTGTCTGATGCAACCTCAAGAGCTGCTGCTGCAGACACCTTATCCGTGCTTATGACCTCGAGATCAACTGTCATCGGTATTGCTGATGTCTCCCTGTCCTCCAGCAGTTTCTTCATCGTGAGATCTGTGACAGCTATTCTATATGTTCTTGCAACCTCAGGAAGCCTGCCATTGAGATAAAGACCCTTCAGCGTTATGTAATCCACTATAACCATGTTCCCCCTCCTTCTTCTAGTTATAAGAAGAACAGCAAGGATGAATGGTAAAGCTGCTGCTATCAAAGCCGATACGCTGAAGCTTGCTAGGCTGACCCTTGCCCCATAGAACCTGTTCATCTCCACTATGCCGGCTGTGTTCACCACATCAACCCCATAAACTTTTTCTATGTGTGCACTGAACTTTATAACTCTAGTCTGATTTTTTCCTATGTATATACTCCAAGTTAGCTTGTTCCCCTGAACAGCAGG
>NZ_RCOS01000145.1 GCF_003947435.1 Candidatus Methanodesulfokora washburnensis
GGCCTTTTCCCCGCAGATCGAGCACCTGTAATCTTTGCCAGCAGGAAGGCCGTATGCAGTCCATCCATTCCCAAGCTCTTTTATTTTCTCGTAATACGTGCTTCTGTGCACCATTTCCTCAACTGCTTCCTTTCTCTTCATTACTTCATTCTTCCAGACATATTTTTCACAGCTATACTCTCTGTTTGTTATGGAATCCGTTTTTATGCATTTACCGAGCCATGAATTTTCGTCTCCCTGCCAGAACGCACAGTACTTGCAGGCTGGTAAGGGCCCTGATTCCCTTGCCCTTTTTGCATATTCAAGCAGCCTTTTGTTCAGCTCCTCCCATTCCTTATTTTTATCATTTGAATCAGATGGTGAGATCTCTGGTCTCGATTGGACACTATTGGACAGTCCAATTCCTGTGCCTTCTTTTTCGATTTTGACATCTTTCTGAGGCGATTTTTCTATTGGACAGACAAAGTCGGATGGATGAGAAGGTGCATGTCCGTCCCCAATATTATGTGTTACATTTGAATGATCATGTTGATCAATTCCTGCGGAAATGTCGCCTTTTATGTAACTGCTAACATCTTTGGGCTTATTTTCGCCTGATAGTTTGTCAATCTTCCCAGACAATAACGACGACAACACCCCCCTCTGTGTAGAAATTTTTTGTGAGGACTGTCCCAACCCATGTATTGATTCCTCCTTTTCCTCGCTCTCTTCCAGTTTTTCTTCTGTTTTCTTTTCTATTTCTGCCTTTTCAATCTTCTCCTTTGGTTTTAACTCAGGAAGCTGGATAAGAGGCCTTTTTCTTTCTATGACCTGACCCCCTCCAACAAAATTTCTTTCTGTACGGAGGGGTATGTTGTCGTCGTTATTTTTCTTCCACCTTTCCCTACTATTTTCAAGAATGGGGATCAGAGATTCCGCCTGTACCATAAAAGGCGACATTTCCGAGCTTTTCATGGGAGACCATAACTTCTGCCTCCTGTCAGATGGATCCGGTCTGGACGTAACATAACCAAGTTCTCTCAATCTTGACAACCATCTTTCAATTGTCCTCTGACTCCTTGTAATATTATATGTTTTCCTATATGCCTCCATCAGTTCCCTCACACTCCATTCCTTATTTTTGTCCTGCAAAATAACGTCATAGTAAAACCTTATTATATTCTCTTCTGTTCCTGTTTCAGTAGTCTCTTTTATTCTCATATAAAGCACATATGCGGTGAGGACATCGTCTATGTTTGCCAGAACGTATTTCTTTCCATTTGCCTCGATAATCTCCCTCTGAGGGATGTAAAGCATGGTTATGGCTTTGATTAGATCCAGAAAATGCCCGAAGTCCCTCATGTGCCTTACAAGATCCTTCGGGAAGATTTTGTCCAGCTCCTCAAACGGAATCTTAACTGTATATTCCCTTGAAAGCATTTTTATATGTTCTATTACTTTTTTGAGGAATATTGTATCTGGATCGTCCTCACCATCCTCTAAGCTTGACGCCTTCTTTGCAAGGAAGCTCATCGCATCCCTGATCTTATCCTGAGACGTCTCAGGAGTTACGGTTAAGCTTCTTGTCGCAAGCTCTTCGATATACTTTCTGTCTGTTGAACAGAAGATGGTTGCAGGCCAGCCCTCAACAATGACCCTTCTTGTCATCAGGGTTCCCTTCTCCGTCTTATCCGTGAATTTGTACTCAATCCTCTCCTTGTCGTGGGAAAGCAGGGAGTAGAGTATCCTGAAGGTCTCCTGATCCGGTATCTCAAGAAACGCAATTATCTTCTGATTAAAGTTTATATACTTATAACTCCTCTTCAGCTTCTCCCTGTATTCCTTGATTGCCCTCTCGTAAGCCTCAAGAGCCTTCTGATACTCCTCTGGGGACTTAAAATCCCTCTTATATGGCTTTATTGGGGGAATTGACTCCTCAAGAGATTCTCCATCGGCCATAAGCGTTCCCTGCTCGTGTATCAATGCCTTGGGGGAGAGCATGCCCAAGGAGGACACATCTGACTCAGGAAAGAGCTTCAGAACCTCCTTTGTTATGTAGCTTTTTCCCGATCCAGATTCTCCCTTCAAAAAAAGGTTTATGGGGGAATCTGAGTAAGCTGAGAGGGCTGTTAAAAACACAAGGAGCTTAACGTGGTCGTCCCTCTTTATCGTCCTGCTTAGCACTTTATGCACTAATTCAAGCATGTTTTCGTTCTTCCACCTTTCCATCACCTCAGGATCTATTCCCCTGTCTTCTTTATGCAATGGACAGTTTTCCCTGTTGCAGAGGGATGAAAGTATGGGATCTGAGCATCCATAAGTGTATCCATGCTCAAAGGCCGACTTAAGGGTGCTTCTCAGCTCCTTCTCACTCAAAGGAGGGTTATTTTTCTGGTTCCACTCTCTAACCATCTCCAGTGCTTTTTCCGGTTCCACTCCCCTGAAGTTCACCAGATATGAGCAGTACCTGATTGCGTACTCATTCCTCTTTCCCTCAGGAGCACCCATTTTTATCCACTGGATGCATGGAGGGTCATTTCCCCTGTAAGAGCGGGGCTTTATGTCCCTCCTGTTGAACCAGCTCTCCTGCCTCTCCTCAGCTATCCCCTCCCTTTTCAGAGCGTCCATGAACAGTTTGTTTATACTATCGACCTTTGTAATATCCAGTGCTTTTTCAACCGTGTACCCTGGACTTGGATAAACGTTTGTGAGCCTTCCCTCCCCTAGAAGCTCTATCCCGCACTTCTCCCTGAAATTAACGACAGTCTTTGGCTTTTCTCTGGACAAAAAGAAAAGGTGGAGGCCCCCTGAGGGGCTCCTCTCGGTGTATGTTGCGGGCAAAGAGGCTATTATCCTTTTTCCCCTTTCCACTACATCAGCACTGAGGTTCTTCACGTCAAGATCCAAGCAGCAGAGATAGTAGCCCTTTTCCACTTCCATGCCCTGTATCACAGCTATTCCATCGGCCTGATCGAAGGGAAGGCTTAACAGCTCTTCCTTTGTTTGTCTCCTGTGCATCCACTCCTCAAACTTGTGGACGGGCTTCTTTCCCTTGACCAAGACAACGTTGCAGCCCTTCTCCCATAGCTTTATCGCCTCCTCCTTAATTTGCATTCCTCTTCCCTCCCCTCCTCTGCAGAAGCTCCTCTATCTTCGCCGATGCCTCTTTCTTTGTCATTGCCCTTATCTCATCCTCGTTGAACGGAATATTCAGCCTGGAGCAGAGATCCTTGATGTACCTTATCTGTCCCTCGGTCGCCTTCTCCTCCTGCTTTTCCTCCTTTTTCTCAATTTTCATGTTCTCCTGAGTCCTTTTTCTCAGTATTTCCACAACAAGGCCATCAAACTCAACTGAAAGCATGTCCAAGTGCATAAGAATGTCTTTTATCGCCTTTCTTGCCTCTTCATTCTGCTCTTCCTCAGCTGCCTTTTTCATCAGCCTCTTTGCCCTGTCCACAAGGTACCAGGATTTCAGCACGTGCCCATCACCCAACACCATCACCTCCCCCAATTTTCTCCTTCAGGATGAAAAAACAGGAAAGGGAAAGAAATCTCAGGGTTTTTGACGGGGAAAACCTGAAGTTAGGGCATCCATCTGGCTTTCCGAAGATCCAGCATGCCTCTTTTCCATCCAGCTCGCATTCCCCGATGTCCCACCAGATCCTCTCTCCCTCTGGTAGAAAGCGGAAGTACCTGCACATCCCAGTCCTCTTCAGCCTTTCCATCATTTTCTCACCCTTCCAAGGCTTTCCGCAATCACGACAACAGCGCACTTGCCCTCAATGAACCACATGCACTCATCCCTGAGGCATCCGCGGAATTCCACTTCGGCATATTCATCTCCGCTGTATTCCACTATCCCTCTGGAAACAGCGGGAAGGGGGCAGTATTTCGTCCTTTCTTCCTCTTGGACGTTCATTCTATCCCCTCCGGAATTGGAAGGCCTAAAGCAGTCAGTCTTGCCTTCAGATCCTCAGTTCTGTATATGAAATCGCAGGTATTTGTCTCCGTTATCACAAAGGGGCCTATTCTGTCGTTCATCTTCTTTGTTATGATTAAAATGTAGGGAGGGCTTCCCAGAAGAAGCTCGTAGCATACGTCTTTCCGTTCTAAGAAGTATTTTATCCCGTTTTTCTTCCAGCTCATTTTCTCACCTCTATTTTCAGTTTTATGACAGGGAGCTCAGTCCATTCGTCAAAGCCAGCCTCCGCAAACCATGATTCAATATCGAAAATTTTTGATATTTTGTCTATGTCCTCGCTGGAAAGGAACTGGAGGCCTTCTACAGTTATGCGGTTTTCCTCCACTTCCACGTCCTCTGCCTTCAGCAGTTCCTTTATCTTCTTCTCAAAATCCATCGCCATTCTCCCTCACCTTCCTTATCCTCTCTTTCAGGTTTACTTTGCATGAAAGGAGCTCTCTGGCAAACATGTAGATCGTGTGGTCTCTATCAGAGGCCTGCATGGCTAAAGCAGCCAGTTTGTCAAGGCTCTTCATCCCCTCCTTTATATTCCCATTTCTAAATAACTCAATTATGAACGTTAGTTCATCGGCAATGTACCAGAGGTTTGCATTTTCTATCTCTGACTTAGCCCTGTTCAATTTGGAAGAAAGAAGGAAGAGCCTTCCGAACTCCTCGGTCTTCTCTATTATCCTCTCTGCCTGATTTCTTTTTTCTGTCCTCTCCATCATTCTTCATCACCTCTCAAATACCCTCTAACCTCAAGCATTATGTCCCCGTTGTCTATCTCGACGCTCCAGCCCGTTATGTCCAGTATCCTCCCCAGTGTGCTGATATCCTCCTGTGCAAAGTAAACGTCGTAGAGATGAATTATTATCTCGTTTGTGTCAAAATCGAGGTCAACTGTGGCATCCTTGACCCCAAACAGATCCTTGAGAAGCTTTTCTATTCCCTCCTGATCGATAAGATCCTTGAGCTTCTCCTTAAGCTCCTTTTCGATGGCCTTCTCCTGTTTTTCCATTATCTCCTCACTCATTCAGATCCCTCCCTTCATTAGGAAGTTCAGGGCCTCAACTTTGGAGTGGGCTATGCAGCAAACCCTGTTCCTGTCCTCGTCCATTATCACGTAGTGCTCCTGGAACTCAAAGACGACGAAGTTGTCCCATGTCTTTATGAAAACTCCCTCCTTTGCTCTTCCCAGCCTTCTGACGACTTCCATGTACTTCTCTGTGCTCACCTTCATCATCTCACCCTTATGAAAGTAAAAAGTCCTTCACTGTTTTGCACTATCTTCACGTTCTCTGTATTTTTGAACAGATCGTAGAAAGACCACATCCAAGAGCCTATATCCTCCAGAAGAGATGTTATGACAGATCTAAGCTCAGGATCGGCACAGTAAACCCTAGCTCTGTCAACGTCTGTGAACTCCACCTTCCAGACAAATGACTCAAGTGACTCCTCACTGGCATTCTGCTGCTTCTGTTCTGTGAGTGGAGACTCTCCCTGGGAAAAGTTTTTTAATTCAGGATTGTGCTGAGTAGTGACCTCATCATTCTTTATATAACCCCTTAAAAAACGGGGTCTCCCGATCCCACCTATTACGTTTTCTTTACTTTTCTC
>NZ_RCOS01000158.1 GCF_003947435.1 Candidatus Methanodesulfokora washburnensis
TTAAGATCCCTCTTTTAACAAATTCTCTCAGGATTTCCTCCTCTTTGAGATCCATTCTGCTCATAAAGCTCAGATTTTATTAATAAAGATTTCCATTCTCTATTCAAAAACTTTCCATGCATCACTATTCAGCATTTACAAGGCCAGAGGCAGGGTCAGGCAGCCTGAATGTCTTTTATCGATTGCTAAGTTTCCAACATTTGGATATATATTTAACGCTAATACAACCTTATATTTAAACTTTATAAGAAATTCCGATGGGCAAAAGTCCAATTGAGGATGAGAGGAAATTTCTCCTCGGCATAAGGGAGCTCTTAAGAAGGGAGAGAGAAGTTGAAAAAAGGGAGGCCTATGAGGACAGGGTCAGGGCTAAGGTTCTGGATGTGACAGAGGATCTTGTTACGCTTGAGTGCAGCTTTCCAATGTTCAGAGAGGGGGATATTATCGGCCACATAACTCAGGAGGGGGATGTTAAGCCAATTGGCTCGGTTTTAGCGGAGGGAACTGTGATAACAGTTGGGACAAACAGGGAGATCAGGCTTGAGGAGGGACAGCCAGTTGATCTGTGCAAGGGGGAGGTCCTTGTTGGATACGATCTCCAGATATCCCTTATAGACAGGATACTGAACGATGAGCTCGATGATCTTGAGAGGGATGCAGTTCTCTGCTTATTCGGAGGAGGAAATACGGGAAGTGGGAAGAGGATAAGCCTATCGGATAAACTTGATTCAACCGGAAAAATCGAGCTGGATGAATCCCAGATAGAGGCTGTTGAGAGGATCTTGGGCCTAGGAGATGGGGAGCTTTTAATTGTTGTTGGCCCTCCAGGAACTGGAAAGACTAGGGTCATAGCCAAGGCAGCTCTTGAGCTGAGGAAGAGGGGAGAGAGAGTTCTAATAACATCCCACACAAACAGGGCAGTTGACAATGCCCTAGAGGCCCTTCCAGTGGAGATTTCCCTCAGGGTCGGGAGGCCTGAGAAGGTTCTAAAGAGGATAAGGCCTTATCTTCTCAGCTACAAGGCTAGAACAGCCCTTGGATCCAGGCTTGAGCAGATAGAGAGCCAGATATCCAAGCTGAGAAAGGAGATAAAGGGGCTTCATGGTTTAGCTGAGGAATGGAAAAGGGTCTCAAGGGAGAAGTACAACGAGGTAAAGGGGACTATAAAGGGGAAGATAAAAAGGATCAGAGATCTATACAAGGAGAGAAATAAGATGCTTGTCGATGAGAGCAAAAAACTTGTGGAAAAAGCTGGGATAATGGGATCAACTCTGATAAAATCGAATATGCCCCCTCTTCATGTGGAGAGATTCGACACAGTCCTCATAGATGAGTGCAGCCAAGCATCAATAACACTAGCCCTTCTTGGGATGATAAAAGCGAGGAAATGGGTTCTTGTGGGGGATCACAAGCAGCTTCTCCCTGTTTTCAAGTCCATCAGGGATAAAAGGCTTGTTGAGAGGCTGAGCGCATTCTGCTTGATGAGGGAATTTTACGGAAAAGGGGAAGTGTGGCTCAGAAACCACTACAGGAGCAACAGCAGGATAATAAACTTCTCATGCAGATATGTGTATAACGGGATGATAAGTCCTGTTAAGGAGTGCGACGGGATAAAGCTTGAGATAAGGAATTATCCTAGGGAGATGGAGTTCCTCAACCCAGATATCCCAGCTGTCTTCCTGGACGTCAGGGGAGAGGATTTTGTCGAGGGGAGATCCAGGGCAAACAGGGCTGAGGTAGAGGCTGTTGTCCGCATAGCCAGGACGTTGAAAAGACTTGGGATAAGGAGCGAGAGGATAGGGATAATAACGCCTTACAAAGCTCAGAGGAACAGGATAGCTGAGGAGCTAAAGGATGAGAAGCTTGAGGTCAACACAGTTGACTCATTTCAGGGGAGGGAGAAGGATGTCATAATATTCAGCGTTACAAGCACGGGAAACATGGACTTTGTTTCCGATGAGAACAGGCTGAATGTTGCGTTTACAAGGGCTAGAAAGAAGCTGATAGTTGTCGGGAATGCTGAATCCATAGAGAAGATTTCAGGAGGCCTCCTTTATAAATATCTTATGTATGTCAGGAATCTGAATGGGTTCTTTAAATGGCAGATGAGATAAAAGTTTGGATGGCATCTTTCTTAATAAAAAGGAGCTATATAACGACAATAACATGGGAATCCTTCGGGAGCAATATGTTTCAAGAAATTTTAAAATTATAATATAAACTTTAATTATACTATAAATTGCTGAGAAGAAAACCCAATAAATTTATTGGGTTCAATCACCGAATTAAACTGCAAGGCTTAAATTCGATCCATCCCAATTTTACCGATGAGAATCGACAGCGTAGTCGGAAAGATCAAGTTTGCGGACTATCCTAGGCCAATCGGCCGAATGACAAATCATATCAGAGCAGAAAATGTGAGCCTTGGATGGCCTGCTGGAAATGCAATGGAGTGGATCCTTCAGCTGATATGTACAGGAGGGGGAATAATAGCGGGGATGCTGATAGAAAGGTGGAGAAGAAAGTGGGAGCTTGAGAAAGAAGCCATGGAGAAGCACTTTGAAGAAATCAAGAAGTGCCTTTTTCGCCTAAAGGAACGTATCTACAGTTTAAGACATAGTTTTATCCTCAATGAGTCCTTTTCTCTTCCCTCTATCTCCTCTGTGGAGGAGGAGCTTAGGGAGGACTATGAGCGGTGGTGGAGATCCTTCTCATTGAGGGGATTTGAATGCGGAAACCTGCTCTTCGATGACCTCAGAAATCACTATCCAAGCCTCTATTCCAAGCTTATCTCCTTGGAGAAGTTCGTGAGGGAGAAGTATCCAGATTTTCTACATGCATTAATCCCTCTTCTCCAGAGAATGGAGGAGGATCCTGGGCTAAAAGGTCTCATTGAGAGAGTTATGAGCCATGCTGCAACAACCGCACAAAGGAAGGTAGCTGATGATTACAGAAAGGCGGTTCTCTTCCTCTC
The DNA here is from genome assembly GCF_003947435.1 of Candidatus Methanodesulfokora washburnensis. GTDB lineage: Archaea > Korarchaeota > Korarchaeia > Korarchaeales > Korarchaeaceae > Methanodesulfokora > Methanodesulfokora washburnensis. Next base: position 2,975 of record NZ_RCOS01000158.1, read on the forward strand.
TCTGGGAATAAGCTGGGAGAACTGGCCAAACCTCTACAGATCACTAAGGGTTGAATGGAACACAATAGAAGAGGCAGGAAAAAGGCTTTACAATACAGAGGAAGCCAAAAAAGTCAGGGATATTCGGGAGGATGCTTTTGGGATTATGGACTCCTGCTGTGCCGAGATAGATGAAGTTATGCTCTCAAAGATCCTGAGGGGAAAATGCAGGTACGTAAGAGCCAGATAACATGAAATTTCTTAGGCATCACTCGATTACCATAACCCAATAAATTTATTGGGTATTATCTTTTTTATACATCGATCTAAGCTCCTTTGCGGTCTTCTCAAGGAAATCGGCCAGCTTTATCGCCTCATCCTCCCTGATATTCCTCTTTATCTCGCTCAGAAGGGATATTATGTACTCAACCTCCCTTTTATCGGATATCATCCCCCTCAAGCTCAATCCTTCATGCATCATCGAGACATACTCATAGCTCTCTGGCCCAAGATAACAGAGGCTTCTCCTCTTTCCCTCTACATGAACAGCATAGTAGTATGTCCTGTTTCCCACATGCCTCGTCTCAATCCAGTTGTAGGTTTTTCCGCACCTAGGGCAGATATCCCTCATGCCCATCAGTATATACCAAGGTGTACACCAATATTTAAGCTTTTCCTTCATGCTTAAATAAGGGATGTTCCAGAATTCTCGATGGTCAGGGAGGCCAGGACAACGATACACAAGGTAGGCTCAAGGCACACGATCTACCTCAGGAAGGATTTGGTAGAGGACAGTCAGTTTCCATTCAAGCCGGGGGAACCCCTCATAATAAGGATAGATGGCGATAGGCTTGTGGTGGAGAGGGCTTCTGAGAGAAATAAACAATAGTTGGGGAGTGAAAGAGGGGAACCCAATAAATTTATTGGGTATGGTCCTGAGCCTTATCTATTGAAACTTTTGATAGTCATTTTTACTGAGTAAGGGGTTCAAGGTATCTAACAGCTACAGTCTTTTATCTGTTAGATTAGAGAAATAGAGAAGGAGGGGATGATGTTGGCTGAGGAAATGATAACCCCTGAGATTCTGAAGAAGTGCTCTGAGGAATTCAGAAATGAGGAGGGAAGAGCGTATTTTTACGATATAGCTGTGGAGATAGCGGACAAATATCCCCTTCAGGCTGCTATAATAGTTCTAGCAACCTGGAACACAGGAAGGTTCAGGTTCATGATGAGCGACCCGAAGAACTTAATGGATCTGAAGGAGGCCTTGGATAAATGCAGGCCATTATTTGAACAGCTGAAAAAAGAGAGATTTCAGACAGCCAACTTCGATGAGATAGGCGAAATTGTGAAGCAGATATATTCCATTCTTTCAAAAGTTAAAGGCGTTGAATATACGGGAGCATCAAAGCTGATGCATTTGTTCTGTCCCAACCTATTCGTTATGTGGGATGGCTTTATCAGGAGAAAGTACAGAGTGGGGAAAAGTCCGGAGGATTTCCTTAAGTTTCAAAAGCTCATGCAGGATAGATTTGGAAAGATCAAATGGGATGAGCCCAGAACCCTGCCCAAGGTAATCGATGAGTATAATTATGTGAAATTTACACTACCGAGATTAAGAAAGCAGAGATTGAAAAAGCGAGGGAAAGCTTAGCTATCTAGGATTTTTAGGGAATAGCTGAGGATCCTTCAAACAGCTCTGAACCTATTAATGTCCGCCTCTGACATGGATTCCGGAGGCTCCCATATAGGATAGTATATGGGCCATTTTCACGGGTAAAGCTAGCCTTGAAGCTCCTGTCTCAAGGTTCCAGAAGTTCAGCCTTGTGAGGCTAAGATACTCCTCAGCTATTTTTATAACATCCTCCTCTCTCAGCTTCTTTTCATCTAGCTCATAAACCCTCAGAATGACGGGCTTTGCACATCCTTCTCCTCTTGGCTTGCTTGATATAACCAGAATCTCATGCGCCAATCTATCGAGATGTCTCAGTTTGTAGAGGTAGAAGTGGGTTCCCTGAAGAGGTTTCTGAACACTCCTGTCATCTACCTTGAATACCCTAGTGGGAACAGATTTTATAACTGAGATATACTCTAATTTTAATTCTTCCGATGGCTTAAGTTCCAGTTCCTTTTTCACATTTTTAAATGAGCGCAGGCACCCATCCAGCTCATCTTTAGTCCTTGGAGGACCGTCTCTTAGTATCACTATTCTTTTCATTGAATTTTCCCTTGCTTTTTCCACCATCTTTCTGAACACCTCGTAGTAATTTTTCTCTGTTATTGTCTCTGAAGTAAGAGTGAGAATTCGTGCATCCATCAGTTTTCCATAGGGATCGAACATTATGAAAGCTGCTCCTTCAGTAGCTTCCTTCCTAGAAATATCCAAACCAACATACATGGTTTCCCCTCTTCCATCAGCAGGAGAATCCAGCACCCATGTTAGGGGACCTGTAGGATTTCCCTCAGATATCTTCCTCTGTATCAGAAACTCAGCATAAATTCCAGCACATATGTTTGCCAAAAGGCCAGAATCCTTTTCCCTCCTAATTCTCTCAATAGTATTGGTCTCTACAAGCTGTGTGTGATATCCCATTCCGCTAGCCTCTCTTTTTGCCGAGGTGTAGAATTCCTCCCTCTCCTTGCTAGGTATTATTATTGTCATCAAGAAATCCTTTTCAGAGCACTGTTTAGCATGTTCTTTTATTGTTTTTTCCAAAGAGTTCAGGCTTTTTGCAGGGTTCTTGGGATCATATGTATAAGAGATCTTTTTCACTCCTTTTATAGAGCCTAAGTTCAGCTCATTGAACTTATTTTTCAGCATTTCTACAAAATTTGTTTCAACGAAATCCTTAAGATTCGGATCAGAGGGATATATTAACATCAAGTTCAATTCCTGTTTTCCTGCATAAGGATGGCATTTTTCCCTATCGAAGGCAAAGAGAGGGGAATGTGGACTGCTGATATCCTTGCCATCCTTCTTATATGTAAGCTGCACGGTCATTTTCGCTATGTCTTTTATTATTTTTATATCTTCTCTGAAATAAAAGTTTGGCTTTAAGTATGCATCCCCATCCTTAACTTTGAAAACCTCAAATTTTACGTTTTTATACCCAAGTTTATCCATCAGGCTCTCGATCTCCTCCTTTACATTCTCCAGCAGTTTGCTTATCTCCTTAAACCTAGTGTGAAAAGGATCAACCTTACCTCGTCCAGCAAGCCTCAGCACAGAGGGAGGATAACAGTACTCCCCTTTGCTTGTCTTAATAATAAAGACAGGATACTCATTCTCATCCACCTCTACTCCTCTTTCCCTCCAATACTCATGAAGAGGTTTCCCCTTAATTTTCTTCTCGCTCACAAAGCAATCCTCTATATTCACCACTTCTCCCTGTATATACAATCCTCTCAGCCATGTGAAAACAGTCTTTTTAATGTACTCATCATGTGATAGCTCATAGGCCCTTTCTTTTAGCTCATTATCTTCTCTCAGCTTCCGAAATTCCTTTATCCCCAGTTGTTCTCGAATTCTCCCCGCTATGGAGGGAGAGGGTCTGAGGTAATCCAAAAAGAGAATAAGATGACCATCATGATCCAAGATTGTCCTCTTTTTTACCGCAATATCCTCCTTAGCGCTTACATAGACTCCTTTAACGGGTCTAAATCCTGCTTTTTTAAGAACAACGGAGATCAAGGCATCCAAAAAGTTCTCTGTCCCGCTGTAGCTTGGAATAGATTCCCCCAGAGGCATGGGTTTTTCCTGTATCATATGCTCTGGTATCTTCTCTAAGATTGAATTCGGGTTATCCGCATAAATCTCAGCTTTCACAACCTCCTTAGCGATAGGGTAAAGCTCATAGGTGCATATCTCTCCCCTTTCTATCAATTGACATGCTATCCCATGAAGCATCCTCTTTGCAGCTCCATAGCTGCACTTCAGCTCTACCTCGGAGCATTTAAGGGGCTTTAAATCCAACCTTTCAGTCGATTTCAGGCAGCTTAACTCGTATACCACACTTAAATAGCGCAAGAGCTAGCTATATAAGCTTTTCTAATCATAATAAATCCATGGTATGGCATATCCAAAAATAAATTTAGACAAAGGCCTCTTGCTTAGGAAATGCATCTCTCTATCTTTCTTCCTGAGTTAGCTCATTTAAAATTAGAAGCAAGCTGATAGAAAAGGCTCTTTTGGCTTTACCTAGCTTTGTGAACTCTTTTGTTCACCTCTTTAACGAAATTGTAATCCCTTATTTGCGA
>NZ_RCOS01000103.1 GCF_003947435.1 Candidatus Methanodesulfokora washburnensis
TTGACACAAGCGTGGTGGTTGAGCGTATAATAAAGAGCTCCCCCTATAAGATTTTAGCGGATAGACTTTTCGATGCTGCTGTAGAGGGAGCTGTAAAATTGTATGTAACGCATCAGACAATCAGCGAGGTGCTTTACACAGCTTCAAGGGTCTACTCCTTGGGAGGGGTTGACAATCCGAATAAGGAGGCTTTTTCGCTTATTCTTTGGCTGGTTTCTAGAGCAAAGCCTGTTGTGCCCGATTTTGAGATGGCTTTAAGGGCTGGAGAGCTAAAAAAGAAGCTTGGCTTCTCCATAGCAGACTGCTATGTAATAGCTGCTGCCGAGCACGTTGGAGGAGAGGCTTTATTTTTGAAAATAGAGGAGGAGATGAAGAAGAAGATTGAGGAGCTTAAGAACCTGCCTGTGAAGTTCCTGCAGAATCTCTCATTCACCGAGTAATTCTGTTGTTCCGCAGATTGTTCAGCTGAAACGCTAAGATTACTAACGGTATAAAGTATCGTTAAGTCTCGGAAGCCCCAATTTTAGGATTGTTTTGTAGAGCCCTCAAGACAAGAATAGGGATCTCAGTAAGATCTTTAAGGGATTATAATCTTTTGTATGCTAATCCTGCTACTAATGGCCTCTTGGCTGGTTCATCAGATAGCTTTTAAAATAAGTTACCCCCCTAAGTTAGTTAGAGGGGTAACTATGTACTTCGATCCTGAGCCCAAGACCAGAAGAGAGGATCTGTTTAACATGGAGAATGAGCTTAAGGAACTCTCAGATGGCCTCAAGAGAGGGAAACTTGTGGTAGTGACGGGCCTCAGAAGATATGGAAAGACATCCCTCATATTGACATACCTGAATGAGGAGAAGCTTGATAACATATTCCTAGACTGCAGACTCCTCCCCTCCGGGATGGTCAGCATGGACTCTTTTCTAGATCTGCTGGAGGCAGAGTTAAACAGGAAATCATGGGCCAAGAGGATATTAAGCAGGGTTGAGGGGATAAGCATATCGGAGATAGGAATAAAACTCAAGAAGAGGGATATTAACTCCCTTGTAGATGTCCTCCATGCATTGGAGGGGAAGATCCTCGTTATAGATGAGGCACAGGAGCTGAGGAGATCAAAACACAGGTTTGACTCAATAATAGCATATGCTTATGATCATTTAAACCTCAAGATAGTTTTATCGGGCTCTCAAGTGGGCCTTCTATACAGATTTCTGAGGGTGGATGATCCTGAGGCACCCCTATACGGGAGACCCTTTAAGGAGGTAAGGATGAGGAAGTTAAACGATGAGGAAGCGATGGAATTCCTGAGAAAGGGTTTCGAACAGGCTGGAATAAACGTGGAGGGTCCTGTTCTAGAAGAGGCGAGGAGAAGGTTCGATGGAGTAATTGGATGGCTCACCTACTTCGGCTTCTCAATGATTAGCAGAAGGGAGCCTATAGATAGGATAGCGAGAAGAGCATCCAAGCTTGCGATAAGCGAGCTCGAGCATGCTCTGAGGATATATGGGCCGGCTGAAAGCAGATACAAAGAAGTTCTCAGGATTATAGCCACGCTGGAGCATGCGAGGTGGGCCCAGATAAAGAGGGGAGTAGAGGCAAGGATAGGAAGGATACCTAACAATACTCTATCCTCTATTCTGAGGAATTTAGTGGACTCCGGCTTCTTGGAGAAGGTTAAGGAAGGGTATAAGATAGCTGATCCAGTTTTGAGAAGCGGAATCCTGAGCTACTGGTAGCTTACAGAGCTTTTCAGCCTTCAAGCTCAAGCTCCTCTCTCTTCATCTCCTCAACTATTTTCTGAATTCTTTCCCCTATTTTGACTCTTCTCGGCCTTAAGGGCCTTATTATAACTGCATTGTCCGCAATTTCAACTCTCAGAACTGTTCCCTCCTTTATGCCTAAGAGATCTCTGATCTCCTTGGGTATGACAACAGTTCCGTTCTTACCCATTCTTATGGTCTTACTAACCATGCTGATATTAATCTGCAAATCTTAATAAATTTCGTGATAAACTTCTTAAGATCCATCAGAACTTAAGGTTCAAATTGATTGAAGGAAATGAAAACTATTATAAGTAACACAAAGAAAATTTTCAGGGTGGAAAATTTAACTTAAGGAATTTGATCAAGTTTTTAGCAGTCCTTCTCCTAGTTATCATCGTGGGTGGCCTGATGCTCTACCAAAGAAAGCCAAGTGCTGTGATGGCAAGTCCTCTAGATTCCTACACAGAGTTCTCAATGGACTTCACCTCCCGCGTCGGACTTGGGGAGAAAAATACTGCTGTTTCCCCTTACAGCGTCTATATGGCCCTTCTTATGTTGACTGAGGGCTCTGCAGGCGATACAAAAGGCGAGCTGATGAAAGCTCTTAGGATCTCATCACTGGATGATGCAAGAAGCTGGTTCAACATAAGCACTGAAAGGTTCACTGATGTTAGAGAAGGGGCAAAAGCAGAGATAGCAGACAGCATCTGGATAAAGGAGGGATTTCCTGTCAGCAAGAGCTATCTGGAGTCCATCAGAAGATATTACCTTGCTGAGGTTCTCGGGTTCAGCAGCCCAGCTGATGCTGTGCCAAGGATAAACGGATGGGTTTCCAACAAAACAAACAATCTCATAGATAGGATAATTGGCAGGCTTGATCCCAGAGCTGTGATAGTTCTGGTAAACACAGTCTACTTCAAGGCCAACTGGACAATTCCATTTGATAGAATTGAGAAGGGGGATTTCCACTCACCTAACGGAACAAAAACAGCAGATTACCTCAGAGGAAGGGTTAGGGTGAGATATCTGGATGCAGGGGATTACATTGCTCTAGCTCTCAGCTACAAGGGAACTGATGTCAAGTTCGTTGTCCTCATGCCTAAAAATGATCTAAAGGGATTTCTGGGAAAAACAGGAAGGGAGAAACTGCTTGAGATATTTGACAAGCTGTTCAGCTCAAATGAAAGCGAAGTTGACCTATACCTTCCGAAGTTTGATGTCGACAGCGGCCTTCTGGATCTCAACAGCATTCTGATGTCAATGGGAATAAGGAAGGCTTTCATCCAAGGAGAAGCTGATCTCAGCCCTATGGTTGAGGACAAAAAGCTGGCTGAATACCTGTGTGTCGACAAGGTGCTTCACAGAGCCAGAGTGAGGGTGGATCTTTATGGAACTGAGGCTGCAGCTGCAACAGCCGTAATAATTAAGGTGACTGCAATGCCATCTCCTGCTGTCCCCCTGAAGATAGACAGGCCATTTGCATTCTTCCTTGTTGATCCCGGAACAAAGGCAATTCTTTTCGCTGGGAGCTTTGTCAATCCCTAGCAATTTCTCTAAACCAAAAATTTTCTTTACATACTATTGGTAAATCAAACCACCCGAGGGATCAGTAGGCTAAAGATTTATAAAGTGGCAGAAAACAATTTTTGTGGTGATTATCAATGATAGTGGAAGTAAAGAGGGTTGATAATCAGGGAAGGATAGTTCTACCTAAAAAGTGGAGGGAGAGGTGGGGCGATGAGATAATTCTAATAGAGCTTGAGGACAGAATAGAGATTCTTCCTAGGAGAAAACCAAATTTTTCACAGTTCTTTGACATAATAGAGGCAGATATAGAGGAGGATATTGAGAAAGAGCTTCTTGAGGAGTTGATATGAGGTTTATAGATGCTAACGTGTTCCTTTATGCTGTTGTAAAGCCAAAAAAGGAGGTAAAGAAAGAGATACTTGAGAGAAAAAAGAGGTCAAAGCAGATACTGCTCAGAATCGAGAATGGAGAGAAAGTGATTACAACAGTTGTTCATATTAGCGAGGTTGCAAATATTCTGGAGGCAAAAGTAAACCTTTCAACTGCCCTAAACTTTGTTGAAAGCTTAATACTTGCTGGAAATATAAAAGTCTTGCCTGTCCTTTATGAGGATTACCTAAAAGCCCTTCTAATTGCAAGAGAAAAGAAAGTAAGTGTAAATGATGCTTTGGCATACTTAAAGATGAGGGAGACTGGTATAGAGGAGATTTACACATTTGATAATCACTTCAGGAATCTTGATGTCAAAGTTGTTCAGGAGTAAGCTTTAAGCCAATGAGAAGATTCATGTCACCTTCTCAGAGATGCTACTACCTGTAGATTTAAAAACTTCAAAGCAATCTATTTTCGCTTTCTTTAAGACTCGGAGTTCTAGCTAAAATTTCTTTTTATCGACATTAAATCAGCCTGTGTTACTATTGCTCCAATTCGATGGGTTCGATTCTTGCAGAGAATGGCTCATTTACATTTTATAGTTTTCCTAACATTTTGGTTAGCTTTACTAACGAAATCTTTTTAAAGTTCCAACTCTCTTAATCAGAGGTGGTATCATGGTGGAGGAAAGAATGCCGTTGTTAGGTGAGAAGTTTCCTGAAATCGAGGTGAAGACCACACATGGAGTGATAAAGCTACCAGATCACTACAAGGGCAAATGGTTCGTCCTGTTCAGCCATCCTGCTGATTTCACTCCAGTATGTACAACGGAGTTTGTTGCCTTCCAGAAGAGGTATGATGAGTTCAGAAAGCTCAATGCTGAGCTCATAGGACTAAGCATAGATCAGGTGTTCAGCCACATAAAATGGACTGAGTGGATAGAGGAGAAGCTGGGCATCAAGATAGAGTTCCCAATAATTGCAGATGATGTTGGTAGAGTTGCAGGAAAGCTGGGATTGATACATCCAAACAAGGGGACCAATACCGTGAGAGCGGTCTTCATAGTTGATCCCAACGGGATCATAAGGCTGATACTCTACTACCCGCAGGAAGTGGGGAGGAACATGGACGAGATCCTGAGGGCTCTGAAGGCTCTGCAGGTATCAGATAAGCATGGAGTTGCAATTCCTGCAAACTGGCCAAACAACGAGCTGATAGGGGATAAGGTAATAGTAAGCCCTGCAAGCAATGTTGAGACAGCAAAACAGAGGCTGGAGCTCGCTAAAAAGAAGGAAATAGAGTGCTATGACTGGTGGTTCTGCTACAAAAAGGTCTGATCCCCCTATATTTTTTAGTTTTGTTCATTTAATAGGCTTTTTATGCTCAAACTCCCTCAAGCTGCCATAATCCAATTTCTTGTAGCTTTGGTATAATCTTTTCTCTGCCCTTTACAATACTTTAGGACCTCTTTGCAGTCTCTTTAATCTACTTTGTTGGCCGAATAATTTTGCGGAGAAGCAGCCTTATATATTATTGCTTTCATTGGTATCAGAAATTGCTTGATGATATGGGAAGTGATATTGATGTGTGATATATACGTGGCTAGGTGTTTCTTCAGCACCTTTGAGAGGTGTGATTTTGAGATCCCATTCCATCTGGGAGACTTTAACACGGATCGCTATGAAATTGCTGTGGTATGCCCTGAGCATAACACTGACCATATAAGGGATGTGATGCCTGCATGGTATGAGCTCGAATTTCTAGAGCCAACAAAGGATGAGGAGGAATTCTGGAAGAGGAAAAATGAGAGCCTGTATGCAGAGCTTGTGGAGTGGAAAAAGTATGCGGGGAAGAGGTTGCTGGTGCTATGTTTTACGGATAATGCGGTGAGGAATGCGGTGATAAACCATCCAAACTTGATATATCCTTTTAAAATAGCGAGGGTCAAGGGAATGCCGGAGGGCTTGGTAGGAATGAGAATATAAGCGATAAAAACTGTCAAATTTAGCAATCAGCCAGTTTTGGGGGATTAGCAGCTTTTCTTGAGTATAAGGAAGAGAGATTCCTCCTTGCGAAAATTATTAAAGACTAAAGATGAAGAAAGATCTGCCAGAAGGGGATGGGAAAAATGGATGTATTCGTTGTCACAACTCCAGGAATACCCGGATATTCGGTGAAGGAGGTAAAGGGCTTGGTATACGGGCAAAGCGTGAGGACCAGAGGTGCATTGGGAAGAATTGTTGCGGGAATAGAGGCATTAGTGGGAGGATCAAGCCAAGCATATCTGGAGGAGTTCAACAAGGCTAGGGATGAGGCAATAGAGAGACTGAAGGAGAATGC
>NZ_RCOS01000156.1 GCF_003947435.1 Candidatus Methanodesulfokora washburnensis
ATAGTCCAATGTCCTTTGCTGCTTCAGCAGCCCTCTTAAATGTATTCCAGGCTATCTCATGGATCTCCTTGCTGTCCTCACCCTTTCTATGGGTCATTATGAGCTGAAGATCATCCCCAACAGATGTCACATAGAAGTCCTCTATCACCCCTTTTTTCCTCTCCTCCTCCAAGGACCTTCTTGCAATATCCAGAAGCTGATCCGGCACTATATGATGGCCTGCAAGGCCTCCAACATCCGCTTTTATCACGGAAATTGTGGTTCTCATGATAGATCCCTATTAAGTAGGTATGGATAAATAAAATTTTTTCTAGAAGCTCTATTCAAGAGTTACTTAAAACATTACGAAGAAGTCCTAAGTGTTAAGGGAAACCCTATAACAGTTTAATGAATAATACAGCAAGAGTTCTGCCTATAATCCTGCACATCTTCAAATAGCATAACTTCAAGAAGCATGTGATGCAGGATCGACATGCGTGCTACTAGCACATATTGCTCTGATCTTCCTCTTATTTTTAGTGTCCTGACCTTAAATAGAGAACATCTTGACATCTGATCCTCTCTTATCACTTTTCTTAAGGCATCTCCTTAATGTGTATACATATTAATTTACAAAAATTATAAATTTGAGGGAACAAGGGATACATACGCTAGGAGCTGAGAAACCAGAATGACTCTAAAATTTGAATGCTCCTGCGAGCTCCATTAGTTTACCTTCTGGATTGCTGCTCTTCGTAACTGCTGTTGCAAGCAGGACTCCATCAACCCCAAGCTCTAAAGCCTTTCTGACATCATCTGCTGTTGTTATTCCAGCCCCGCAAAGCACTCTTACATTTCCCATCCTCTTTATCGGATCCACGGCTTCTCTCACCACCTCTGGCTTCGCTTTTGACACTGAAATTCCGGTTCCTATAAGCTCTGGAGGCTCCACTGCCACTGCAGAGGGCTTAAGAACTGATAGAGCAACGGATTCCATGTTATCAGAGCTGCAGACAACCGAGATAAGCCCAAGCTCATTCATTTTGCTCACTATTCTCCTTATCTCATCTATCCTCAGCTTTCTCTCGCTGTGATTGACAAGAGAACCCTTAAATCCGTATAAAACAAGGGATTCAACAGGTATTTGGCCTGTATAAGCTCCGAAATCCACTGGATCAACATGTTGCAGGAGCACAGGTATATCAAAATTTTTAGCTATATAATATGCATCTATATAATTAGGGGCCACTCCTATGCTAATTCCAGTCTCCCTGCTCACCCTCTCAGCAGCTCTAGCTATCTCAAAAGCACCCTCATGCATCGATTCCCTAAATGCCTTGAAGTTCACAATTATGCTTGGCACGGACATAATACCACCCGCTTATCAGCAAGCTTTTTATATTAACTACTTCCCTTCACCGCTATAAAATAAGGGTGAGAAAAATGCTCCCTTGGGAGCCTATAATTGCAATTTCGGTTGTGCTGGGCATATCAATAGCACTTCTCTTGAGGTATCTCATATCGAGAATGAATCCTGGAACTGAGAGGATGGTGAAGATAAGCAATGCAATAAGAAAAGGATCTATTGCATACCTGAACAGGCAGTACAAAGTGATAATGCTGGTTCTCGCAGTGTTAACAGTACTAATATATGGACTGGATGTAGCTATGAATAAAGGAATTCCCTTCGTATCTGCCTCCTTCATGCTGGGCACGATATCCTCACTCCTAGCTGGCTACGTATCAATGGATGCAGCTACCCTTACCAACACAAGAGCAGCACAAGCAGCTAGGGAGAGCAAAACAAAACCCTTGACGGTATCATTCATGGGAGGGCTTGTTTTAGGCCTTATGGTGGTCTCAATGAGCCTTGCAGGCGTGGCTGGAATGTTCTACCTATACTGGATGTTAAATGGATGGAGCAATGTGGATAAAGTGCCGACACTGGTCATGGGGTTTGGGTTCGGGGCCAGCCTTGCTGCCCTATTTGCACAGCTGGGAGGAGGAATATACACGAAGGCAGCTGATGTAGGGGCAGATCTAGTGGGAAAGGTGGAAGCAGGGATACCGGAGGACGATCCAAGAAACCCAGCTGTTATAGCTGATAATGTCGGGGACAATGTAGGCGACTGTGCTGGTAGAGGAGCTGACCTATTTGAGTCCATATCAGCTGAGAACATAGGATCTATGATAATAGGGGCATCTCTCTACACGATAACGAGAAACATGTACTTCATATTCTTCCCCCTTGTCGCAAGAGCTTCGGGATTAATCGGAACCCTGATAGGATCTGTTTTTGTTAAGCCTAAGGAGGGCGAGATGCCAATAGCTTCCATGAGGAGGGCTCTGATAGCATCCGTCCTGACAACAGCGGTTATATTCTACTTTGTGACATCTTGGTTTGGAAAGGGACACATATACTTGTACATATCATCCCTGCTCGGAATGTTTGCAGCACTGGCAATAGAGGTGGCAATAGAATATTACACTGAGATTCATGGTCCAGTGAAGGAGATAGTTAAGTCAACGGAGACTGGACCTGCAACAACCATACTGTCTGGCTTGGCTGTTGGGATGGAGGCCCCAGTTATACCGACGATAGCAGTCCTCGTGGCACTTGGAGCATCTTACTATCTTGGAAGCCTATTTGGCATTGAAAATGGGATAGATCCACATTATGCTGGAATATATGGAACAGTCGCTGCAACAATAGGAATGCTGTCCCTGACAGGTATAATTCTAGCTATGGATGGCTATGGACCAATAGCAGACAATGCAAGCGGGATAATAGAGATGGGAGGGATAGAGGAGGAAGTTGGAAGCGAGGTGAAGGATGTTCTTGATGCTGCTGGCAACACGACAAAGTCCCTTGCAAAGGGATTTGCGATGGGAAGCGCTGTCATGGCATCTCTTCTTCTGTTCCAAGCATATGTTGATGTTGTAAAAATAACACAATTCAATTTAATAGAGCCAAGAACGCTGATAGGCTTGATAACAGGTGCAGCTCTTCCATTCTTCTTCTCCAGCAGAGCTATAAGAGCTGTGGGGAGAACTGCCTTTGAGATGATAAAGGAGGTAAGGAGGCAGTTCAGGGAGATACCCGGAATACTAGAGGGTAAGAATGAGCCAGATTATGCAAGATGTGTTGATATAAGCACAAGAGCGGCTCAAAAGGAGATGATAGTTCCTGGACTTGTCTCCTTAGCAGCACCTGTTGTAGTAGGCTTCCTTCTCGGTCCAGTGGCAGCAGGAGCCTTCCTTATAGGAGTTACAGCATCTGGAATAATGCTTGCATTCCTAATGAACACGGGAGGAGCTGCCTGGGACAATGCAAAGAAGTTCATCGAGAGAAGCGGAAGGAAGGGAACAGATGAACACAAGGCAGCAGTTATAGGGGATACAGTTGGGGATCCGCTCAAGGATACCGCAGGTCCAAGCCTTCATGTCCTACTGAAGCTGGTCAACAATGTTGCTATAGTCATGGGAGCTGCTTTTCTCATGTACTCCCTCAGCCTTCTTGGCTAACACTTTTTCCCTCACTGCTTTCTCTATCTCACTGCTTATCAGCATTGATGCCCTTCTTAGCAGCTCTGATGTACGTCTATCTAGGATCACACCGACTCCATCCACTATTATAACCCTGTTTGGAAATCTGAATTCCGTTCTCCCTATGGGAACAGATTCTATATCATCGCCATCCAGTAAAAGAGGTGCAAGATGCCCTCCTGCTGATATATTAGTCACTATCTTGTCCTCAGAACTGCTCCTCCTTATCTGAGCACCGGCTATCCTTCCGTTGAGAGCATAAACTCTCATGTCGAATGGGTATACTTTTCCATCCTCAAATCTTATCGGGTATGTCCTCACTCTCTCCTGCACTATGTATGGTTTAGTGAAATCAATATTATTTCTCAATATTTTCAGATCATTAAAGTTTCTTATAATAGTAATTCCTCTCCCTCCGAACTCGTTTGAGGGCTTTATCACAACCTCCTTCCCCCTGCTTATTATCGATGAGGAGGCCTCCTCAAGCTCATCAAAGCTCTTGACAAGGTGAGTTTCAGGCTGTTTTAGCTCCGGTATCATCTTTGTCACCTCTTTTACAGCTTTATAAGTCCTCCACTTGCTTCCTGTCACTATTCCAGCCTCGCTTGGATTTATAACAGGCTGTTTTATCCCAATTGGAAACTTAAAGGTCCTTCTCACCACTAAGTCTGGTATTACTTCACCTCCTTCCTCAAACGACACAAGAGTTGAGCCTATTATTGCAGAGCTCTTTTTTCTTATAAAAACAGCTTTAAATCCCATTTTCTCTGCAGTTTGCTTCAGTTCTATTCTTTCTATCCCAAGATAGCTCTTCCAGTTGTCTGGAACTGATATACCAAGTGTTCTCAACCTTTTTCCTGTCAGCCAAAGATGGTAATTGGAGCAAAGCTCTATGAAATCCTCCATTATAGTCAAGCCTATTAGGTTATCCCTTAGGTCAGGTCTTCTCCTTGCAACATGCTTAGCCAACATCTCTGTATAGTAAAGTCCTGCTGAGACCGCATTTGCCTCTATAAAGTACAAACCATCCTCCCCGAGGAGAAAATCAAAACTTGCATAGGGATAGTAGTAGAGCATCAGCTCTCACCTAGCTTCTCCAAGATCTTCGCCATGTGTCCAATGGGCGTGATCGCCTTAATTATATCATCCGACTCCATTAGAGGTATATATCCCTCCTTTGAGAGAAGCCAGTATCTCTTCTCTATCCTATCGAACTTCCTGACAATCCCGTTTTCCTCCCTGAACTTAAGGGAGTACTCAGGAAAGAGCAGACCCTTCACCTCGCCCGTTACATGAAATCTTTCCCCTGTCAAGCTGATCCCATCCCTTCCTCCGGAGAGGCGGATTGTAGTCACAACTCTGTTCTTCTCCTCAAGCTTTGAGAACTTCTCCTGATCCACTATCTCCGGCATTCCAATTCTGATTATCTCAGGAACTCCTTCCTTCAGGCCTGAGCTCATGGATCCGATGGAGTCTATGTACTCCTTTATCCTGTCCATCATCAGGAGAAATGAATCCCTTGCCTTCACCCTTTCTCCTCCATCTAGGATAAACTCAGCCTCTATTCCGTGCCTTATAGCCCTGCTTCTGTTCCTTTGTAGGTTTTTTCTTTCTCTTATCTTCACACCTTTTCCAACTAGTACAGCTGCCTCGTAAGCAAGTCCCGCTATTATCAGGGCTGTGTCAAGGAGGTACTCCTCGGTTGCTTGATTATCCACTCCCCTCACTTCTACTCTGCTTGATCTCTTGGTTGTGTGAATATCCTCAGGTATGTTAGTGCTCGGCCCTCTTATCGCTATCTCCTTGAGCCTATCTCCAGTTGGATCGAACACCAATTCCGATTTGAAAAGCTTCATTTTCCTGAAAATGACTCCATACCTTGTTTTGCTCCTCTCCCTCCATGGAATGAAGCTCACGGGCCTTTTTCTCATTATCACAGGACCTGATGGCTTGAGAACCCTGCTGTACATCATTCTTGCGCTTCCAAGCCCATGTATTCGGCCATTCATTATGGGGGAGTTTGCAGTCACAGCTATTATCTCTGGAAGGTGGTTTCTGATGTGCATGTAAATTGCAGCTAGCAGCTTGTTTGATGGTGTGCCGTTGGAGGAAATAGATACATTCACATGAGTACCGTTCAGAGGAAGCGGATTGCTCTCAACTGGATGGACGCTTCCGACATATATAAGCTGGTTTGTCCTAATGGCTGCTCTTGCTATCAGCTTTCTAGAGAATTTAACAGCTTCTTCCAGCTCTGAAAAGCCCATTGGCCTGGTAACGTACTCTATTTGGCTCGGATTTGGCTCCCACTGAATGCCCATCAGGTATTTTCTTGCCTTTTCCAGCCTATCTCTATCCCCGCTGAGATCCTTAACCAATCTATGCAGGAGAATCTCTGAGAATCTGGATAGGAAGCCCATCTTGTTCAGGAGGAATAGCTCCTCCTCAAGGCCCACAAGCACCTGCATTTAGAGCCTCTCCACAAAATTAATTAACGCTTTTACAACTCTATTTTCCCTAGCATTGGTGGAGATCTCCACTTGAACTCCCCATGCATCTGGCAGGATTGAGTGAAACCACACAATATCCCCTCCAAATCTGCCCTCTTTTGTGTACTTCACACCATTGCTCTTTAGACACTCCTCCAAAGTCTTAAGAACAGACCTAGGAATTGTCTGACCTGAAAAACATCCTATCTCCACATCATATTCGAGTCTGTTGGATGAGTGTAGATCTATTATTCCCTTTATCCTCTTCTCCAGTATCACTCTCTCCAGAAAAACCCTAGCAGGATATATCCTGGAGCTGTATCTGTTGTAATCAACAAAAATTCTAGATACCTTGGATAGAAGAAGATGTGCTCCTGAGATTCTTGCTATCTCCCTAGCTATTGCTGTTATCTTCTTGTCCTGAAGTGGAGGAGATGAGTGAGGTGCCGTGAGGACAACTGGTTTAATTCCTTCGATGAATTCAAATGCTTTAGCAGCTTTCTCTATAGGATAAGTCATTACATAGCGCGTTGGCCTGTTAAGTCCTATTTTTGACCTTATTCCTCGGAACTTGGACATTATTATCGTCCTTTCTATTGCTTTTCTCATCTCCTTTAGAGCAGCTTCGCTTCCTTCATCCTCTAGGAGGAATGAGAGAGGTATGGAGGAGGTGAGAAGAAGGGACATATTTTCATCCTTCCTGATCTTTCTGATCCTCTTAATTGCTCTCTTCAGTATCCTCTCATCAGGAGCTCTTCCATCAGCTAGATCGTCTTCTATTACTGAGAGCAGGCCATGCAACTTTATGAGCTCAGGGAATGTCTCTATGTTGCTCATTGGCACCGTCAGCTCGCATTACCTAAACTTATAAGCTTTTCTCAGCAAAGGTTAAAAATCAACACTGAAATTCGGACTGTGCAAAACAGAGGAGGAGGGCTAGTAGGGCTTTCTTTGACAGCTATGGTGTTCAATGTCAGCTTTTATGTGGCCACATCTCTTATAGTTCTCTACTTCAAGGACATAGGGATGTCTGCATTTCTCATAGGCCTTTCCATGACTATAACCCGTTTTGGATACGGAATTTCATCGATGGGATCTGGAGCCATGGCTGATAGAGTCGGGAGATCCATCCCGATGTTTATTGGATTTCTCCTAGGAGCTTTGTCGTCCTTTCTTCTCTCCTTCACCAAAAATCAAATTTTAGCAGCACTTCTCGTGCTCTTGATATGGGTTGGATCCGCTGTATACAATCCTGCAGCCATAGCTCTTGTGTCTGATATATCCAACAGCGGGAAGGCAATGCCTTTCAGCCTCTATTACTTCTTCGTCACAGTAGGACAGATCATAGGGCAGACAGCTGCCGGAATTATAATAGAGGGGTACGGATACAGAGCAGCTTTTCTTCTGAGCTCCTTTCTCTCCCTTATAGCAGCTATTATGGTGAGATTGTGGTTTTGGGATGAAAAAAGAGATAGAAAAACTGATGTAATAGGAGATCTCGTTAGAGGAGTGAGGATAATGGCTGAAAACAGGTATTTAAGGTGCTTGGCAATCGCTTTATCCCTGCATGGAATAGGCTTCACAATGTCGTATACCTTCATACCTCTTGTTGCAAGGGCAGATCAAAAGCTGAATGACTCTCAAATAGGGCTTATTCTATCGATATGGAGCCTTGGGAATCTGATAGGCATGATACCACTCGGCAAGATAACAGATAAAATAGGAGGAAAGAAGATGCTGATATATCACCTAGCTGCATCGAGCGCTGTCTGGTGGATGTATCCATTTATCCAAGACATGAGCACAATAGCTGCTCTAATGCTAGTCCAAGGAATTGTTGGAGCCATGGATCTTCCAGCTAGGAGGATGATTCTTGTCGGAATATCCGAAAGAGAGGTTGCAACAGCAATAGGCTCCTTAGATTCCATCACATTTCTCGTAAGCTCGATTGGAAATCTTCTTGCTGGATTAACTTGGGGCATGGGACACTGGGTTCCATTCGTCTTGGGAAGTATCATAAATCTAGCTGGGCTTTTCGTCCTCTTATTGATGAGATGATATCTAGTTCTAGGTTCGGCGAATAAAGCCTTTTACTGTCAAATTTTTCTGTATTCTCACTCAGAAGCATTGCCTGAATTACTTTTATTTTTACAGGGGAAGTAAAGTTCTGTGAGCTGCTCCACGACTAAAGTCGGGAGCTTCCAGCGTTTAGGGCAGGCTTTGCGCCTTTCCCCTCATCTGCTGGTTCGGGGGGGCTCACAGCTCCCCCATCCCATGCCTCTCGTTAAGGCATGGGCTAAAGGCGTCTTGCCTCCCCCACCTCCCTCACGGACTCGGAACATCCGAGCCATTGATTTCAGGAGAAGCTTGTATTTAAGCTTTGCCCATTCATCCCAGAGCTTTAGCTCTGGGTTTTCTGGGCACCCACTTTTATAATTACCAGCTGATACTAAAAGAGATGAAGTACAGCTTCGACATAATAGGATCTAGGGAGAAAGCTGTTGCTGTAATAAAGATGAACTATGAGGGAAATCCAGAGGAGATAGCTGAGGAGATAATGAGAAGGCACAAGAACGTTAAATCTGTTCTTCTAGAGGAGAGCCCTAGGGAAGGAGATACTAGGCTGAGAAAGCTGAGGCTTGTAAAGGGGTCTGAGGACACCGAAGTTGTCCACATCGAGTACGGAATAAGGATAAAGCTTGATCCAAGATTTGTCTATTTCTCCCCAAGAGAAGGAGAGGAGAGGCAGAGGATTGCTAGTAAAGTGAGACCGGGGGAGGAAGTGCTTGTCATGTTTGCAGGAGTTGGACCTTATGCCCTTGCTGTGGCAAAGAGACAGCCAGAGGCCCATGTAATAGGGGTTGAGATAAATGAGGTGGCCTACAAGTATTTCTTGGAGAACATAAGGATAAACAAGATGGAGGGAAGGGTTGAAGCTGTGCTTGGAGATGTGAGAGATGTATGCCCGAGGTTCTTCGGCATGTTTGACAGGGTTATAATGCCGCTTCCGCTTCACGCATACCATTTCTTAGACATAGCTATAAAATGCCTGAAAAACTTGGGAGGAGAGCTTCATTTCTATTACTGGGGAGGGGAGGATGCGTTCGAGAAAGCAGAGATACTAGTAAGGGAAGAAGCCGAAAAACTCGGATTTTCATCAACTGTCCTTGAAAGGAGGAGGGTCTCAAGCTATTCCCCTAGGACATGGAAGGTTAGAGTGGACTTCAAATTGGAAAGAAAACAACATTAAGATTTTAAGTAGACATATGCTAAGTTTTCTGCTCCCCGTGGGAGGATGAAATCCAATGAACCGCAAAAATGAAACAAATTCGAGTTCAAAGCTTGTTGATGAGATAGAAAGGGACCTTTATTCCGAGTATTATGGGAAATATCTTTCGGATCTGGGGAGTATTGTTGAAGAAGCATCGGATGATGCTGTATCTCTTTCCACTAGGAAGTTCATGGACATAATCAATATCGAGAGGCGGAAGTTGAGGGAGAACTTCGTGAACGATGTTGTTTTTTACGCAGGAAAGAGGTTCAGCAACGAGGATATATCTGCCTTGGCTGAGATCTTTGACAATCAGCTGAGCGAGATAGTATCACTGGCCCTCACTGCTATTGCAGATGCTATCAAGGGATATTACAAGTACAGGGAATCCCACACAATGACATCGAAATTGAGGGAGAGAATTGAGGTTATGGTAAGGGATCTCGCCAGAAAGGAGGCAAGGCTCCGCGTGATGGAGGAGATGCTGAAGGGATGCAGTGAGATGGAGAAGGAGAACTATATGAGGGATCCTATGTACAAAGTTCTGGCTTTGCTTGAGGAGAAAGGGCCAATGACAGCAACAGAGGTTGCAAATGAGATAAAGAGGAGCGAGGCAACAGCTAGGAGATATCTCAACAAGCTTATAAGCATGCAGATGGTCTCCAAAGACACAAGCCAGAGGCCATGTGTGTACAAATTCGTGAGAGCTCCTTGGAGGAGGGATGTTTGATAGCCATAAGCCACCCAAATTGCAGGAGAAATGAAATAATAGCTGAGGCCAAGAGAATAGCGGAAGAGCTGGGGATTGAGATAAAGGAGGTTATGTTGAACAGTCCTGAGGGCGAGGAGTATGTGGAGAAGCTGGAGATAAGATATATCCCAGCTTTTATAGTTGGAGATAAGGTCTACTATCTGGAGAAGGTGGATAAGGAGACGATGCTGAGGATAAAGGAGGAGCTCAAGTGAGATGTGATGTCCTAGTGGTTGGAGCTGGTGTAGCGGGTTCCACTCTTTCGATGCTCCTCTCATCAAATGGAGTAGATGTAATACAGATAGAGGCCAGAAAAAGTGTGGTTAGACCCCATTGTTCCGGCATAATTGGGCTTGATGCATGGGAGAGGCTCCCCTTCAGGAAGTCAAGCTGGATAGTTGACAGGATAAACTGGGCAAAGTTGATATCTCCAGGTGGCATTATTCTCAGGACTGATGCTTCTGCTCTTGTCTTGGACAGGGAGAGAATGGATAAGGAGATCTCGGAGGAAGCTGTAAGAAGGGGGACAGAGCTTCTCACTGGAGTTAGGTTTTTGGAGCTGGAAGGAAGAGAAAAAGCAGTAGTAATGGACCAAGAGGGAAAAAAGGAGATAAAGTTCAGGTTTATAGTAGGAGCTGATGGTGCAAAATCAACTCTAAGAAGAGTTTTTCATGAGGACATGCCTCTTTTGACTGGGGTTAATTTAGTCACAGATGAGGGACCAAAGAACGGATATATAGTGAGGATAAGAAGAGGAAGCCTGTTCTCATGGCTTCATCCGAGAGGAGGAATTTTCTACTCAGGAGCCATAGGAAAAGGAGATGAGGCGTTCAGATGGGCCTCCTCTCAGGTGAGACAGTTTTCAAGAGTTCTGGGCGGAGTAATACCTACAAAAACAATGAGAAGATTTGTTAAGTGGAATCTAGCACTTATAGGCGATTCTGCAGGCCAAGTTAAGCCCCTCAGCAGGGGAGGGGTCTTTTACATATCAGAGGCATCGAGGATATTAGCAGAGGAGATCATCAGATCTATGGAGACAGGGAAGAATTTACTGAGAGAATATGAAAGAAGATGGTGGTCCCTGCTGGGAAAGGAGATTGTAATAGGGGAACTTATGAGAAACATGATGGATTCTATGAGCGACAGGGAGATTGACTTTCTTTTCTCGATGCTAGGTGAGATTCATGGGTTTTCCACAGATTTCCAATCAAGCTCCATCCTAAAAGGGGCAGGTATCATGAAATCGCTAGCAGTAGGCTTGAAATTCCCGTTTAAATCTGCTAAATCCTTTATCAAGTTGCTTCTCCCCAGCTAGATCTTATAGCTGACAATGGAACTGCGCTACAAAAAGTTAAATATATGAACAACAGAGCATCTGGGACCCGAACTACCCCACAAGTGAATTCGAGAGTCCCTTACAGGTGATTAGATGAACATCTTTCTGAGCGCTGCTATCGGAATATTAGCTTTCTTTATTGCAAGAGGAAGGGATGAGAGAAATGCAACAGCTGCTCTTATAGCCATAAATCTCTTTGCTTATTTTCTCACCTCAGATTTACTGGAGGCATATAAAAGCATCATAATAGAGTGGGGAAACTCATTGCTCAACATAATATCAAATCCAGCCACCCTAGTGACATCCATGTTTCTACATGCAAACATAGTACATATAGCGCTGAACATGTACGCTCTCTACATTTTCGGAAATATCCTTGAGAAAGGGCTTGGATCAGGGAGATTTCTCCTCATATACATGGCATCCGGCATATTCGGGAACTTGCTATCCCTTCTGATATCCTACTTGGCGAACTCTATATCGATAGGAGTGGGCGCTTCAGGCGCAATTCTTGGTCTATTTGGGTTCATAATGGCATATGAATACAGGATAACAGGAAAAATAGGTTTCAGCAGCATAATAGTCGCTCTTTTTGTCTTAGCTGGCGGATTCATGCCAAACGTAGATGTATCAGCTCATGTAGGAGGGTTCGTCACAGGTCTCATATATGGTTTAATAAGCATGAGACCGGAGAGATATGAGGTGGTATCTTGAGATTGCATGTAATCCTTCTCCTAATTCTGATAGTTTTTACATCTATCGAAGTCCTAGCAGAGCCTAAAGAGGGAAGCAAAATTCCTGAATTCACCCTCACAGTAGTGGGGGCTGATGGAAAAAACTGTACAATTAAAAGCAGCTCTTTGACCGGGAGAACTGTCCTTATAGTTTTCTATGCATATTGGTGCCCTCACTGCAATAAGGAGCTACCCGAACTTGCTGCTGCTTGGAATCAATGCTCAAGGGGAGGAGATATAGCCATACTGGCTGGATTAGGCGGAAACAGCACAAGAGATTATGATCTATTCAAGAAGTACGCTGCCAACGGATGGTACTTTTTATCTGAGAATTATACATTTGCAAAATTATTCGGAATAGAATATATTCCAGTTGTTCTTGTAGTTGACGGAAATGGTATAATAAAGCAGGTGAATGTAGGCGAGGCTGGAAGGGGAAAATATTGTATAGGGATGAATTTAGCTCACAGCACATCTGGGCAGAGCGGAACAAATACCCCATGCGAACAGCAGCCTCAGCAACAACTACAGTCTTGGCAATTGCCAATTCCAGTTGAGATTGCTGTTGTTCTTGTAATAATTGCTTTTGTCATCATAGCTGTTCTCATAAGGATGAAAGGAAAGTCTTGACCAAGTTATCGATGAACATCGCTATGAATATAATTCCTATGAGGGGACTCGCCATTTTGTACATCTTCCTAGCTCCTTCTTTGCTCAGATCCCTCAAGTAGACAACTGATTTGTATAGAAGGAATAATGTGAAGGGCAGAGATAGGATAAGAAACACAAAACCGAACATTTTCATGACAAACATCGCTAGCTCCACTGCTGTAAGCAGAGAAAGAGCTGCTATTATTGTTTTCACAGTCCGTTCAACTCCATATGCAACGGGAAGCATGGGTATCCCTGCTAACTCATAGTCCTCCTTATAGTATATTGCTATGTACCATATGTGAGCAGGTATCCACAGCATCACAGTGAGGGCCATGAGCACGCCCTGAAGGTCTATCCTGCCGGAGGATGCAGCCCATCCAGCCAGAGCTGGAGCTCCTCCTGCAATCCCTCCGAGCACTATTGACATTGGATTTCTTCTCTTAAGCCATAAAGTGTAGAGAAATATGTCTGATATGAGGCCCAGCATCACGGCTACTGCCACATAGATGTTTATCAGGAGCGATACGGAGAGGCCTGAAAGAAATAAAACAATGCCGAATATCAACCCCTCTGAGGGAGTAAGACGGCCCTGAGGAATGGGTCTTGAGGAAGTTCTCCTCATCAAGGAGTCTATATCTGCTTCTAAGGCCATATTCATTGCTGTTGTTCCGGATATTGAGAGAAGCATGCTTGCTATCAAGTGAACAGCATTAACAATACTTATAGAACTTATATTCGTGAGATAGGCGAATATCGATGTCAGGAGGAGAAGAAATGTCTGTTTGGGCTTGGTAAGCTCTATATAATCCCTGAGTTGAGCCATAAGATCTGCTGAACTAGGAGAATAAAAACTTTTTTGTCGAATAGCCTTATTGATTTGACACAGCAGGAAAATCAGCAGATTCTCGGGACTATCTCTCCCGATGGGGGCTCTAGAATTCTGTGACCCCCTACTTCACTTTTATAAAGAACTATTCCCTTAAATCTCTCCGCTCTCCTGACCTCACCTATCTCAGAGGAATCCGGAAAGCCTGATTTTCTAAGCTCGTCCAGAAGTTCATCGCATACGCTTCCATCGACAGCTATAACTGCCTGACCCTCACTAGCTAGAAAAAGAGGATCTATCCCGAGCATCCCAGCATAAGAGGCAACCTGTTCCCTGAGAGGGATTTTCGATCCATCAACCACTATTATTTTCCCGCTCTGTTTTGCCCAGTCGTTCAAGACCATTGCAAGCCCTCCCCTTGTGGGATCCCTAGCAGCATGAATTTTTCCCTTGAACTTCCTGAATACATCAAGAAGACCGGTTAGAGGCCTTAGATCACTCCTTAAAGATGAGCTTTCAAGGCTTATGCCCTGCTGAAGGGCAAGTATTACTGCCCCATGGTCCCCCAAATGCCCCGTCACTACTATTCTGTCTCCCTCTCTGACCCTGTCAGTTATCAGCTCATCCTCCTTAGCAATGCCTATTCCTGTAGTTGAGATCACAATCCCATCTACAGAGCCCCTGGGCATCACCTTGAAGTCCCCTCCTATCAATGAAACTCTCTCTTTTGTTATCACCTCCATGAAGGACTTTATGACGTCATCAAGCAACTTCTCATCGAAGCCCTCCTCAACTACAATGGAATCCAGCATGGCCACGGGCCTAGCTCCCATCATTACCACATCGTTTATCGTTCCAGTTGCGGCAAGTGCCCCTATATTTCCGCCGGGAAAGTTTATCGGCTTCACGGTATAGGAATCCACGGATACCACTAGATGAATTCCTTCTATAAATAGGGATGCTCCATCATCGAGGAGATCAAGTCCCACTCCGTTCATAGCTCTCTTTAGCTCCTCCGGAACTCTTCTGACTATCAACCTATCGACTATCTCCTCTGTCTCCTTTCCCCCAGCACCATGAGCGAGCGTCACCTTTCCAGCCACTCCTTCATCACCTCCTTTATTCTTTCCTTTGTCTCAGGATCATCTGCCATCTCAACATAGTAGCCCATCAGCTCCTCTAGCTCATCCCTTCCGATTTTCTCTATCGCAGCCCCGGCATGAACTACGACAAAATCCCCCTCCTTCACATCATCAACAACAAGCAGAACCTCCCTTTTCGACCCTCCACCGAAATCCACTATCGCTGAGTATCCCTCTACCTTGACTACCTTCCCAGGTACCCCCCAGCACATGAGCATCACTTTGGAGAGCCGAGAATAAGAGCTTAAAAATCTATCAAGAGAACCGTGTTGAATATCACTTCCTCCCGCTTAGCTAAATTTTTAATTAATAAAGCCTATAATTAAAAAAAACTTTATATTATTTCCGGTGCTGTAATATTGGGGTGGCAATATGAGGAAGATCTGGGCCATTCCCGTAATACTCCTTCTCCTCCCCATGGTAGTAGCAGCCAGCCAACAGGACGATCTGAGCATTCTCTTCAACAGCTGGCTTGAGGGAAAGCCAAAGGCACTGATAAAACTGAATGTTGAAATTCCGAAGGTGGAGGGAGCTGAGAAATGCTTCCTCGCTGTGCACAGGTTCCCAACTCCATATAACCCAACAAAGGATCCGAAACACACAGAGATCGTGTACAGAGGTGTGGTTCCATGCGGCTCGACGATCACGGTGAAGAACTTCATAAACATGATTCAGGCCGGTGCTAAGGTGGAAAAGGGTGAGATAAAAGCTGTTTATGACTCCCCCGAGTATGCAGTCGTGGTAATTACATCGAATGGGTACAGCTTCAGCAGGATACTGCAGACATCTGTTGAGAAGCCCATAACAGATTTGAACATAAAAGCAGAGCTCAAAAAACCAGAGGCAACTCTTGGGAAGGTATTGCCTTCATCAAAAGATCTCCTTGGAGCTGCTGAATCAAGCTGCTCCATCACAGTAGGACCAGATGGTACTGGGTACTGTGCAGCTAAAACAAAGCTCACATACCTGAACAGCATACCAGGTTTAAGCGTTTCATTCAGATTAGTTGATACAAGTCCCCCATCCGCAATGTATCTGGAAGGATGGGGTGCAGCATGCGCCACAGATTCTGATCCAAGCAAGCCATGTCCAGCAGGCTTCTGGGGATCGCAGGGAAAGAAGCTTACATATTCTACAACTGGTGAATCTACAGCTTCTATATCAGGTGGTCAGAGAGCGATAGTGTGGGGATCTGTACTCTATAAGTATGAACATTGGGTATACGAGGATTATCCAGTCTACTATGTGTATGACTTCCTCTATCCGCAGGAGATCGCAGGCCTATTACCTCTTCAGATGGATGGATACTATCAGGAACCTTCACCACTTCCAGGGTATGCTCGTGGTCCTTTTGTGGGCAGCAGATCCATCAACTTCTGGCCAGTATACGACAGCGATAACAAACTTCCGCTCAGCACATCCATAAGCGTTGGCATTAGCGTCCCATCAGGGCCCTACTCACTATCATTATCGATATCAGTGAGCCCATATGAAGCAGGATCGGTTCAGTACGATACACCTCGTGTGGATGTAAACGATATCAGTGGCAAAGACTACGGGTGGTACTGGTGGTGGTACAAGGATAACGATGCAATGACGTATGAGGTCCAGTTCGGGGGATAATATCCCATCTTCTCCTTTTTTCTTTTTTAACTATAATCAAAATATATTATGAATTTTTATCAGCACAGGTCTGGTTCTTGCTAGTTTATAAATTCTATTTTTATATTCCTATCTCCCTTGCAACTTCATCAGCAAGTCCTCCTCCCCCAAACCTAGCCCATACAGCGCATGTCCCCTCCATGGAAACCATGCATGGACCGAATGGGTTGGATGGAGTGCATGCTTTCATGAACATCGGACAATCGGTGGGCTTTGCAACCCCAAGAACAACTTCAGCGCATTTACAACCAGGAGGCATGTCATAGCTCCACTCCTTCTGCTTCTCCACAAGATGGAGAAATGCATTGTTATCCGAGAAGCCATCCGATAAATCCAGTCCGCTTCTTTCTATGAATCCAAGACCTCTCCAAGATGCATCCTCTTCCTCAAAAACCCTGTTTATCAGCTCCTTTGCCTTAATGTTTCCATGAGGTTTTACAACCCTGTTGTACTCTATTTTAACATCTACCTCTCCTCTGTTGAGCATCCTGAGAAGCATGGCCACTGATACTAGCACATCTATGGGCTCAAATCCTGATATGACTGCAGGTATACCGAAATCCTTTGCTATAAAAATCCAGGGATCAGACCCTATTACTGCAGAAACATGACCTGGTGCAATTACCCCATCAACTTTTTCCCCTTTACTGGCACCGTACTCCAGCGCATACCTAGCAGCAGGAGGAGTTAGCCTCAGCACGCTCATGAAGAACAGATTTCTAGGAACTTTATTATTGTAAAATAAAATTGCATAGCTTGGAGCTGTTGTCTCAAATCCTATTCCGAGGAAAACAGAATCCCTTCTATATTCCTCAGCATCTTGGACAGCATCGAGAAAGCTGTAAACAATTGACACATTTCCCCCAGCAGATCTTGCATCTGACAGGCTTTTTGCTCCATTGATGGGCTTTAGAGCTGGAAGTTTGTAGGCATCCCCGAAGGAATATACCCTTATTCCCCTCATAGCGAGCTCCACTGCTTTCTCTATGTAGTAAGATGGAGTTATGCAAACCGGGCATCCGGGGCCTGCAACTAGCTCAACATTACCGGGCATCAGAGTTCTCAGCCCATAGTGAACAGTTGTCCACTCATGAGTGCCACAGAAGTTCATAAACCTGACTTTTCTGCCGATTTTGGATGCCTCCTCCCTTATTATCTCACTTAAAGCTGATGAAATTACCCTACTTTCTCCTCTTTCTTCTCTCATAGAGCTCCCTCCTCACTAGATATTCCGCTCTGGATATCCTGCCGCTTTTATACTCCCTTTCAAGCTCCATCAGGTATTTCTCCCGGCTTTTAGTTCTTCTTATTACTAGGAGTATAAGAAGAAGAGAAACGGATATTATAAGAACGATTATTAAGGCCGTTTCAGTCGCCAGAGGAGTTATGTATCTCTGTTTCTCCTCGGCTACAACTCTCTCCGGGATTGTCCCATTGACCTCGGCTGAGAAAACTCCGCAAAGGAGCTTTGCCATGAATACACCTGATGTTGCGTTGAATTTCAGCTCCTTTAACCCGCTTTCAACGACCTCGGATCTGTTCATCGATCCAACTCCCCAGAGCAGAGTGCATCTAGCAGATGAGTTTATCTCAAGAAGAGCACTTTTATCCGTGAGATTTAACAGTTTTAAACCTATGGCTGGAGTTCTCACGGGTATCCTCTTCCTCACACCGTTGCATGAGAGCTCCAAGAATCCGCTGAAACCTTGGCCTAGCTTTCTCACATCATCATCTGATAGTTTAATAGTTCCATTACTAGATAATCCTGATATATTTGATATATTCCACCTCAGCTCGCATTTTCCCACAATCCTGATGTTCAGGTCAATTCCAGAGCTAAGGAAAAGCTCTGGAGGAACTATTATATCGGGAGTAGTTATGTTAAACCTCTCCTTTCCGCAGACTAGGGATGCATTTACCCCTGGAGGAAGGGAAAATGAGGTATTTCCCCTTACTTCTATGGCTTTCTTAACTCCATCATAGGTCAAAGAGCACACAGTGGGATAAGCGCTCCTTATCCTGACTGTATCTCCCTCTTGTTCGACTGTAAATGGTTTTGAGAATCTCACGGGTATTGTTATATCAGCATACATGCCCGATTTTGTGAATACTAGCACATGGATAAGTCCGTATGTCTCGCTATCGGACCTGAGTATGAAGGCATCTGCAAGCTGCGGCGAGCTTCTCTCAGCCCCTATTCCCACCTGATGATACCCTATTCTCAAGCTGGAGTTCACAACTATCAAATAGCTTCCTGAGTAATTTCCATATACCTTCAGGAACAAATCCCTTCCTACTGGAAGCCAAGAGCTGTCCAACTTGGTGTCATTAATGTAAAACCCGTATTTCAGGTCAACTTTTCTGTCAGATCCTTTCCTTAGAACCACAGTTCCGTTTGAGATATTTGCTCTCTCATAGATAAAGCCGGGACTTGCCACGTACAGAATACCTTGAGTCTCATTTACTGAGGCAATGCCGCTTGAGTTGGCCACTGTTATCCTCTTTATATTTCCCATATAATCGGCGACCATAACAAGGGCAAATGGGACAGGAAGGCCATGTTCATTCACAACTCTGATCACGGACTCCGCTGATAGAGGAGCTACCTGAATCAGCAGCAATAGCAGGAGGACTGTAAATCTCATCGTGAGGACAATAAGATTTTATTTTTAATCGTTCTCCTCAAGCTAGATGAGATATCTAGGAATAGATGAGGCTGGAAGAGGACCTGTAATAGGTCCAATGGTTATATGCGGTGTCTTAGCTGATGAGGAATCAATAAGGAAGCTTGTGGAGATAGGAGTTAGAGACTCGAAGCTCCTCAGACCCAACAGAAGGAAAGAATTATCCGAAAAAGTGAAAGATGTTGTCATAGATTATATGCTTTTGGAAATATCTCCCAAGGAGATAGATATCGCAGTGCTGGGCAGAGGGCTGAACAGACTCGAAGCTAAAAAAATGGCATACATAATATCAAAATTTGATTTTGACATAGCAATAGTTGATGCCCCCGGAAGAAAGCCTGAAAGATTCGGATACATGCTTAAAAGGCTTACAGGGAAGGAAGTAATTGCTGAGAACTTTGCTGATAGGAGATATCCCGTCGTAAGTGCTGCTTCAATACTTGCCAAGGTAAGAAGAGATGAGATAATAAGAGAGTATGGGGAGATATACGGAGATATTGGATCCGGTTATTCCTCCGACAAAAGGACGGTTATTTTCCTGAAAAGATACATGGAAGAGCATGGAGATCTGCCGGAGATAGTGAGAAGATCTTGGAGAACCTCTAGGGAGATCCTCTCGGACCTAACTAAGTTTCTAAAATAATTTTAGAGTATATACTTTCGTATCAAGATTTTTAGCTGGGCTTTCCCCAGCTCATATATGAGCTCACGCAAGCCCTCCATAAAGAGGATTCTTCTGGACGTGCTCAAGCCCAGAGAGATTCCTACAATTGAAATATCCAAAAAAATATGTGAAATTGACGGGATATCTAATGTAACAGTTGTTGTGACAGAGGTGGATGCGAGGACTGAGACCCTCAAGGTGACAATTAGAGGGGAGGATATCTGCTATGAGAAAGTTGCAAGCACACTGCAGGAGGGAGGATGCGTTGTGAGGAGCGTGGATGAGGTAGAGGTGGGCATGCAGTGAGATATGAGCTGTTGATCACGGATCTTGACGGAACTCTTGTTGACTTGGGAATAGACTGGGATCAGTTAAGAGAGAGGATAAGGAAAACAATGGGGTGGAGCCATCCATTAAAGCCGCTTGGACCCAGCATTCCAGTAGCAGCTGGCGGGGATAGAGAAAAAATAGAAAGCGCCTTTAAAATAGTTGAAACAGCTGAAATGGAGGCTGCTATGAGAGCTGAGAGGGATGAAAAGCTGATTTTATCACTAACTAGATTGAGAAATTTAGGCCTTAGAATTGGGCTTGTCACCCTTCAAGCGATCAATCCAGCCTTAACTGCGCTGAGAAGACTTGGTGTACTTGAGTTCTTCGATGCCTTTGTCACAAGAGAGATCAGCTTGAGCAGGGAGGAACAGTTGAAGATCGTCATGGAAAAGCTCATGGGAGTGCCAGAGAGATCCATATTCGTTGGAGATACAGAGATGGATCTCGAATCCAGCAGAAAAGTTGGTTGTTTTTTCATATCTGTTGGTAAAAGGGTGAGAGGTGAGTTCTCAGCCGAGAGCTTCTACCAAGTGCCGGATATAGTAGAGGTGTTGCTAAATGAATAAAATATATTTAACACTTAGATCCATGAAGCCCGGCTTGGAGAGAGGGATGTACATAGGGCCTATTGTTCTGGGTGGAGTTAAATTCGATAAAGCATTTCTTGTGGAGGAAAAGGGAGATGAAGTCGAGTATAAGAGGATATCCGGTCTATCAGATCAGGGAAGTCTGACTCTTGTTGAGATAAGAACACAGGCATGCCAAGAGGATGCTGCAACAAAGATAAACAGAATGATTCTCCTTGCTGAAGAAAATAGTGAGTTCAGTTCTTGGACAATAAGCTTCAGCATTTGGATGGAGGATTTGCTTGATCCAGATATCATGAGCTCCCTTATGCTTCTGGATGATTCCTCTAAAATAGATTTCCTCACAAGCTTCTTCAGAGACCTTAGCCCGGTGAAAAACTTGAGATCATTTTTCGACGAGGAGGAAGGACCTTCCTCAGATATGCTATTCATCTCCTTCAGGTTGAATGATGTAGAATTCTTCGTGTTTTCAAGGCCTCTTCTCATCGAGGGAGAGCACAGAATGGAAAAGCTGAACAGAAATGAAGCTATTAAAGCTTTTGATGTATTTAGCAGTGTTATAAAAAGGTTGTCAAGCTTTTGAAAGAAGATCAGGCATAAGGATGGAGATAGCCGCTGCAAGAGCTCCGTACATAGCTTTCATCTCATCAGATGCAGATCCTATAACTATTACATCCCCCTCCTCCGGTCTCAATTTCCCCAGTATTATCTCAGCATCCCTTCTGTTGTAGATGGATATGTCTATATCCGGTGGCATCAGCAGCTTTCCATTTCTAAAGATGAGAGTTGTTGCTCCAGATGCTCCAAATATAACTGCTATATCCCTCTGTTCAACTCCCATTTTTATCTTATCAGCGGAGTTCTTCAGCAAAATTGCATAGTTCTTTGGGGCAACGGTCAGGCTTATTCCCTCAAGCTCTGTCTCGGATTTTATCCATTTTGAGATCTCATCTGCAATTTTCCTTCCCTTCTCAGTTAGAAGGCATCCTCCTCTCATTGTCTTGACAATGCCCTCTCTCTTCATCCTGCTTACTATGTTCTTCACAGCTCCCTCCCCTATTCCAAGCTTTCTTGCAAGATATCCCCTTCCAGCTGGTCCATCCCTGAGGATAAGAACTGTTTTAACTACATGTAATATATTAAAACTGGGAGCTGGACCGGGTGCTCTCGACCTCACCAAAGTCAGGAGATCATACAAGCTCATATTGTCTTCAAGAAAAGACAAAAATATAAATGTGAACAAAAATCTTTATATAATGTCTGGATAATCCATCCTAGATCTTACATGGAGAGAAAGGATCTCATCATATCAGCTCTTCTCGTTGTTATCCTGATTTTAGCCGGAGTTTTAGCAAAATACAGCCAAGATTTATCTTATTGTAGGGATCAACTTAGCGAAACAGCTAAATGCATGAAATATGTTCTTAAGGTTAATCTTCTCATAGATTATGGGAACGGGACGAGGAGATGGCATAATGGAACCCTTGTTCCGTTGGGCTCATCCCTTCTCAACGCGACAATGCAGGTTGCATCAGTTAACTACACTTTAGGAACTTATGGGGCCTTTGTAAACTCGATAAACGGGATAAACAATGACAAAAGTAGATCAATGTACTGGATGTACTGGGTATTTAGAGATGGAAAATGGGTTCTGGGAGAGGTTTCAGCCGACAACTTCAGGCTTAAAGATGGAGATATCGTGGCATGGTTCTATGAAAACTGTAGCAAATGGCCGCCAGAGCCACCTAAATGATTATGCACTTTATTCCAAGGGTTTTGGCTGCCCTTCCTATTTCCTCATCGCAGGTAACTAGCTCCATTCCTCTCTCTTTTGCAACAGCAAGATAAAGGGATTTCTCTGCTGACATCCCCATCCTAGATATCTCCAAGGCCGATTTAATGTGCTTTTTTATCCCCACTCTCCTGAATGGTATCCTAGATAGCGCTTGAATGAGCTCTTCCGATGCAGATGAATCGATTTTACCACTTTTCTCGGCATCTCTTACTGCTGATAGAACTCTTGTTAAGGAGATATCCAGTATGTATGCTCCATCCATCAGCAGAGCTTTTATTTCATCTCTTCTTCCGAGGATATATGCCTCCAAGCTGCTCCCATCGAACAGCCTCATTCTCTGTAAATCCTCCTCAGCACTCTGTCCAGCTCCTCCAATGATCTTCTCATCTCCACCTTCCATGCAAGATCCTCCAGATATCTTTTAACCTCCTCTGATATGTCGACACCAGCCTCCTCAAGTATCTCCTTTACCCTCTTCTTCACTCTAACGCTCACAACAACTGTGTCCACTTGAAAACGAATTGTAAACAGGATATAAACAGAACTTGTATAGATTAATGCTTTTTAATCACCAACTACTGTTATAACAACTTTCCTCTCTCTAGGGCCATCAAGCTCGACAAGCATAAGATTCTGCCAAGTTCCCCTCATAAGCCTTCCGGACACAACTGGGAAGGCCCTTGAAGCTCCTATGAAGGATGATGCTATGTGAGCATGAGCATTGTCATCTATTCTGTCGTGTTCCCATCCTTCCCTGACAAATTCCTCCTTTATCTTCCTGATTATATCCCTGATAAGTCCCGATTCGTTCTCATTTGCTATAAGAGCAGCTGTTGCATGAGGAAGATGAACTAGGCATATCCCACTTGATATTCCCGATTTCCTGACTGAATCCTCCACCAGATCGGTTATATCTATTACTTCCATCCTGTTTTTGCTTCTAACAGTTATTATATCGGTGTAGGAGGCCAGCTCACCACCCTCTACATCATTCCCTCTGTTTTTTATACTTAAACTTTTTTGGATGGTAGTATCTCCTGAGGAAGGATAAAAGAGGGCAGCTCTTCTTCAGGACAAGAATTCTAACTGCCGCAAGCAGGATCAGAAGGGCTACAAGAAGTATCAAAATGAAATTCATTGGATCTCCTCCTGTTTATCATGCTTCATCTCCATTTTTATCTCAATTACATCTCCGACAGTTGGCCTTCCCAGCATCGAGTACTCGTCCTCTGAGAGCCTCACCACAAAAGAGTACACCTGTCTCTGGGGAACTGGAAGCCTGAGATACTTCTCAAAAGCCCTCATGACAGCAAATGCCATCTCCTCCTCCTCACTCTGAGGGGAGGGATATTCCTGCATAATCGTGCTGGATGGCCTGCCCAGCAACATCTCAACTCCCTCATCCACCTTCCTGACCTCGAGAACCTCAAGCGTGATGGTCAGCATGAGCTACAGCACAGCACCACTATATAAATTTACAGAATTTCAGAGAGAATCTGCTGTTGATACTCTTCTCACCCTTATCACCTGCTCATAATCCCTTAATCCATATGTTAGGACAGCTAGTTCTCCTTCACTAAGCTCTTTTTCGTTTAAAAGATCTGTATAAAGCTTATCCAAGCCATCATAGTAGCTATCTGCTGGTATAACTCTTGTATCCAGTCCCCACATTATGGCAAGCTTCCTAGCTACCTTGATTGATGGAACTCCGACATAAGTCCTTGTTTTTGGCCTTAAAGATGAGATTATAGCAGCTGTAGTCCCCTTCATTGAGTATATAAGAAGCTTTCCTCCCAGATCTTCCGCGAGCTCTACTACCCCTTTTGCATATCTCCTCTTCACGCTCTCCCCCATTCTGTTTACATTTATTGAATAGAAGCTCTCAGCTCTTTCAGCCACCTTCTTCAGCCATTTCACAGCCTCAATTGGATAGCTTCCGGCTGCAGTCTCCCCTGTTAGCATCAGAGCATCTACACCTTCCTCAACAGCATTTGCTATATCGACTACCTCAGCCCTGGTCGGCACTGGACTTGACATCATCGACTCCAATAGCTGAGTTGCGACTATAACGGGTTTTCCCATCCTCAATGTCTCCCTAACTATCCTTCTCTGGAGCATTGGTATTTCCTCCAGACCAAAGTTCATTCCCAGATCTCCCCTTGCCACCAAGACGGCATCTGAGAGCCCTATTATCGAGTCTAAGTTCTCGACAGCTGATTTATTTTCTATTTTGGAGATTAAGTATATATCCGGATTTAACTTATTTATAATGTTTCTCACATAGAGAATATCTTCTCCTTTTCTCACCAAGCTTATACCCACATAGTCAACCTCATCGCACATCGATTCCAACCCACTTACATCATCCTCTGTGAGAATGGGCATGTTGAATTCTCTTTCTGGGAATGATACTGCTTTCTCAGGTTTTAATACACCATCTGTCAGGGATTCGGCCAAAAATGATTTCTTTCCCCTGCTAATTATTTTAAATCTCATTCTTCCATCATCCATCACGAAAACATCTCCTTCTCTCACTTTCTCCATTACCTCCTCATTTGGAAAAGGGATTATTTTGTCCTCGGGAGAGAACTCATCCAGAGAGAAAGTGACCTTATCCCCAGCCTTCACGGATATCGCTTTAGAGAAGTTTCCGAGCCTTATAGATGGGCCTCTCACATCCACTATCACTGCTACTGGTCTCTTGATGTCACCTTCAGCCCTTCTCACAGAGCTTATCAGACTTTTCCAGAAGGCTAGATCTCCATGAGCAAGGTTTATCCTGAAGCCTGAGATTCCCTCCATTAGAAGCATCCTTATCTGGTCATAATCTCTGGTGGAGGGCCCAAGAGATGCGATCAGTTTGACTCTCATTACCGATAGTGGAATAATAGCATAAAAAGTCTTCTTGAAGTTATTTGAAATTTAAGGAAAGGGTAAATATCTGCTGGCTCAGGATCCTTTAAGATACTGTTCCACTTTACTTCCACTTATAATAACGGGCGCATTCTTTGGCACCTTGAACATTCTCGCAAGTACATCGCACTTTGCCCTGAAAAGGTGCAGAGATTCCATTCCTCCGCGCTCTATGCATGCCTCCAAGTTCGCTATTCCCTTGGCTATTAAGAAGCCATCGACATGCAGAACAGGAGGTGTACTGCATTGAGTCTCCATTATCTCTATCCCTTCAGCTTCCAGATCATCTCTCAGCACATCTATCTCGTAGCTTTCTTTGCGCACCACCATGATGACCTCATGACCTCTCCTTTTCATGATCTCTGCTAAAACAACATCTATCAGGGCTTCTCCAGCATTGTCCAGAATTATGTATACATTTTTTGGGATCTCGATGTGCTCCTCTAATGCCGGTTTCTCCCATATGGCTTCAACCAAATCCCT
>NZ_RCOS01000131.1 GCF_003947435.1 Candidatus Methanodesulfokora washburnensis
TCTTGCTTTTAGCTCGAGGGACAGCTCATTTTTTCTATCCACTTGGATGCTGTTTGCCGGCCTCTCTATCTCCCTTATCACGAATTCACGCCCCGATCCATACTTATCCCGCAGCTGCTGCAGTACCCTCTCTATTCCCGCTGCCTCTCTAAACCTTGGCTTAAACATTGGCAGAAGGTTTCCGCCGGGAAATCCATCAAAGTAGTAGTTATGATGGCCCTCCTTTTCACAGTGCTCTATAAACTGCTTAAACGCTTTGTTGGAGACAACATCCCTTCCCCTGAGGAAGTTTCCCCGCAGAAAGCAGAACCAGACAAACTCCTCGCTTTTCATATTTTTGGTTCTTTCAACAATAGTTTTTTCTATATCAGCCCCCTTATTCCTAAAAATCTCTCCTGATTTTTCTCCTAGTTCATTCAGGCTTTCATCCAATTCTCCTGGGTCTGTATTGTTGAGGAAGTCCAATAAATTCCTGATGCCCATAAGCTCTCTTTCTTAGTACTAATTTATAAATTTTTTGCTTTCTCGGTTCCTCATTTCTCCTTTTCTCTTAAGTTCTCAGTCTTCAGGGTTATTATATGGGCTGGCAGGATGTGTTTAGGGAAGTTTCTCGACAAATAAGAAGCAACAAAGGACTTCATAAAAGAAGAGACTCGGAATTTGGGGGCAAAATGTTAAATCATTTTTCAAAACATTTATATTGTTCTCATTAACTTAAGTAAAATTATGGACACGAATACGGGAGCTGAAAGCGAAGAAGTAAAGTTTGAGGATCTGGATCTTGTTTATATCATTCCTTTTGACTTAGGGGCTCCTGTTGAAGCGGGAGATCTGAAAGAATTGTTAAAACGGTTTTCTGAAAGGTATAAAATGGTTGAGGGGGTCTGGATCCCCCCTAAGAGGGCTTGGCCTACACCACAATTTGTCCGCCGCAAGGCGAAAGAGCTGGGGATCAATGCGGAGAAGATTGACATAAAGGAATTGATGAAGAATGAGAAGCTCAGAGAGGAGATTTATAGGGCACATGCGATGTTTAGGGTGATATTTTCGACGGATAGTAGAGCATGTGACCCTGAATACTTGGAATTAGACCGGTATATGAGGCTTAAATTGACCGACCTGAACATAAGCATCAAGGATCCGGGGCTCCGTCTCAATGAGCTGAAGTGCGAGCTGTATCTTCTCCTGCACAGTGCTGGGATCGGTGTTTTAACAGCATGGATCCACCTGAATGGGAGTTTCTCAACAGACGACTTGATAGAGATAGAGCAAAAGTTAGATGATGCAGAATGCACGATTAAGGATCCATCCGGAGATATAAAAGAGGGAACACTGTATGAATTCATTGAGCAGGAAATTATTAAGACTCTGCGTGCCGCTGTCCTATTTAAAGGCGAGTATGGAAGCTATGATGCTGCTTTTGATGCGCTGGAAAAGGGTGATATCACTGATAATAAAATTGAGGAAAAGCTTAGGACACTATCTACTCCAGTTAAAATAGTTCTATGCATCAGGAAGCACAGATGCAGTGATAAATGTGCAACTGCTGAGGATGCTGTTGAGAACCATTTAAGGGAGATAGCTGGAATTTCTGGAGCCCATATAGATTGGAGATATTACCGTGAGGACGCTGCTAGGAAGGATCTGGGAGAAAACCTCTCCCGTGATGTACATTACGCTACATTTGTAACTGGTGGTATTACATCTCTCTTCTTGGGATCCGCCACGCTAGATGAAAGGCTGAAATTTGTAAAGGATAAGGAGCTTGTATACCGATCAGGAGAGCTCGATCTTATGCAGCCAATGGAATTCTTGTTGCT
Organism: Candidatus Methanodesulfokora washburnensis; assembly: GCF_003947435.1. Lineage (GTDB taxonomy): Archaea > Korarchaeota > Korarchaeia > Korarchaeales > Korarchaeaceae > Methanodesulfokora > Methanodesulfokora washburnensis. The sequence goes on from NZ_RCOS01000131.1 coordinate 1,821, forward strand.
GTCGGACATGATCCTAGATGTGTATACCTCCGTCTACCGGAATAAGTTTAGAGAGGTCAGGAAGAGGAGGAGAGGGGAAACTGTAAAACCCAGCGAGATAGCAGAGATAAGGGAGGGCCTGATGGAAGGGCTGGAGGAGTACAACAATGTCTCACTTTTTATAGTAGATCCAAATAGAAGTATCATGGAGCACGGAAAGGAGAGATTAGGACTTTCAGATAAAGTTAATGTGCTTAAATCTCTGTTGGAGGAGCTGAATGATATGTTTAGGACTCTCTATGAGGAGGAAACCCTGAAAGAACAGGTTGAATTAGCAGTCCGCCAGGAGGATCTATCCAGAAAGCAGGTTCTGCTGACAATTTTGTTCGGCGTGTTCGGTGCATTCCAGGCAATGGAATATCTCGAGCCCAAGCTAGGATTCCCTTATGTCCTTGCTGTAACATTGACAATATTTGCCCTCATATGTCTCTTCTACTACAAGCTCTATCCTTATATTAGAGGAAAGCTCCATTTATTCAGGAGGAAAAAGGCTGGGTGAAATCTAGTTAATTGTCTCTTTGATCGGGATGCTGATAATTGGCATCTGAACTCAGTAATTGGTAGCGATGTGGCAAAATTTATCCTATTTTCCCGGATATGCCCTAAAGTAGTTCTGTAGTCTAGAAGCTCACTGAGAGGGTAACAGCCCCGGAAAGAAGGTTGAGAACATCAGCTGGCCTCGTAGGTATAGAGCTTAGGTCATGTGTAAAGTAGTTCCGTGCATGCTTTGCTGTCTTCATAGCATCCTCGACAAAGAATTTCCATTTCTCAGAACTTTTTTCGATTTTAAGCTTTTCAGAAATCTTCTCTGCCACAAGCCTAGCCTTTTCACTAATCTCTTTTTCCTTTACTCCGAACATAGAGGCCAATTTATCAAGTTCTCAGTCTCCTAGGAACTCTTATTTTTTACTTGGTTGTAACTAGAAAGTTGTCCTAAGGCTTAAAAGGTATTTAGCTTTATGATAATTGTACATTATGTCGAGAGGTTTTTATACCCACAGAGTAAAATTTTGCGATAGAGATGGTGGTTCCATGACAAACTCAGAGGATGCCTATGATAAATTATACAAAGAACTTAAGGAGCTGAGAGATATTGGAGAAAAGGTTTTGGAGAAAACAGGTGGTAGAGGGTGCTTATTAGGTCATCGCTGGACTGTTCTAAAGCTTCTTTTTCTTAAGCTATATACAAGAGATATCTATACACCAATAATAGCGAATTATTATCCTAGTATGGCTTTTGTGGATTTGTTTGCAGGGACAGGTCTTAATAAGTACAAGGATAGCAACTTTCCCATCCCAAGATCCACCCTAATCGCATGGTTCTGTGCAAAATATCCATTTGATAGAATCTTTGCAATAGGTTATAACCGTCCTAGTAAGTTATTTGATGCAAATAGTGACAAAAAGCATAGAGATATACCCTACAAGTATTTATACGAGAGGACTACTAGATTTATTCCGAAAGATTGTATTAGATTGATAGAAGGGGATGCCAACAAAACGGTTGATAAAGTTATCAATGGGCTGAGAGAGATGAAGGAAAGATATAAGGGAGCACATTATCTAGCTTTTGTAGACCCTAACTCCTGTGAGATCCATCTGGATACTATAAAGAAGCTAATTGATCTGGAAAGGGAAGGAATTGTGGGAGATTTTATCATATTACTTCAGGCAAGGCTAATAGCTAAAGGCATTGGCCGGATCAAAGATAGCAGAAAAAGAGGAGGTCTTGCAGAAAAACTTGACAAATTCTTTGGAACCAAAGATTGGAGAAACTTCCCAACTGGAGAAATAGAAAGTAATGTAGTAAATCTTTATGAGAAACAGCTAAAAGAACTAAAACAGAAACCCATCGTAGAAAAGGTTGACATAAATCTCATGCGAGAAGATATACACTATTATCTACTTTATGTTATCAGAAAGACTTCTCGAGGCTCTCCATACGTAGAAACAGTTAAGCTAATTAGAAAATTTGTAAAAGCCATCGACAAAAAAGATATGGTAGATCAAGCTATAGGAGAGGCACTTGGGATAAAGTCTTCCCTAACGAGTTTTATGTAGGGTTAGAAAGCTTGCAATTACACATTACGTTCTCCTAGACTCCAGGCTCTCCTGGATCCTCCATCAGCCCCTCACGTTTCAGGTATTCCCATACACCAGGGGTTTCCTTGCACAACCCCACCTTTCCATTGAAACCCTTATCCCTCAAAAGTTCTATAATGAGCTTGTATATTTTCTGTCTGTTCTTCACACGCTTTCCCCAAGGAGACTCCTCACTAGTATATTCAAGCCAGCTTTTATCCGAGGCATAGTGTATTGTCTTCTTTAATGCTCTTAGGCTACCAAGCGTTATTATCTCCGGCTTAACCTTATTAAGGAGCTCTTCTATTAGCATTTCATAGTGAAAGATCCAGCTCTCTCCTCCTGCAGCTACCGGTACTATTGGATCGATTCTTATCCTCACTCGAAACCCCATATATCCTGCAATTTCAGCCGCCTTAATCCTGCTTTCAGTTGAGGCAGTTCCTCTCTCATACTTATCAACTATAACCTGAGGGTTTATTGAGAAGCTCGCTATGAACCTTTTTCTAAGATCCTCTGGCACATCCTCCAGCACTTTAACATGGTTCTCTCCTCCTTTTGATAGGAGGAGTATCATGTGGTCGGGATGGTTCCTCAGGAGGGGTGTTGCTATTTCTATCAACTTTCTCACAAAATTTGGAATAGCGAGAGAATCAGCCAACTCCCCGCTATTTAGCAATGTTATCAGGCCTGCATCATCAGCCCATGAAAGGAACTCTTCCATGTATCTCTTTATATCATCCTCTTTCTTCATTTTGGGTTTCTTCCTCTCGGCTCCTCGAAAAGTTCCCTGTAAATAACAGTAGCTGCACTCAAAGGGGCAGCCTATCCATGCTTTTAGCTCCCAGAAATGCGGGCATACTATGTTTTTTCCTCCCTTGTGGAAAAGCGCTATCACCTTTGAACCGCTACCTGTAACCCACTTTGTGGGTACAGGCACAGGGACATATTTCAGAGAATTACCTTCTTCATCTTCCTGAAAAAGTGGATTCTGTCTCTCTTTTTTCATCTCATAGTATCTAGCATAATATATTGCTGTCTTATTGGCTTTTTCCATTTTCTC
>NZ_RCOS01000129.1 GCF_003947435.1 Candidatus Methanodesulfokora washburnensis
ATAAGCATATCTCCTAGTCAATCTCTCAAGCTCAGCCTTGCTGAGCTTAGTTGGATCAACCCTTACCCCTCCTTTAGCACCTCCATAGGGTATGTCCACAACAGCTGTCTTCCAAGTCATCAACATCGCTAGGGCTTTTACCTCATCCATATCTGTGTTCGGGTGATACTTTATCCCTCCTTTGCATGGACCTCTTGCATCGTTGTGGTGCACTCTCCATCCCATAAAGACTTTTATCGAGCCATCATCCATTTTTACAGGAAGCCCCACTTCTAGGACTCTTTTTGGATGAGCTAAGATCTGATGATAGCCCGGATCCAAGTTTATGGCCTTTGCAGCCTTATCCAACTGCTTTAGGGCATTTAACCAAGGATTTAATTTCTCCGCCATAATAACCCCTCCTCTTGAGGCCAAGAAATTAATACCTCTATAGCTTAAAAGTTTTTCCTTAGATGGACTTACCAAATTTATTTTTTTACTAAATTTATTTTACATCGTTCCTATAACAAGGCAAATCTATAACAGATACTGTAAAATACAAGTTCTTCTTTCCGAATGACTATGCTACCTGAGTACCTGTTGGTGCTGTTAGCAACATCTGCATCTTATCTAGCTTATAGAAGATGGAATATAAGGAACTTAGTTCCCTATCCAGTTGTTGGAGCAATATACTCCTTTGAGAGACCTGCATTTGGCATTTTGTTTTTGCTATCATTTCTTATCTCTCTTCTAGTAGGTGAGTTGATTTTCAGGAGATTTCTGGTGTATGGTATGAGAGTTTTCCACATACAACTTATCCTATCAGCCACAATAATGCTCCCATACTCTATAACAGCATCCGATTCTCTTTCCATCCTGCTGGGCACTCTCTCTGGACAGATGGCATATGATGCCCATTCAAGCAGGGATCAAGCAAGAACTGCCCTTCTTTTCGTGATTACTTTTCTTTTATCATACACCCTATATTCTCTCATGAGGTTGTTTCTATGAGGATCTCGGTATCAGGGACAAGAGGAAAAACGACCACTGTTAACATGCTGCATGACATGCTAAGATCGAGGGGATTGAGTGTTATATCGAAAACCACAGGAGAGAGGGCGGTAGTGAGGGATAATACCGAGAGGGAGATAGCGGAGAGACCGAGATCTGTTTTGTATGAGAACCTTGATATTATTAAATCTAATTATGATATAATAATAGTAGAGAACCAAGCAATAACTCCCTATACGATGAGAGCATTCAATTTGATGGTAAAGCCCGATATCGTCATAATAACAAATGTGAGACTGGATCACACCGAATTCTTGGGTGAAAAAAGAGAGGAGATAGCCAGATCCTTCTGCTCATCCTTTGTCAAATCGATAAAAACTGTGATAAGTGGAGAGAAAAGGCAGGAAATAGGAGAAATACTGAAAAAGGGGGCTGAAAAAATTGGAGCAAGTTATGTAAAGGCTGAGGATTACGAAATTCCTGGCTCGGAAACTGTTGGAATAGCAGAAGCAGTCCTAATGCATGTTTTTGGTGAGAGAATGGATTATGATGAGAAGAGGGATATGCTTAAGAGATTGGATGAGATGTTCAGTGCTAGAAAAAGCAGGAGTCTTTTTTGGTACAATGGAGCTAAGATAAACGATCCTGATAGCGCTGAGATAGTCCTGAACTATCTCAGAAAAAAGTACAACATGGAGATAGCGATATCTGCCAACTTAAGAGGAGATAGAAGGGACAGAACTGCTGTTTTCTCCGTTTTTCTCAGGGATTTCTCCAAGCTGGATTGGGTGAGAAGGATATTCGTGAGCGGTCCTGCCTCGAGCTCTGTTGCCAGATTTATAGGAGATAAGGCCATTAAGGTCAAGGAGGATCCCTCATCCGCTGATGAGATAATCGATTTTGTGGCAAGGGAGGGATTGCTTCTTGTCCTTCTTGTTAACAGAAGGACGAAAATGGCAGACATCCTCATAGAAGAGCTCTCAAAAGGCTAGGAACCAAGCTTGGAAATCTGAATACAACCCATTTTATGAAATCCCTGAATGAAATCTTTCCGGCAGAGGCCCAAGTAAATCTCTCAGCTATCTCCTCTTTATCGACCATGAGGAGGAAGAACCTCCTCATCTTGGGGAGAACTATGGATGCTACCCTTCTTCTGAGGGATAAATCCTCTATAATTGGTTTCATCAAATCCTCGTAACTCTTTCCCTCAGTCAATGCTCTAGCAGCCTCAACCGCGCTTTTCATCCCATAGTATATTCCCTCTCCTGTCATAGGATCAGCCAGACCCGCTATATCCCCAATTAGGTACACTCTCTCAGCCTCCAATCTCCTGTTTCCCACTATCGGTATCATCCCAGCTGAGATTCCATCAGAGCCAAACATCTCCTGAAATCTTCTTCTTATCTCAGCTGGATTTGACATTCCCCCGACTCCAACACTGGCTTTTCCATTTCTAGGGAAGACCCATCCATATCCCATCTCCACGGCATCCATCCTGAACTCTATATCCTTGAAATCTCCCTTTCTCTCAGCCTCTAGCGCGAATATTACCTCTCCTTTTGGCCAGAAATTTCTAATACCGAGCTTTCTTGATATAAGAGGAACAGCTCCCTCAGCTATTACAAGCCTCTCTGCCTCGAGTTTGGATCCTGCTAGAAGCTCGAAAATTCCATCTTTTCTCCTCACTTCAGTGACAGGACTTCCATCTAGAAAGTTAACTCCGGAGGAGACAGCAATATCGACTAGACTTTTATCGAATAAGCTCCTGCTTGTAGTGGATATCACCCATGGATCCATCTCAACCTCTATCTCCTTGCCATATCCCATTACCTTCACTCTCTCGAAAACTCTCTCTATCGGAAGCTCGCTCATCTCTATTCCTATGGATTTAAGCAGTCCCTCAACTTTGTAAGTTAGACCACCTGCACAAGTCTTCTTTCTAGGAAATTTCTTTCTCTCCAGAAGCACTGTTTTATATCCTTTCTCAGCCAATATATAGGCTGCTATTGAGCCTGATGGTCCCGCTCCTATCACTGCAACCTGATAGGACATTCCATACAGCTTCCAAGAAGTTATTAAAAACTTTTAGGTCGGATGATCAGGCGTAAAGTATTTATGTTGATAATAGCAAAAAACCCTATGCAGTGGCGGATAGAGATAGTTGATGTGAGCCCTCCTGAGGGAACCAATATAATAGTTGGACAGACGCACTTCATAAAGACCGTTGAGGATCTTTACGAGACTTTGGTTGAGTCATGCCCATCGATAAAGTTCGGGATAGCATTCAATGAGTCCTCAGGTCCTAGGTTGATAAGGCACGCTGGAAACGATCCAGACCTTGAAAAAGAAGCTGTAGAAAGGGCTAAAAGAATAGGTGCTGGTCATGTATTTGTGGTGATAATAAAGGATGCATGGCCCATAAACGTCCTCAACAGGATAAAGGGGTTAAGTGAAGTTGCCTGTGTTTATGCTGCAACTGCCAATAAGCTGAAAATAGCCGTGATAGATGTGGGTGATGGAAGGGGTGTTCTTGGAGTCATAGATGGGGAGACTCCGCTTGGAGTGGAGGATGAAAACAACAAAAGAGAAAGAATGGACTTTCTCAGGAAAATAGGATATAAAAGCAGATATCCATAGATCAAACGGGCTTCATATAACCCCATTTTTCAAGCGCTCTTCTGAGCTCCTGATGCTTTTTAGCATACTCTTCCAAATCCACGCCCTCAAGCACTGCCTCCATTGCCTGCCTAAGGGCTTTAGCTCCTGCTTTTGGTCCATCTGGATGGCCTAAAACTCCTCCTCCTGCTTGTATTATCACATCCCCTCCGAATATCCTCATTATCTCAGGTATCAAGCCCGGATGAAGGCCTCCAGAGCTAACTGGCATAACTGGCTTTATATCAAGCCAGTCCTTTCTCAGAAGCTTCATATCCCAGTTCTCCTCAACTTTCTCATCCCTTATTATCCTTATGAGGGACATAACCTCCTCTAGTGGGGATTCGAGCTTTCCCACCACAGTGCCTATGTGGATATTATCAACTCCAATCAACCTTGCGCTTTCAGCAACTACTTTCATCGATACCCCATGCTCCCTTATTCTGTCAAATGCTGCATGAAAGGCCCTATGAGCATGTAATGCAAGCCCATTCTCCTCAGCCAGATCCCTGATTGACTGAAGAGCAGACCAGCCAGCTGTCAGTATGTCCACCATCACGAACTCATTTCCATAATCAGCAACGAGCCTCAACCTTCTCTTCATCTCCTCATATGGAGCTGTTATGTTCACCAGATAGGACTTCTTCTCTCCGGTCTCCTTTTCAGCCTTCCTTCTCATCTCCATCATCAGCCTTATCCTCCTCTCGAATCTGTTAAAGCTCTGTGAGGTGAGGTTCTCATCATCTTTGAGCAGATCAACCCCACCGCACCAGATCTCATATGCAGCTTCCGCCTGCTCCTCTGATGTCATCCCAACCTTTGGCTTCGGAACTGTAGCCAGTATCGGCCTTTTCTCGACTTTCATAATATTTTTTACCCCGTTCAGGCCGAATTTTGGCCCTTTAAATGATCTTACAATATCTTTAGGCCAGAATACATCCTCAAGCCTCAGCCTTGAAACAGCTTTCATGCCAAATATATTTCCAGCTATAGAGCTCCATATTTGAGGCATATTTCCTAGCTCAAATAGCTCAACTGGATAGGATACTAAGAACCACTTTCCATCTATTTTAAAGACCTTAGCGCTCAGCTTCCTTATCCTCTCGCTCATAGTGGGAAGATCTGTCCAAGTTCCATTCGAGCTCTCAGAAGCAACTCTTGCAGCTGCCTCTTCAACACTTATTCCCTCAGCTGGCTCCACATAAAAGAGAGCTACTAGCTCATCCTCCTCTGGGATATGAGAGAGATCAACAAATCCGGAATAGGCCATACGAGCCCAAGCTCATGGTATTTATAAGCTTGACTTTTAATCTAAAGGATTTTTTGGTTTTACTGTTTTTAGAGAATAAGCTCTAAGGAGATTTCTTTAATAAGTTTGAATATCCATAAAAAGCATATGCTACCCTAGAAACCTTAAATATCCTTCTTCTAGTTAAGATTTATTATGAGGATCGGAAGATATATAGTCATAGATGATGAGATATGCCATGGAAAGCCCACCTTCAGAGGCACCAGAATTCTGGTTAGCGATGTGATAGAACTTATAGCGGCAGGAGTTTCTCCTGAGGAGATAATAAGAGATTATTACCCTAGCTTGAGCAAGGAAATGATAAAAGAGGCCCTAGAGTGGGCCGCCAAGTATTAAAGACTTTTAGCCTCAAGGAAATTTATCGCTATTTTTAAGACAGTTTTTAGGAAAATATTCTTCCAGCGGTAATTGTTTAATATTTTTTTAAAAAAAATAAAGGTTTATATTTAGACTTATCCCTTAATACTGGGGGATTGCGTGGGAGCAAAGGCTGTGCTTGCCTTGGGCATCCTGCTCCTTGCAAGCGGAGTTATCCTTCCACAACAAGGAGTCCAGTATATCCAGCAAAATACAAGGAATTGTGCTAAATCATTAATCCCTCCTACTGTTTTTGCTTGTGCCAATGCTCATGTAGGTGCTTGGAGAGATCTCAGAACTGGCTACGTATGTGATTTTGATCATAATGGATATCCAGAGTGTTACTGGCCACCCTGTGACGGAAGAATAACTCGCCAAGGGGATAGATGCGGTTATTCTGGCTGGTATGGTTATACTGAATATTGTGTGGCTTATAACCTCAATTCTCCTGACTGGGGTGTTGTATGCACAAAGGCTGAGATAAGGGGATAGGATGCCCTTGTTAAGGAGGGAAATTCCCCTTCTCTTACTATTTTTTCTTCTGATACCCAATGTTAAGGTTTTAGGTGAGGAGAGTGTCCTTCCAGTTGGATATGGAGGGGTGATAGAGTTTGGAGGGGAGAACTCCACCTGCACCTTGGTTTTCGATGATAACGGTTATACGGAACAATCTACCTTTGTAGAGGGAGAGGGCTTCATCCCCGGACATGTAAGGGTTTTATATGAATGGATCATAGTGAACAGAAGCAAGGGTGTGGCGAGGGTTCATGTGAATTTATTCCTCGAGACAAACTTCTTGATCTATAAGGACAGGAAGGCAATAGAAATGGCTAAAGTAGGGGATCTATCCTTTATAAGGAGAGTAAACTACTCTAATGCAAGAGTGTTAGTGGAAGGAGTGAACTGCAGCGATTGTGGCGTCACCTTGCTTGGAAACCTAACCCTGAACAGATCATTTGACCTTCTTCTTAATGTAGATAGCGGAATTGTATACGATGATGGAAAAGAGCTGGGGAGATGGGTGCCATGGATAAACGTTGCTAGATACCCATTGAGCGAAAGCAAGGAGGAGTTTCTCATGAGATGGCTGGGGAACACAACGGTGATGTGGAGGATGTTCCCATCCAATGATAGGTTCAGAACCGATCTGGCGAGCCTAGATAGAGAATATATAGCTATTACTGGTAATATTGATGAAATAAGTAATGAGCTTAAGAAAAAGTACTTTCCATTTCCTCTTCTGTTCTATTTTCCGCCCATCTCATATGTGTACTCCCCAGATGGTATGCTTGTGGGGAGCAGGGTGGGAGGATATGTTGATCCAGTTTTATATAATAAATTCGGAATTGTATATATTATGTGTATGGATAATAATGAATCCATGAGAGGTGACTCCGTGGGATTTGAGCTGATAAGAGCATATGGACAGCAGAACACCGGAGGCAGAGGAGGAATTCTGCTCAGTAATCTGTACTTTTTGGTTGCCATGGCAATGATTATAGCGGCTGTTCTTGTTCTAATGATACAGAGGAAGGTGTTCAGATGATCTCGGTCAGAGAGCTAAGAAAGAGCTATGGAAAAGTGAAGGCTCTTGATGGAGTTTCCTTTGAGTTCTCAGGGGGAGTAGCTGGGTTGATAGGGCCGAATGGTGCTGGGAAGACGACCATCATAAGAATATTAACGGGCTTAGCTAGGCAGGATTCAGGCGAGGCATATTTGCTAGGAAAGAGTGTATGGAGCGACAGAGGGGTTCTTAAAAAGGTGGGAGTCCTCCATGAAAAGCCAAAACCTCCAACATGGGTATCAGGGAAGAGGTTTCTTGAGCATGTGTGCAAAGTTAAGGGGGTGGAGGACATCGAGAACCAGATAAGGAGAGTGTCTGAGATCCTAGATCTAGACTACTTGGACAGGTCGATATCGGGCTACTCAGCAGGCATGACCCAGAGAATATCGATAGCCGCATGCCTTGTTGGTGACCCAGAGCTTGTCATAATGGACGAACCCACAGCAAATCTTGATCCCATAGGAAGATTTAGGCTACTAAGAGCGATAGCAAAGCTGAAAGGGGATGGAATTTCCTTCTTCATATCCAGCCACATACTCCCTGAGCTAGAGAAAATCTGTGAACATATTATATTTTTGAATGAAGGAAAAATTCTGATGAAGGGATCTATGGAGGAGATGAGAAAAATGGGCCCATTTACTCTATCTTTCAGCGGAAAAGAGGCCCCAGAGCTCATTGAATTCCTAAAAAAGAGCTTTACTGTCGAGGTAGAGGGGGATACTGTTGTTGTCAGATCAACGAGCATTGATAGCTTGGTTAATAGAATCTCTGATTATGTAAAAAATGGGGGCAGAATTCCGAGGGATCTTGAGCTGAGACCTCCCACTCTGGAGGAGCTCTTCCTGATGGTGAGAGGTGATGATAGATGAGAAAGGAGTTCTTGGAGGAGATCGTGTGGGAGCTGAGTTCTGTATCGAGATATCCGGTATTAGAGATTTTAGTTGGATTTTTCTCCTTCACTGCAATGCTCAGCTTCATGGGGAACATGTATACAGTGGAAAGTCAGTGTCTAAGGGCTTTAGAGGGAAAATACTGGCTTCATGTGGAGCTAGCTTGGAGCATTATAGTGCCACAACCAATCATAATATTTCTGATTTCAGCTGTCCTCGCAGCAACTCTTTTCACGAGGGCCCTAGAGGCGGGGTATCTCAGGGATGAGTTCTCCCTTCCGGTCACAAGAACATCTATTTTTATGGCAAAGTTTCTCGCTGCATTTCTCCTGTTATTTCTTTCGATTATCACAGCAGTAGTTGTTTGCCTCTTGTTTCTCGATCCGGCAGGTTGGGCTATCACAGTTCTCTCTCCCTCTATGGCGAAAGTTATAATATTTATATTAACTGAAATAGCACTACCGCTCAGCATATCGACCTTGCTCTCTGTTCTAGGGAAGAACTCCTTCCTCTCGACTATCTCTTCATTTCTCTTCTTGATGGGTCTCTACTTCATAGCACGGGCGACATTTCTCTCTTGGATAATCATGCCATATACTTTCGAGGTGATAACTTCTCCTTCCAATGAGACAATAAAGCTGATCGCTGTTAAGTGGGGCATATCTCTGCTACTTGTAGGAGTTTCATGCTATTACTTTGAGAGAAGGGTGGAAGCATGAATCTCAGAAGAGTGGGCTCCTTTTTAATTTCCCTTGGTATCTCTATTTCCGTCGGACTTCTCTTTAATCCTGTTATAACCCAGACAACGGCTGCATCTCGAGTATCCCTTTCTGAAGGAGAGGTTTTATACAGCAAGATATACCTATTAGGAACAGGGCATATAGTTAGGATACTTGCTCCAGATGGATTCAATGGATCATTTATTTTAATGAGCCCAGACGGAAGGACGGAGATCAACAGAAGCCTAGGAGGACCTCTCATGATCGAAGTGCACCCAAGCGGGAGAGGCTGGCATATTCTATCTATAAGAAGCTTTTATGATCAGAGTACAGACATTGCCTACGAGGTGACCAGAATGGGGGATCCAGACTGGTCTGCTATCCTCGAAGCTTTGATTATATCCTGTGCAGGACTGCTTATCTTCCTTAAGTATAGAGAGTGAGCACTAGTATTCTAAGTATACTTCACTTTCATGATTTTTATTAAATTAACTGGAATCTATTTTTATCTTGTTGCTCTTTTTCCAAAGGGGATCGAGATGGTGAGGTTATACGGTAGAGATTTAATAACAACCCAAGATTGGTCTGTGGATGAGTTACATGAAGCCCTAAGAATAGCTAAAGAGCTGAAGAAGCTGAGCAGGATGGGAAAACCTTGGCCAGATATACTCAGGAAGAAGACTTTCTTCATGGTCTTTTATGCATCATCAACGAGGACAAGAGCTGCTTTTGAATCGGCAATGACCTATCTTGGGGGCCATGCTGCCTATATAGATGTGAGCACCACCAGACTGAAGGCCGGAGAAGCTACAAAGGATGTTGCAAAGATGTACGAGGCATATGGAGATGGGATAGGTGTCAGAATACTCGATGAGATTATAGACTTCAAGTATGGAGAGGGAAACAAGGTAGTGAGAGAGTATGCAAAGGCATCGAAGAAGCCGGTGATAAACATGGCTGATGACATGTTTCATCCAACTCAGGGAATAGGGGACATAATGACAGTACAGGAGAGGCTTGGTGAGCTGAAGGGAAAGAAGTTCACCGTGATGTGGGCTTATTCCAGTAGGCTGAGAGGTCCATGCAGCATACAGGAGGAGATATTGATAGCCACGGGCCATAGTGACGCATGTTCTTCCAGTGTTCAGGGGGGAGGAAGCTACAGATGATGTCATGGATGGACCAAACTCTGCTATATACGAACAGGCTGAGAACAACCTCTACTCAAAAGCAGCAGTGCTTGCATTGACGATGGCTGAGAATCCTGGAATCTGATCAGTATCCCATCTCATCTGCTATGAGAACAACTAGACTCTCAGCTTTCCTCGGAGGACCATGAAGTATTAAGGTGAAGTTCAGTATGCTCTTTGGATCCACTCCAAGCCTGATTGCATTTATCTCAACGGCTTTCCACCAAGCCCTCTGAAGGGCTGAGTTTAGATCCCTCTCTATCTTGTTTGCGCTAAGCAGAAATATTATCTTCTTTGGCCCGAGAGTGGAGCCCACTATCCTATTTCCAGTGGCATCCAACACAACTATCTCCCCCGTTAAGGATGCTGCATTAGCACTTGATATGAACACATCTGCTCTTGTCTCCATAATCCTCATCTCATCTGCTGTATCAGGGCTTGTCCAGTGCTCAAATACCCTTGCTCTTTGCTTCAGAGCATCTATTAAGCCTAATTGTCTCGCTGTCACACTTCCAGGTATTCCTACAGATGCCCCTTCAGGTATCTCCATAAGAATAGCTTCTTTTGCATCCTCCAGTCTCTCAAATACCCTTGTCCTCCAGCCCCTGCTCTTTAAAGCCTGTTCCATTGAATTGCAGAGCTCGAGATAAAACTTCTTCTTCGCTAACTCGTAATCCATCCCATATCCTGATAGAAACAGCTAATAAACCTTAAGGTATTATCTCAGTTGTGTTATTGTACTTGGGGTAGATCAGATCCTCCTTTCTCACAATCCCACTCGATACAAGATCCATTATCCTGTTGAAGTTTTTCCTCACAAGATCTATCGTATACTTTGTGATTCTGCACACAGAGTTAAATCCCTCATCACCCCACATCCTCTCCAAGTGAGCGTAGAGGCATCTTCCACCACAGTACCTGAAGTACTCGCATTTTATGCACGGATCTCCTATTTCAGGAGGCTTTCTCGTAATCCCTGATTTAATATCCCCTAAGCAAGCCCATTCTACATCAACAGCTATAGGACAGGCCAGTATTCTTCCATCTGTGGATATGACAAGGGCATCCTTGCCCGCTCCACATGGCGGGGCTTGAAGCCCACCTTCTAGTATACCTTTAAATATTCCGAGAAATGGCACTATTCCTAGCACTCTTCCTTCCCTCATGTTGGCTATCCATAAATCCATGAGCTTTTTCAAGCCCTTCATGTAACTGTGGGACCACTTTTCGAAATTCCTCCACCTATCGCTCCAGATCACATCCAGTTGCCAGTGAACATGATCGAATATCCCGAGCGAGAGGAGATGAGTTACATTGCTGCAGATATCTGTCTCCTCTGATGCTGTCATCCTTGCTATTAAATCTCCTGAGAACCCGGATTTCCTTATGAATTTAGCTGCTTCAATAACAGCTCTATACACTCCCTTTCCTCTGTAAAAATCTGTTGTTTCCTCTCTTCCATCTATCGACAGCAGAACTGTGTCCATCCTCCTCCAGTAACTGGGATCAAGCTTTCTCACTAGAATTCCGTTTGTTTGGATTATGTACCTGGCCTCTATTCTGTCCATCACCCTCTTTATGAGGGCTGAGTTTAGAAGGGGCTCACCTCCATAGAAGGCTATTGTTGAGTTTGGCTCTATAAACTCCTCCAGATCTTCCAATGAAAACTGCTCTCTCCAAGGAACGACAGCTTCAGGAAAGCTCCCACCACAATAAGAGCACTTCAGGTTACATTTTCCCGTTGTCATCAGAAAGTAAAGCATTCTGACACCTTAGGTCAATCCGAGTGCTTTTTTGAGCTTATCGGGCTTCCTCTCCTTAAATGCATTTATGAATTCTGTTTCATTTATATTTATACCCATTTTATTCAACTGTATGCAGAGAAGCTTCAGATATACCACGGCATTTTCACTTCCCGCTGTCAGCATAAGAGCATCTAGAAATCTTCTTGGATTTTTCTCCACAACAAGGAAGGGATCCTCTCCTAGATTTTTCCTGAGATGGAATTTAAGCACATCATGTATGCTCGGGCCGAGAGCTTCGGATGCTTTTCTGAGAAGATCCCCGACATTCACACCCAGCAATCAAAAGGAAATTTTTAATACTTTTTGTGGAGAAATTTGAGTTTATCCCTCTCTATAGCTTTCTCCTTTCTGCAATAGCCCCTGTCAGCTTGGTTATCTCATCCCTGAAGGTCTTATCCAGTTCCAGTAACCCAGTATACGCCTTGTCCTCAGTTCCATCGCTTCCTCTCAGCATCTTTCCCTTTTCCAGCAAAAATGGGACCCATACTACCCTCTCCACGGTTAAGTGAATATCATGTCCAAAAACCTCTTCAACTATAGCTTTTGACCAGTTAGCTTCTGCTACATCCCTGCTTTGCTCCAATATCCTTCTTCCTGGAATTATTATTGATTCCAAAGTCCTTGTTATCCCAATGCTCTCTCTTAGCTTCCTTCTTTCCGATCTTATCACTTCAATAGCCTCAGCATAGCATTCATGGATCAACTTTTCAGCATCCTCTGTGCATGGACTCAGCACAATATCCCTCTCAGATGGAATAACGATAGACGTTCCCTCCGGCTTCTTCATCAAAGCTGCTCTTCTGATCTTCTTATCCAAAAAAGAGGAGAAATAGGCGTCAAACCATATTTTTCTTCTCCCTCTGAGCTCAAAGAATGGTATCCAGATGAGGCCTCTATCCGTCCTGCGTGGAGGAACTCCCTCTACTTGACGCCTCATTCAGTACACCGATGGCAGTATCCCCTTCTCATATGCAGCTGCATGAGCTGCCGCAAGCCTAGCAATAGGAACTCTCATAGGAGATGCGCTGACATATGTTAGCCCGATTTTGTGGCAGAAGTGTATTGAGCTGGGATCTCCTCCATGCTCACCGCATATTCCTATCTCAAGATCGGGTCTAGTGGATCTTCCCATTTTGACAGCCATCTCCATCAGCTTTCCGACGCCTTTCTCATCTATTCTCTCGAACACATCGAACTTAAGTATGCCTTTCTCCAAGTAGTCTGCCATGAACTTCACCTCAACATCATCCCTTGAGAATGTGAACACTCCCTGAGTGAGGTCGTTTGTTCCAAAGCTGAAGAACTCGGCCTCTTGGGCTATCTCATCAGCTGTTAGGCATGCTCTGACAACTTCTATCATTGTTCCTACCTTGAAGGGCACTTTTATCCCATATTTTTTCTCGACATCCTCCCTAGCAGGCTCTATGCAGTGCTCTTTCACATACTTTATCTCGTTGACATCTGCCACTTGAGGTATCATTATCTGAACCTTTATGTTCTTTCCTCTCATAATGAGCTCTGCAGCTGCCTCGAGTATTGCCTTGACCTGCGCTCTGTAGATCTCCGGATGGGTTATTCCGACTCTCACACCCCTGTGTCCCATCATCGGATTGGCTTCCACAAGCTTCTTCACTAAGCTAAGCATCTTCTCCTTTTCCTTTGCTTTTTCATGTTCTCCCCTCATTTTCAGCTCATAAATCTCGGTGAGAAGCTCCTCTATGCTTGGAAGGAACTCATGAAGAGGAGGATCGAACAACCTGACGGTAACTGGAAGTCCTTCCATAATCTCAAACATCTCCAAGAAGTCTTTCTTCAGCAGAGGCACCAGTTTTTCAAGGGCTTTCTCCCTCTCCTCGCTGCTAGAAGCCATTATAACGTTTCTGAATATCTCAAGCCTATCTGGAGCCCTGAACATCCTCTCGGTCCTCAGCAAACCTATTCCCTCTGCACCAAACTTTCTCGCTATTCTGGCATCCTCAGGAGTATCTGCATTTGCCCTGACCCCCAGTCTCCTCACAGAATCGGCAAGTTCCAGTACCTCGAAGAACTCTCTTGGAAGTTCGGGTTCAACAGTTTTCACTTTTCCTAGGTAAACTTCGCCTGAAAATCCATCTATTGTTATTATATCTCCCTCTCTCACCACAACTCCATTTACCTCGAACAATCTCCTGTCATAATCCACCTTTATGCTCTCAGCTCCCACTACACAGGGCTTTCCTATTGCCCTAGCAACAACAGATGCATGGCTTGTCATTCCACCCCTGCTTGTCAGTATTCCCTTTGATGCATAGAATCCGTGAACATCATCAGGTTTTGTCTCCACCCTGACCAGAATCACATCCTTTCCTTCCTCGGCCCATTTGACAGCTGTGTCGGCATCAAACACGGCATGACCGCTGACAGCGCCCGGAGATGAGGCAAGTCCCTTTGCTATTGGCTTTGGTCTGGATTTCTCATCTATTCTTGGGTAGAGAAGCTGCTGTATGTGCTCCGGTTTTACCCTCACTATGGCCTCCTCCTTTGAGAGAAGGCCCTCCTTGTACATATCCACAGCTGTTCTAACTCTTGCAAGGGCATTCATCTTTCCGTTTCTGGTCTGAAGCAGGTATACCTTCCCATTCTCCACTGTGAATTCTATGTCCTGAACCTCTTTTTTCAGCCTCTCTAGCTTCTTTGCCATATCATAGAGCTGTTCATAAACATCAGGCCACTCTTTCTTCATCTCTTCTATGCCCTTCGGTGTCCTTATGCCGGCAACTACATCCTCCCCCTGTGCTTTTGGTAGATACTCTCCGTACAGCTCATTCTCCCCTGTAGCTGGATTCCTTGTGAAAAGCACCCCTGTGGCAGATTTCTCCCCCATATTTCCAAATACCATTGCAACCACATTTACAGCTGTTCCATCGGCTATATCCGGAGTTATCTTGTTTGCCTTCCTGTAGTATACAGCTCTAGGTGAGTTCCAAGATCTAAACACGGCCTCTATAGCCATTTCCAGCTGCTTCCATGGATCCTCAGGAAATCCTCCTTTCTCCTTCTTTACAAGCTCCTTGAACTTCTCAACAATCTCTTTTAATGCCTCCACTCCAAGCTCTGCATCGCTCTTGGCCTTATACCTTTCCTTCACCTCATCCATTATCTTCTCGAATTTTTCATGCTCTATCCCGAGCACTATCTGTCCGAACATCTGTATGAACCTTCTGTAGGCATCGTAAGCGAACCTGAGGTCTCCTGATTGTTTAGCTAAACCTTCTACTATTTCATCATTTATTCCGAGGTTTAGAACTGTGTCCATCATTCCGGGCATTGAAACAGCAGCTCCACTTCTAACCGATACCAAAAGCGGGTTCTCCTTATCTCCAAACCTCTTTCCAGTCTTTCTCTCTATGTACTTGATTCCCTCCTTCACCTCATCCATTAGGCCATCAGGAAGCCTTTCTCCATTCTTGTAGAACTCCTTGCAGACCTCTGTCGTTATGGTGAAACCTGGAGGGACGGGCAGACCCATCTGGGTCATCATTGCAAGACCGGCGCCCTTTCCTCCCAACAGCTTGTTATCCTCGTAATCTCCCTCCTCAAAGGTGAGGACCCTCTTCATGAACTTCACCTAGCGAATTGAAAGCGAAAGTATAAAAATTTTCTGATGAAATAGCATCTAATAAAAATTTGATTATAACCATAACTTTGTTATATTGTCTCTAGAAGCTCGCAATCATCCATTATTCCATCTCCATCAACATCTATTCCTCTTACTATTAGAGCTGAGTCCTTTCTCACAAGTTCTGAGAACTTCTTTAGCCCTATTATCGCCGCACTGCTCCCCCTGAATCCTGTTCCAGCTAGGAGAAGTACCTCTTTCTCCTCGTTAAACGGGTTTTTACCCCTTGCTATAACACCTATGCCCTTTCCGAAATACGAGTTCCAAGGGGATCTTATGATCCACTCCTTCCTCTCATCCGAGTACTCAAACCATGCTTTCATCTTTCCATTGACCTCATCCGATACAGTGTTGGCTTTTGGACCTCCAACAAGTATTAGATTCTCCTTCAAATCTGATTCCCTGAGCTGTGTGTCCAGTTTATATGCCGGGATTCTCTGTTCCTCCAGAAAACTTCCGAGGTATAAAGCAAGGCCTATGGCAGCATAGCCATCGGAAGCGGGTGCCCTATACCTTCCATGAGGCTCAGGACTTCCGACCACTATTATCGAGTTGAGCCTTCCCTCCTCTATAAATGGCCTGAGGTTTCCCGGATCCCTCACTCCTCCGATCTTTATCGGCTTCTCCTCTGAGAGCTTAACTGATATCACTCCAGAAACCAGCTCATATAGCTTGGCAGTTCCGCCTCCTCTTTCCTCAGTCCTGGATATTTTTATCAAACCAGCATCTCTCAGCTTTCTCATGTGATAGTGAACTTTCTGCTCAGCTTCTCCAAGTGATTTGGCTATATCTGCAGCACATTTTGGACCTTTTGACAGCTCTATTAATATCTTCTCAGCTAGAGTGCTGTTTACAGCTCTAATAGATTTCAAAGGGATGAATACAGTCCTGTATATCTCCCCTTTTGAGTTCAGGACATGCATGTTGAAAGAAGAAATGACAAAATATAACTTTTACTGGAAAAACCCAAGTTTTAGTAATGATGGCATTGTCCTCCTCCTGAGAGGGGAATTAGTTTGCCCCCTCCTCCTCGATTTTTCAGCGAAATATATATCTCTTCTGTTTAGCTGAGTTCTATGCAGGAATTAAAAGTAGAGAGATGCATAGTGAGTTTTTCTGATATACAGGGAAGGCTGAGAAGCTTTGTTGTATCAGGAGATCTCATTGAAGATCTTGTCACAAGCGGAATAGATGTGGATGGCTCTTCTGTCGGCATGACGGATATAGAGAGATCCGACATAGTGCTAAAGGGGGATGAAAGTACATTCAGGCTGATTAACTTAGATGGAAGAAAAATGGGCTTTATAATGGCTGAGATAGCAGATCAGCCCGATCTGGATCCCAGATATACCCTGAGAAGAAATCTTAATGAGATAGCTAAAGTAGATCTAAAGTTCATGGTTGGAGCTGAGGTCGAGTTCTTCCTCCTGAGAGGGGATAAGCCTGCGGATGAATCAATTTACTTTGACAGCGTTGATGAGATGATGAGTGCTAGGCTTATGCTATCGGAGGAGCTGGAGAGAATGGGCTTGAAGATTGAGCTCATGCACCATGAAGTGGCACCAGGCCAGAACGAGATAAACTTCAGGTTTGATGAAGCTGTTAGGACAGCTGATAACATATTGATCTACAAGATGGCCGTGAAAAAAGCTGCAAGAACGATGGGATTGAGAGCTACTTTTATGCCAAAGCCATTTGAGGGAGTGAACGGATCGGGGATGCACATTCACATGAGCCTTTTCTCAGGCAGCAGGAATTTGTTCTATCATGACAGCGATATATCCGATTATGCAAAGTGGTTCATAGGGGGCTTATTGGCCCATGCAAAAGGGCTTTCCTTCTTCGCCTCACCTACTGTAAACTCGTATAAGAGGATAGTTCCCGGTTTTGAGGCACCAGTCTACATATCCTGGGGATATAAGAACAGATCTGCTCTTGTGAGGATCCCATCATACAACGGGCAGGGTTCATGCAGAATTGAGTATAGAGCACCCGATCCAACGAGCAATCCATACTTACTATTCTCCACAGTCTTGGCTGCTGGTCTAGATGGAATAAGGAGGAGAATTGATCCGGGAGAGCCGAGAGGGGACAATTTATATCATAGCAGGGATACTGACACCCTTCCGGGAAGCCTTGAGGAGGCCATGAAATATGCTATGGAGGACGATGTCCTAATAGAAGCTGTTGGAAGAAGGTTGTTTTCCAGATACGTGGAGCTGAAGAAAGCAGAGATAATGGAATCGAGAAGACATGTGAGCGAGTGGGAGAGGAGATTTTACATCGACTTCTAAGTCGGTATTATCAAATCCCTCGCCCTCTCGTGTGTATGAGGTGTTTTTCTGGCTAATCTTGCTTTTCTCCATAGTTCCTCTATTGATGAAGCACCAGCATAGCCAAAAGCGGCTTTTAAGGCTGTAGAAAGCTCTTCTACAACCATATTAACTTCCCCTCTATATGGAACAAATGCCTCTATCCCCTCAGGCATTCCCTTTGCCGGCTGACTATATCTGTCTAAAGCCATCCTCTTTTTCCTTGCCGCCTCGCTCCCCATTCCTCTGTGCCTCTTGTAGTACCTGCTCCCTATTGATATAAGCTCTCCCGGGCTCTCCCTGCATCCAGCGAATATATAGCCCATCATGACAGAGGAAGCACCGAGAGCAAGAGATATAGCGATATCTCCTGCCCCTCTTATTCCACCATCCGCTATTATGGGCACATCAGCTCCCATCTCCTTGACAGCATCGGCAACTTGAGCTACAGCAAAAGGAGTTGGAGCTCCAACCCCTGTTACCTCCATTGTCGTGCAAACAGACCCGCTTCCTATACCAACTCTGAGCCCTGCGACATCCATCGACGATATTATGTCAACAGCTGCCTCATAAGTTCCTATGTTTCCTGCAACTACATCCACATCCACCTCTTTTAACAGCTTTTTAGTCGCCTCCATCACTCTTAAGCTGTGAAAGTGAGCCACATCTATAACCAAGAGATCCGCTATTTTTGAAAGTTCCTTTGCCCTCTCCAAATCGAAAGGAGAGATAGCTGCTCCAACTCTGAGCCTTCCATGCTCATCTCTTGTCGCATTTCCATACCTTCCTCTTAAAGCTATGTCTTTGTATGTTATCAGGCCCTTAAGCCTTCCTTCCTCATCTACAACAGGAAGTTTCTCTATCTTGTGGCTTTTCATAAGTTCTTCGGCCTCTTCCATTTTTATCCCTTCCTTAGCAGTTATTACATCCCTTGTCATGACATCTGCAACTCTAAGCGATGGATCCGCAAACCTGACATCTCTCCCCGTTATTATCCCGACAAGTTTTCCCTCCTCCACAACAGGAAGTCCGGATATCCTGTTCTTCTCCATTATCTCAGCTGCTTCTTTTATTGTCGACCTAGGATCTATCGTGATTACATCCCTTATTATGAAGGATTCTGCTCTTTTCACTCTTTTTACCATCTCAACTTGCTCCTCCTTGCTGCAGTTCCTGTGTATTATCCCTATCCCACCACTTCTAGCCATTGCAATTGCCATCTCGCTCTCTGTAACAGTGTCCATGGGAGAAGATATGAATGGAACCTTCATCCATATGCCCTTCGATGCCCTAGTGCTGAGATCCACTTCAGATGGCTCAACAGAGGACATACCGGGCAGAAGAATCAGATCATCAAACCCTATAGCGTCCAAAGAGTTGGTTATCTTGCTCAGGAACTCCCGCAT
Source organism: Candidatus Methanodesulfokora washburnensis (assembly GCF_003947435.1). Taxonomy (GTDB): domain Archaea; phylum Korarchaeota; class Korarchaeia; order Korarchaeales; family Korarchaeaceae; genus Methanodesulfokora; species Methanodesulfokora washburnensis. The sequence goes on from NZ_RCOS01000129.1 coordinate 18,856, forward strand.
ATGAATGATGCCGAACCTTATTTAAATCTTAGCCAGCTGGATCGAGGGTAATATCGTTTTTTAGCTCATTTTTATCTCTTATTCCACCATGAGCTTCATGAATCCAGCTCTTGCTTCTCATTTTTTCCTCAGAATTTCCGCCGTTCTGAAGAACATCGGCCAGAAGGGGTCCTCAGAAGGCATATCTATGGATTCCCCATTGTCCATGAAGACTCCCTCTCTTTCAACAACTTCCCCTATTATCCCAGCTTCTATTCCCCTTTCCTTAAGCTTTCTAAGGGCTTCTGGAGCTTTTTCAGGTTTAACTGTGGCTATTAATGTCCCTTCACTTATAGCAGCAAAAGGATCAGCTTTTATCTCTGTTAGCTCAGAGAAAGCTGAGATTATCATCCTCACATCATCTCTAATGAAAAGTCCCCTCTTTCTTACGACTATTCCGACATTGCTTGCCCTCGCTATATCATGAAGGGCTCCCCAAACTCCATACTCTGTTGCGTCATGCATCGATGTCACACCTGTCCTAAGTCCTACTGAGGAAAGTGTTAGAGCATCCTCTACAACGCTCTGCAAATAGAATATGTTCTTTGCTCTCTCAGCAAACTCCCTCCCGAACCTCCCCTCCAAGTACTCTGGGAACATTGTTGAGAGTATTCCTGCTGCCTCGACAGCAGGACCTTTTGTCATTATGACAAGATCTCCCGGCCTTGCCATCTCCGTTGTGACGTATCCATCTCTGGTAGTAACTGCAAGCATCGTGGCACCACCTATCATCGGATAATCAGTTCCCTCGTACTTGCCTGTGTGACCCGCTACTATGGATACTCCAAGCTTCTCGCACTCCCTGCTTATCCCAGTCCAGAGCAACCTGAACTCCTCCTTGCTCATCTTAGGCGGAAGGTTCAAGTCTATCGAAAGGTATCTTGGCGGAACACCTGATACAGAGACGTCGCTCGCAAGTATATGAACTGCAAACCAAGAGCTCCTCTCCCATCCGTATTCAGGGACAACAAAAACAGGATCACTCTTTACTATAATTGCTAGATCTCCCAGTTCCACCACTCCAAAGTCAACCCCGTGCTTTGGCGGCACAGCAACACTGGGATCTCTCTTTCCCAAGTTAGGATATATTATCTCATTAAATATATCTGAGCTCAGTTTACCTAACTTCTCCATTATGGACACCTTTTTAACTCCTTGATAATTAGGTCAGCAACTTTTTTACCAGATAAAATCATACCACCGAATATTGGGCCCATTCTTGGTCCACCCCTTACAGCAGCTGCAGCCATCCCAGCCACCCAGAGACCAGGAAAAACCTCTCCAGTGGACTCAACAACACCTTTTTCTGCCCTTACAGCATCCATGGAGTGCTCTCCTAGGACTTTTATTCCGAGCTCTGGATTCTTCTTCGCAGCTATTGTTACAACCTCCGCATCATGGCCTGTGCAATCCACAACAGCCCTGCTCTCAAAAGCAAGGGGATCGACATGAAGGCCCGCTGATGTCACAGCAGACCACTGTACTACAACTCCGTGCACACGGGAGTTCTTTATTATAAGATCCTCCACATTAGCGCCAAGAAGGATCCTAGCACCTGAGTCTATAGCACCTACAGCTAGCTTTGCAATAAACTCAGCAACATCCACAACCCATATGCCCCTTGAGTAGGGCTCTAACTTGACGCCTATCTCCTCTAGAATCTCTTGAGCTGGTTCCTGCACTATTACCCTAGGAAAGAGCATTCCTCCTCCACCAATTCCACCTCCAAAGCTGAGCCTTCGCTCAATTATACATGTCTTGAGACCAGCTCTGGCAATATACATGCCGGTCACGAGTCCGGATGGTCCAGCGCCTACTATTATAACATCATTTTTTGCTAGATCCATCAGAAATTTTGATCCTCTCTCTATTATCGCACTTGTGACAACGTACTCCTCAACAGGAAATATCTCCATCAAAGACCCCTCCCTATCTCAACAACTCTTTTTGCCACATCCACCGCATTCAGCCCAAATATCTTCACCATAGGCTCTTTACCAATCCCCCCAAGGTCTATTATTGCCTCGGTTAGCTTTCCAGCTCTTTTTACTGCTTGTTCTATCCCCCAAGGAATGCTTGCTCCCTCCTTTCTCCTTATCTCTTCCGGCTCCTCACTCCTGTTGTAGTAGGATGTCTCGATTCCGAGCTTCTCAATAGCCCGCATAACCTCCTCAGAGTATTTTATGTTCACAGCTGCCCTGATCCTTGGATCATACTCCGATGCCTTTATCAGGGCCCTGGCCATGTGCCAAGAGGCTCCAAATTCGGGGCATGAGGAGGCCTTCACCTTTGTTCCTATTTTTACTATTCTACCAGGCACTCCTGCGACGTCCTCAACCCCTCTCAGGTAGTGCCTCGGAAGACCCATAACCAAGTTCATCTGGCATTCAGGGACAAGATTTGAGACAAAGGCTCCATTTTCCTCCAGAATTTTTATGGCTTCCTTCAGGTTCTCCAGAACCCTGAATTTCTCTGCATCCAGCTGAAGATAAGCCATGGGATTGACCGGCCCGTTTCCTCTTCCGATAGACAGACCGTACTCTATAGCTATGTATATGAACTCCTTTGCTTTTTTAACAGCGATTTCTATTCCCTCCCCCTTTGCCAGCTCGGCAGTTATAGCAGCTGAAAACGAACATCCAGTTCCATGGGTATTTTTGGATTTTATCCTTCTTGTTCTGAGCTCTTTAAAGCTGCCCGAATAATAAAGGACGTCCACGCTCTCCTCCCCTTCTGCATGCCCTCCTTTCACAACAGCAGCTTCTGCTCCTAGCTCCTCCACTATGATTTTAGCAGCTCTTCTCATGTCTTCCAGCGAGGTTATCTTTATGCCCGAAAGCCTCTCCGCCTCAGGAATGTTTGGAGTCACCACCTTTGCCAGCGGTATTATCCCCTTTATGAGGGCCTCAACAGCATCTTCCCTCAGAAGAGGAGCACCGCTCTTCGCTATCATAACCGGATCGACGACAAGAGGAAATCCATATCTTCTGACAGCTCTTGAAACAGCCTCTATTATCCTTGAGCTGCTCAGCATTCCTGTCTTCGCTGCATCCACCCCCATGTCCTGAACTACAGCATCTATCTGCTTCTCAACTACATCTGGATCAACTTCCTGAACTGCTGTAACAGAAAAGGTGTTCTGAGCAGTTATTGCTGTTATGGCACATGTTCCATGAACTCCTAGAGCTGCAAAAGTCTTGAGATCAGCCTGAATTCCAGCTCCTCCTCCGGAATCGCTGCCAGCTATTGTGAGAGCGACGGAAATCATCTCATCAACCTCCCCAGCACCTGCTGCATGACAAATGAAACAAGAAATGAGGGTATTGTGGCCCCGAGCCAGCTAAAGTAATTTATTATAAGAAAATATGTTACAATGCCCAATGCCCAAGATACCAAAGACTCAAGCCTCAGCATCCTCTCCTCCTCCCTTTTAAGAAGAAAATCGGAGATAAAAGCACCTGACAACGGGACAAAGAGCCCTCCTATGAGCAGAAGGAACCATTCGTATGTCTCTGGAGAGAAAAGGGATGCCAAGGCTCCTCCTGCTACGGTGGCTGCTACGACCAGCTTCCTCCCGCTTGCTCTCGGAAACATGTTCTTAACAGACATCGCTGTGGAGTATATGTCGGCCCATGCATTGTCTGTCTCATCAGCTATTAGTGGGAGAAGAGCTAATGAGCCGAAGTACATCGTTGCTATCGATGCAGGAGTTAGTATTTGGCCTGTTGCTGCTGCCATTGCTGCTCCCAAAAAGTAGTACCATGAGTTGGCAATCGTATATCCTGCTACAGTTCCTATAACAGAGCTCTTTATGCTTTTTGCAAATCTGTTATAATCTGATATAAGAGGCCACCAAGATATGGGCATCGCAACAACAAAGTCCATGGCATACAACAAAGGCATCCCATGGGGGGAGTAGCTTGGAATCCTCGGAATTGTCTGATAGGCAAGCCATATTGTTATCGTTAGAGCTATCCAGACAACAAACTTCTCTATATAATGCCTTATCACAGCTAGAGGTCCCCAAAGAGCCATAAGCATGCACCATGCTGAGAAGAAGAGTATCCAGAGAAATCTATCCAACCCAGTTATCCTGAAAGCAGCATCAGCCATTATGAATATCTCAAATGCAGTCCATCCTATTAGCTGAATTATGTTGAGAACTGTGGGCAGATATGATCCCATGCTGCCGAGAAATGGCCTCAGAGAAACCATTGTTGGCACTCCCTTTTTAGTTCCGGGTATTCCTGTCAGAGCAAGAAGAAGGCTTCCGATAAGGGATCCTGCTATGGAGACAAAAAGTATCTCCCATATGCTCAAGCCAGGGAATAGAAGAGCCCCCGCTTGAAATACCAAGAGCCCTATCCCAAGATCAAGCCACAGGATGGATACATCTAAAAAACCCAATTTCCTGCTCGGAACCGGCTCTACCTCGAACTCCATTCAGGTTCTCCCAGGGCAGGGAGATCCTCGAACCCAACCAGCGGGCGCAATCCCTACGCCGGCATTACCCGGATCAGGTTCGAGGGGTCGGCAGCCACGAGCTGCCCTCTCAGCCGGGTTTCCCCAGCTCCCCCTGCGCCCATTACTTAGCTCAACAAACAGTTAAAAAGTTTTCTTTCTAAAAAAATAAAGAGGGGAAGAGAGATCAGTGGGCCACTCCGAAGTAGGTGTAGGAGACGTATATCAGTATCACCAGCAGTATCACAGCCAGTATCAAGCTGTATGCGATGAATTTCTTCTCTATGGGGAGAAGTGGATGGTATGCCTCTCCCTCCTCAGCTTTTGTCTCAGCTGCATTCACAAGCTTGGAGACCAGAAAACCTAGGAAGTTGAACCAGAACATCTAGATCACCCCTTTGCAAGAGGAACTGGGACATTGTGGAAGAATATCCAAGATATGAACAGCCCTATCCAAAGTATGAAGCCGAAGAGGCATATTAAGTACACCACAATGACCTTTCCGAGTCCCTCCTTCCTGAAAACCCTGAAGTCGGTCACAAGCCCTATTGAGAAGAACGTCATTGCGAAGAAGAACACTCTTATAGGATCTATCTCACCCATTGCTGCATTTGCCAGCTTGGCTGCTGCAGAGCTTGATGCAGCTATTGCCAGCATAACAAGGAATGTTATGAAGTATCCTATTATGAACTTTGGAAATCTGAACCATATCTCTAGCTTTCTCACCTTCTCTCCAGGCTTCCTCTCTATCCACGTGACCCATATCACTGCTAGCACAAAAGCCCAGACTCCTATGAATATGTCTATGAATATCTTTGTTGTGATAGCTGCTGTTAGCATCCACCCAGACTCAAGATTTAGTCCCATTCCTGCTGCCTTTGCCCTTATCAGGGCATCCACAAGAGCTCCTGATGCTGCTGCAGCCCCGTCTGTCTTAACAGCTAATCCCATCCATGCGCCCATCACCATCCCGCTAAAGGTCGGGTATAGAGCCCATGATAGCCAAGGCAGTATGAGCAGCTCAACGACAGCGAATGCAACAATTATGCTCGATAGAGTTATGGGTATAAATGGTCTTGATTTCACAGCAGCTCCTGTTGCTATTGCTGCGGATACTCCGCATACAGATATTCCCGATGCAAGAGGAGCAGCCCATTCTTTTGTCATCTTGAAGTACTTCCTTGATATAAAGTAAACTAGAGGCCAGTATATTAAGTATGCCTCAACTATAGCGCATAACCCTCTGAAGAGGACTACCATAGCATAGCCAAGTGCTCCTGCTGCCTTCACACCTATAGTAGTTCCCAACAGGACTATGGCTGTCTTTATGTACCACTCAGGCCTAGCTGCATCGAGAAGCTTCTCCGCAAATCCCCTGAATGCGTTCCTTATTATCAGGCCCACTATCAACAGGTATACGAAGCCTCCCTCTGGAGTTAACCCAAGTGAGAAGGGCAGAACAACATTTCCAACCTTGGGAACCGCCCTTCCCAGCTTCGGATCCCATGTTGGTACTGCTGCGCTGTATCCCCAGCATCCAATAATCCATATTATTGCAGTTGCCCAGTATATGAAGGTGAAGCCTGCAGCGAACTTCTTCAAGTTGTACTTCATCGCATAAGCTCCTATGCATAGAAGCACTAGTAGGAATATGTATTGAAGCACAAGGGAGCCCCATCCTACCCATTCATACATCTTGTTATTTGGAGATATCGCTTTTGTGATGTCGATCCACACGTTTCCATGCCAGTTCCATCCTATCAGGCTTATGTTTGCAAATGGGCCAAGACCGAGGAAGAAGATCAGAAGACCGAGCCAGAGGGCCCACCAGTCCTCCTTTTTCCACATAGCAGACCAATCTATTTTCTGCTGGGACATCGTCCCACCGGGGGAAATAAAGATGGAGATCATTTAAAGGTTGACATAGAAATATAGAAAAACAATATTTTGGTAGAAAAATTCCAGAAAAAACTATAGTTGTAAAGGCAGCGGAGATTTTTAAACTCAATGCAGATCTTTTTATCAAGTGACAAAAGCCTTCTATCCGAGAAGAAAATTCAGATCAATAAGCATAACTGGATATTTCTGTGAGCTGAACTGCGAGATGTGCAGGGGAAGATATCTAAGGGGCATGATACCCGCTCCATCCCCTTCCCTGCTCAGGGAGAGCATGGAGAAGGAGATGAAGAGAGGGGTTATCGGTTTTCTGATAAGCGGAGGATTCAACAGAAGAGGTGTTCTTCCGTTCAGGCCATTTTTAAATGAAATTATAGAGGCTAGAAAGAGAGGAGCAATAATCAGCATCCATCCTGGATTGGTGGATGAGGAGGAATCCTCCCTTCTCAGGGAATCTGTTGACATAGTGGATTTTGAGCTTTTATCCGGTAAGGCTGCTTATATGAAGGGAAGCCCCGAGCTATATGAGAGAAGCTTTGAGATTCTGATGGAAAGAGGACCAAAACATGTAGTCCCCCATGCGATAATAGGGCTTCCATACTCATCGTTTGATGATTTTAAGCACTCTGTGGATTTATCCTATGAATATGGGGCTGAAGAACTTGTTATTCTAGTATTTATCCCGAATTCCGCGTCTCAAAACACTCTGTCCCCTGAGCTGATAAGAAAGTGCATTTCCTATGCTAGAAAGAAATCAAATGAGCTATCTCTTGGCTGTATGAGGCCGAGAAACATGAGAGAAATAGATGAAATTGCCCTAGAGGCGGGGGTGGATAGAATAGCTCTACCTGCAATCAATAAAGATTTTCAATCATTTGATGCATGCTGTTCAGTTCCGGATAATATGCTATATTTATTTAAGTAAGGTTAAAATAGAGAAGAGGTAAAGGCATTATGCGAAGGCCCTTTCTATTGCTCCTTCTTCTAATTCTCACGGTCAATATTGTGGTATCATCACCACAAAAAGTGTATCAGGTCACGATAAGCGCTCCTGCAGTTATTCAGACTGAAAATGGCACAGCAGGAGTTCTGAGCAATCTCACAGTCACTGTAGCATATCCAGGTTCGGGAAAAGTGTATTTCTCAGCTGAGCCTCTGACAGATGTTGACACTCAGGGATCGGCCAGAGTTGCTGCTTTTGTTGCATGCTATCTGCTGGGAAAGGACTTGAACAGCTACGATTTCTTCTATCTCATGTCATCCAAGAGCATGATAATAGGAGGACCCAGTGCAGGAGCTGCCATGACTGTAGCTACAATGGCCGCCCTCATGGAGATACAGCCAAGAGGAGATGTGGTGATGACGGGCATGATAAATCCCGATGGAACTATCGGACCTGTGGGCGGAATACCCGATAAACTGAGGGCTGCTGCTGAGGGAGGAGCAAAAATTTTCCTCATACCGGCCGGCCAGAGAGTGGTAACTGAGAGCAGGGTGCAGAGAACCACAATAGGGATAATAACAGTGACCAGAACCGTGCAGAGCAGTGTTGATCTGGTGGATCTTGGGAAGAAACTGGGCGTGGATGTAGTGGAGGTATCAAATGTCGCCGACGCATTCAAGTACTTCACAGGGATGAAGATAGAGATGCCGGAGGTTCAGAAAGTGGAGCTTCCCAGTGATGTGAAAAAAGCGATATCATCTTGGGTTGACATGTACCTTAACAATGCCAGCTCAATGAACAGAAAGTCCATGGATCTGGCATCCAAGCTGAGCTCAAGCCAGAGATCTTACATAAGCTATCTAGTAAGTGAGTCTGAGAAGTATGCAAAAAATGCATCTGACCTCATAAACAGGGGATTTTACTACACTGCAGCAAGCGCTGCATTCCAATCAGCATTTTACTCTGAGAGAGCATATGAGACAGCGCTTTACCTGACAGAGGGAAAATCAGCCTTTGAAAGGATATTCAAAGATGTCAACTTGAGTTTGAATGAATTATACAAGGAGATTGTCGGCCTTAAACCATCTTTAGAGGGAATTGATGTGCTATCAGCAGCTTGGATAAGATATTATGATGCGAGGAGGAACTTGGATCTATCCTCCTCCGCCTACTCCAATGGAGCAATTTTGGACAGCTCTACTTGGGGAGGCATTCAATATGGCGCTATATCATACCTTGCATATGCTAAATGGAGAGCAATCACTGCAAAGACATGGCTTTCCCTCTACAAACAGGGAACTCTAATGAGCCAGACTTCCCTGAAAAGCATGGCAGACACGATGTTATATGGAGCTGAGACCTCTTCATCATACGCATACACTCTTTATAGCGGTGCATCAAGCGCATTGCTGGACGAATCCCAGCAGAGACTAATAGATGCTAGGGATGCATACTCAGCCGGCAACTATGTGGGTGCTCTAGGCCTATCAATTGAGGCCATATCGGATGCAACAACAGCGATACATGCTGTTTACTACACAGATGTGAGCACAGTGATGGATAGTGTGAGGAAAAGTGCCCTAGAAGCAATATCTCGTGCCAAATCAAGAGGGTTAGAACCTCTTCTAGCAATGAGTTATTATGAGCTTGCATCTTTTTATGAAAAAAGCGATCCTCTGACATCCCTGAGCCTTTATGAGATGTCAGCTATAAGCGCGATGTCCCTAGAAATAGCCTCGAGATCAAAGGGATATCAGGTGAATTTGACCCCTACTGTTATTTCACCGCCGCAGAACAGAACAGTGAACAGGACTGTTGAGAAGGTGACAGTCCCATCGCTGGATAACTACTTGCTAATGGCAGCATGCTTCTTGCTGGGCCTGATGCTCGGCATGTTGATAAGGAGAAGATAGGCCACTTTACAGAGTCCTATAATGCCTCTCAATCGCAGGAAAATGTCCTTCTCTTGATCTTTTTGTTCACCTACTTGTATAGCAGAAGTTGCTTTAAGAGGCATTATATTTAAAAACCAGCTAAGAACAGACAGCTTATGTACGATGTAGAGGACTTCTGGAAGTTCGACATGAGAGTTGGATTGATAGAGGAGGCTGAAAGAGTTCCGAATTCAAAAAAGCTGATCAAGCTTCTTGTGGACTTTGGAAGGGAAAAGAGAGTTGTAGTAACCGGAATAGCGGATCAGTTTTCTCCTGATGATCTTGTGGGAAAGAAGATGATCTTTGTGCTTAATCTAAAGCCCAAGAAGATAATGAATGTTGAAAGTCAGGGAATGCTCATATTGGCTGAGGAGGATTCAGGAAAGGTTCATCTGATAACAGTTGATGATGCTGTGCCCGTTGGAACAAAGGTATGGTGATCATATTATGCTCGCAGCAGCCCTGATCTCCCCATCTTTCACGTAGGCAAAAGCCATTCTGCTTGTCGTGTGGTAAAAACCTATCTCTCCCCTGGAGTCTATTGCTATTAGTCCACCTAAACCTCCTGTTCTCTCCTTCATAATCAAAAGAGCTTCTTTTACTGCCAGAGGAGATGGCTTGTTCTCCATTAAATCCACGGCTTTTTTAGCCAGTATAACTCTCATTATCGCCTCCCCATATCCGGTTGAGGCAGCTGCACCGAGCGAATTATCGGCATACGCACCACAGCCTATTAGTGGAGTGTCCCCCACTCTTCCAGGCAGCTTCATTGGAGTTCCTCCTGTGGAAACTGCTGCCGCTAGATTTCCATCTGAATCCATTGCAACAGCACCTACTGTTGAGAATATGTCCTTATTTCCCCCTTTTCTCCATCTTTCAAGCTCCCTTGGATGCACTAACTCTGAGTTATCGCAGAGATTCATCCCAAATCTAACAGCTAGCTTTTCAGCTCCCTCCCCGATGAACATTTGATGCTCAGTCCTCTCCATAACAGCTCTGGCAAGCAGTATGGGATTTCTTATCCTTTTAACTCCAGCAACGGCACCAAATCTGAGGCTTCTTCCATCAACTATCAGAGCGTCCAGCTCCACTTCTCCCTCTGAATTAAGGAAGGATCCATAACCAGCATCGAAAGTTGGATCATCCTCCATGTACTTCACAGCTTCCTCCACCGCATCTATTGCAGATCCGCTCTTAAGGCATTCATATCCTCTTATAGCAGCTTCTCTGCATCCCTTTATATGATCCTCAACTGCGTCATCAGGTATTGACCAAGCTCCACCATGTACTATTATAGCCGGCCTCATAAACGGGTGTTTGCAACCCCGCTAATTAACCTTTTCTGATATGACAAGAGTATCATCAATCCTTGTTCAAGCTGATCCTCTTTACCATGAGAAAGATCTTTAACATCTGTATGGATTCGGATAGAGAATCTTTTTAAGCAGTGTCTCTAGACTTCACGGTGTCAGCTTGAGCTACGACTGGATACAGAGATTGTTTATAGAAAATGCTGATGTATACATTAAGATAATGGACTCCCTCTGGTCCGATGGAGAAGCCCTATCCGATGGAATTGCGAGAGTGCTTGAGAGCTATGGGGTGAGGAAGGGGAGAATACTGGATCTATTCTGCGGTAATGGGAGAGTTGCAGTCAATCTAGCTAGAAAGGGATATGAAGTCGTGGGAGTTGACATATCAATGCCTTTTATCAAAAATGCAATAATGAAAGCTGAGAAATATGGGGTATCGGATAAAGTGAAGTTCGTTGCCGGAGATGCGAGAAGGCTTGTAGAGCTCATTGGGAATGAGAGATTTGATGCTGCCACAATAGTTTGGACTTCCCTTGGATATTACGATGAGGCGACGGATCTAGAGGTGCTGAAGCAGATAAGAAAGCTTTCAAATGACAATGGAGTTCTTATAATAGCAGATACCATACACAGGGATAAAATAGCAGCTGATGGGAATAGGAGCTACTACCAGAGATATGGCGATGTTATAGTCCTCCAGAGAGATGTTTTTGACCCAATAAGCTCCAAGCTGATATCGGACTGGACCATACTGGAGGATGAGGGAACTGTGATGAGAAAGGTGATAAACAGCATATCGATGGAGATAAGAGTCTACACAGTGACAGAGATGAGCTCCATACTGAGAAGGGCTGGGTGGGGGGTTGATTCTGTATATGGAGATCTCAGAAAGCTCCAGCAGTTCCATCCATCCAGATCCTATATGAACATCGTTGCAAGAGCTATATGAAAAGTTTAAGTATTGCTAAGGTGTCTTTCATTATGAGCTGCCTTGGATTTTATGTTAAAATAGCATATACCACTATAAAAGAGAATTTGCCCAGATTTCTGATGAGCTTCTTCTTGGCATTTCTCCTCCCCATATTCTTAGCTATTTTGATCGGATCAATTCTTGCCGGAAATCCTCCTTCATCAGCTTACCTTTTCAGAGGACAGGATTTTCTCACATTCTATTTTGTCGATCCCAGCAAACTGCCGGAATATGCCGAGAGAAATCCCAACAGTATTGTGAAGCTAGGGCTTGGGAATGATGTCCTTGTGGTGATACTGATTGTATCAATAGTATCTGCTGTTTACTCCGCTCTGAGCAAGGGATCGAGAGCATCCCTTGGATCAATATTCACTGTGCAGGCAGCAACAGCTTACTCCTGCTGTAGCTTCACAGTACTGCCTCTTTTTCCTCTTCTAGGCGCGGAGGCATCTTCCATCCTGCTGCAGGATATCCTTAGGTATCTGGGTGAGTTCATAGCTATAGCATTCTCCATTTACTATACAATATCAGCTATTAGGTTGATAAGAAACAGATTTCCCTGCAGAATCCTCATCTCATCAGCCTTCTGAGGTCATTTACGCTTCCCAGATCGCTCACTCCTACCTCCTCATCCACAACTATGACCTCCATATCATCTATTCCCGTTCTTCTTAGTATTGGGGAGATCAGCTCCTCTCTAGGAGATAATAAAATATCCTTTCCATATCCAAGCCTCACCATAGCTGGAAGCACCAGAATTTTAGGTTCCTTTCTCCTGTAAAGAGCACATTTGTACGTAACTGATGTGCCAAAATCATCCCTTATCGATATAGCCGGATGCTCGTGTCCCATAACCAAGTTCCTGTCCAATGGCACGTCTATATGACCATGGGCAAATCTGTAATTCCCCATATCCAGATATGGATCGTCCAGCTCTACTCCCTCCCTCTTCAGTATGGGTATGAGGTAGTTATCGTGATTTCCCCTGACAACTCTGACCTTATGCCCTCTCAGCTCTTTCAGGAGGGACAGCACCTCACCCCACTCCTGATCGCTAGCTCTTCCGAACTCATGTTTTACATCTCCTAATAATATTATATTTTTTACATCGTATCTATCAATTGCCTTTCTGATAATTCCAGCTACCTCAGGGAACTGCCTGTAGGGCAGGTAAAGGCCCTCCTCCTCCATCGCCCTTTCCAAGCCGAGGTGAAAGTCTGCAAATACCAAAGAGGATAACTCCCCTATGTAAACACCGTAGGGGAAGAGCGTGAAGTCATCAAGCTCCAGCTCCTGCATGAAGCATCTCCTTTATCCTTCTCTCAAAATCCCTTAACACCTTCATCCTGTCCTCCATGAATATCACATCGCTCAAGCTCTCCACAGCTATGAGCTGGGCAAAGGGCGTTGGAACTTCCAGCAGTCCTAGCTCAACTATCTCTATCTCCCCTCTTCTCACCTTATCTATCACGATTTTCGCTCTTTTTATGTCCATGTAGTCCTCCATTATCTCCCTGTAGGTTTCCCTGAGAAGAGGAAAGTCGTTCAGCTTCTTCACTATTTTTATCAGGCTATCTGCATTCATCCTCTGTTTTGAAACACTTATCTCATATCCCTTGTAGTTCCTGAGTATCATCAACCCTCTTATAGCCACATGCCTGAATCTGCTTCTCATCAGATCTGTTGCTTCCAGAGCTTTTTTCAGAACTTCCTCCAGATCGACATCAAGAAGGTCTTTGAAGGATGCAGCAGGCTTCTCTCCAATTGGATAAGATAGGGAAAAGCCGTTATCTGTCACCGTGATACCAACAGGCCTTCCCAATCTCCTGGAAGCTATGTAACCGAGGGCCCTGCTTAAAGCATCGTTTGTCCTCCTGCCAAACAGTGAAAGGTATATCTGTCTGTACCTTCCATCCTCATCCAAGAAGATCTCCCCCTGAATCACCCTGTCACTTGGTATTTTATCGGCTGAGATTCCCAGAGACCTTAGATACTCGAGCTCCAGTTTTATGTAATTGTATATTGCTTTGCTCGCCCTCTCATCAGCTCTGCACTTTTCCCTGAGATATTCAAGGAGCACGCCATCCTCTCCTTTTTCCAGCAGCATTGCAGCATACCTTCTGAACTTTCCTATCTCCACTGCGAGATCGAAGCTAAGAGGGAGCATCTCAGAGTACCAAGATGGAACTGTCGGCTTCTGATCCTTTGCATGTCTTACTATCAACCTATCAGATCTGGATTTAACGTACTCAAACACCTTTCCTGCTAGGACAAACCTATCTCCAGGGCTTAATCTCTCGAAGAACTCCTCCTCTATCTTCCCAACAAACCTCCCCTGCTCAGTGTATACTTTTATCCCGGTCTGCTCCGGTATTGTCCCAACATTAGTTGAGTATATCGCCCTCAGAGCTCTTCCTCTCCTGCCGAAGTATTCTCCATCAAACCATATCTTTCCATAAACCTTCTTCCCCTCGAGCTCCTCATAGGAACCTGACAGATACCTTAAAACTGATATAAACTCCTCCTTCTCCAAATTTCTGAATGGATATGCCCTTCTTATGAGAGAAAGGGCTTCATCCACACTCCACTTCTTCTCAAGAGCCATGCCAACTATGTGCTGAGCCAAAACATCCAAAGGCTTCTCAGGTATGTGAACCTCATCTAAGAATCCCTCCATAACTTTCTGCGCCATAACTGCAAGTTCGACTGCGTCATCTCTATCCATTGCTATGAACCTTCCTTTTATCACATCCTCATAACCGTGTCCGCTTCTTCCGATCCTCTGCACAGCTCTTGTCACCGATTTCGGGCTTCCTACCTGCACAACTAGATCTATATAACCAACATCTATCCCCAGCTCAAGGCTTGTGGAGCTCACTATTGCCTTCAGCTTCCCCTTTTTCATCAGATCCTCCACCTTCATCCTGACCTCTCTGCTCAGGCTGCTGTGATGGGCTGCTATCTCCTCATCTATCTCCTCCACATCCTTGAACTTCTGCTTTAAGTGAAATGTGACCCTTTCAGCCCCACTTCTCGTGTTAGTGAATATCAGCGTTGATCTGTGCCTTCTGACAAGCCTACTTATTATGTTGTATAGCTCATCGCTCTGCTTCTGAACTGGCGTGTTGACCATGTCCTCAGATGGAGCCAAGAGTGCTACATCCTTTTTCTTCAAGAATGATACATCTATTATGAGACATTCTCTTGGCTTTCCATTTTCATAGCCTACAAGGAACTGAGCAACCCTATCAAGCGGGTTTATTGTTGCAGAAAGCCCTATTCTCACCGGATACTTGCCCAAAAAATTGCTGAACCTCTCCAAGGAGAGGCTCAGGTGGCTTCCTCTCTTGTTCTCCACAATGCTATGTATCTCATCCACTATGACCCATTTTACTGTTCTCAGCTTCTCCCTAAATTTCGGGGCAGTTATCACTATTGAGAATGTCTCTGGAGTTGTTATCAATATGTGAGGCGGTTTTCTAAGCTGGCTTTGCCTCTCCGATTGAGTTGTATCCCCTGTCCTCACTGCATGCCTTATCTCAGGTATTCCATCGCCCATCTCCCTTATCTCCTGCAGAGGAAGCATCAGGTTTCTGTATATGTCATTGTCCAGAGCTCTTAGGGGGCTTATGTATACAGCATATATGCTGTTCTCAAGTCTTCCCTCTACTGCCATGTCAAATAGCTCGCTTATTATGCTGAGAAATGCAGCCAGAGTTTTCCCTGAGCCTGTTGGGCTGGATACGAGCACATTTCTTCCTTCCTTTATTGGAATTATTGCGTATTTCTGTGGAGGAGTGAGCTCTTTGAATCTGCTGCCAAACCATTTAGCTACTAACGGGTTAAGCCTCCTAAGCACTTCATCTTTCGTATACTCTCTCAACTGGCTCAACAACAAACTCGCAGTACTCATCCCCTCTTGCCTTGCACTTCACCTCTGTCGCCTTATAATCCCTTCCCCTTATAGCCGTTATATATCCCGCCAGCTCTCCTCTAACCAAATGGCTTTCCCCTGCAATTTCGCATTCGAAAAGATCATAAAGCCTTATTATGTACTTCTCCCCATCTTTCCTCCAGCTTCCTCCTGATATCCACCCAGTTCCTCCCATCATTTCAAGCAGAAAGCTAAGAAGCTCATCTTTCAGGTCTCCAATAAAGCTCACATGACTTTTATGTGCTGCCTTTCCCATATCAACTCCAACTATGTAGGCCAACGCCTTTGCTCCCTCTGTACCCCATGTCTTTCCAACTGCTGCATGTATGTGCTTAAGCCACTCAGTTCTGAAGAGAATAGCCCTTCCTCCAAGGCTCAATATCCTATCATGATGCCTTGTGATTATTATTCTGTCCCTGTGAACTGTATATTCTAGATCCGAGACCAAATCCAACTTTCTGAGGGATTCTATCATCTCATCCACAGAATCCTCTTTCACAAGGAGAAAAGTACACCACCATGCAAGGCCGGGCTTGTCAGACTCATGCGTTACTCCCCATTTTATGTCCCCGCCATAGGATTTTATCACATTGCTCACCGAGTGAATTGCTCCCGGAACATCCTTGAGCAACAGGGAGAGCTCCAAAACAACATATCCCTCGGGTCTTGAGATCGATGTTATAGTAAACAGAGGCAGATTATGCGGCATATGCATTTCTTTTTTTTAGTTACCTATAAACCTTTCGTTCCATTAATGCTAAGCGTTTATTACATGAAACGACGTTACCACTTTAACTCCTCCCCTCTTTAGCATTATGCCAACTGAGCAGTATCTGTTCTGAGACATCTCAATGGCCTTTTTGACAAGCTCCTCAGGAATATTCCCCCTTACCCTGTAAATAATTCTTATCTCCCTGAAAACTTTTGGATATTTCTCCTCCCTATCCGCCTCGAGCTCCACCTCCATGCCCTGAACTTCATAGCCTGCTTTTCTTATTATGGCCACGATGTCCATGGCAGTGCAAGTTCCTGCTGCAAGAAGAACTGCTTCCATCGGCTTAAGCCCATCCTCTGACATCTCTATTGAGGATTCACCTACCGATGCCCTGAACTTCATATCCCCTTCAAAGACCACCTTTCCTCTTATCTGAGACATAGCAAGAGCTTCAAGAAAAAGGTTAAAAAGATATCTGCTGAGCTAGTCCCGATGAAAATTGATCCAAGGATTGCTTTACTTGTAGGAATATCCGCTGTTTCAACTGCCAGCATACTAGTAAGGCTCAGCATCTCCCCTCCCTTGGTGATAGCAGGATACAGGATGCTTTTCTCAAGCATGATAATGGGCCTCCTAGGGATGAATGAAATCAGTGACCTGAGGAGGATAGACCGAAAGGAGACGCTTCTTCTCCTCATATCCGGTGTATCTATTGGTGCACATTTCGGCGCTTGGACAGCATCCCTTTTTTACACATCCATAGCTGCAAGCACTGTCATAGTGGACTCCTCCCCCATATTCGTTGTGTTGATATCCTGGATATTCCTGAGAGAAGGGGTAAACACAAGAGAAGCTTTTGGGATAGCTATATCAATTATGGGAGCTATAATAATAGCAATAGGACATGCTGAATTCAAATCGAACCTTTATGGAGATTTTCTAGCGCTTTTAGGGGCTATTTTTCTCGCGATATACCTAGTTATAGGGAGGATCCTGAGAAGAAAGATGGGATTAGCCTCTTACACATTCTCAGTTTACGGGGTAGCAGCAGTAGTTCTTCTTTTATCCGCTCTTGTCTCTGGAAACAGCTTAACTGCAGATCTTAAGGAGCTTATCATATTCATCCTTCTGGCGCTCGGGCCCTCTTGCCTAGGCCATAATTCATATAACTATGCCTTAAAATATATGAAAGCATCTGTGGTCAGTGCTAGCATCTTGGGAGAACCTGTTGGGGCGAGTCTGCTCGGAGCTGCCCTTTTGGGAGAGGTACCTTCAATTAGCACGATAATAGGAGGAGGAATTGTGATCCTAGGTGTCTATCTAACTGTATTTGGTAAAAATGAATGATATTTTTATTAAAACTGAGTTTTTATCCATCCACCTCATCCAGCTTTATGCCTCCTGAGTTAGCTCTCCTCATGTCATCAGTAATCGCATGGATCGTGGTCTCCATCCCAATATACATAGCCTCCAAGCTTATATCCAGAAAATCCAGCTTTATAAGAGCGATGGTTGCATCACTCGGATCCAGCCTTCTTTTCTCCTTGGTGTTCCTTCTAGTGCTTCATCTTGGGCCTGCCATTATAACAGCTCCCTTAGGCCTTCTTCTGGGCTTTCTAGCTGGACTTCTTGTGTTCAAGGAGGTTTTTGAGGTTGGTTGGTTCAGGGCTTTCTTGATAACAGTTCTGGCCTATCTAATTTTCATAATAATAGCGGCATTGATATCCGTTATACTGATATCATTTCTTCCAAGGGGACAGCTTATCGGATTTTAAGGCGAGAAAATGGAGAGATATCCGTTGGTTGGAATTGCAAGCAGGCTTCGCCATGTAGATGAGAAGTACAGGGAGATATCAAACAGAATTTCCGATCTTTTTTGTCCTCTGGGCTTGTTCTTTGATGTTCCAGCTGTTGAGGAAGCTGCAATACTGGTAATGACGGGAGGAACTGAGGAAATTGTGGAGAAAATCGGTGGAAGCTGGCCGCTCCTTCTCATATATCATGACTCAGAGAACAGCCTTCCTGCTGCTATAGAGGCTGCTTCATCTCTTAGAAAGAAAGGAAGGATTGTGTGGTTAGCCCATTGGTCATCACCTGAGATTCCAGTCATTCTATCTGCTATCAAGGCCATGAAAAGGATAAGGGGCTTCAGGTTAGGGATAATAGGGGATCCAAGCCCATGGCTGACCTACAGCAGGAGTTCTGATGAGGATCTGAGGATAATAGGTATACATCCGGTGCGCATATCCATTGAGGCCCTGATAAATGAGTATAAAAAGGTGGAAATGCCAAGGGATAGCAAAGATGGGGTGGAAAATGCAAAAAGGATGAGAGAAGCTATAAATAAGCTGATAGCAAGGGAAAAGCTAGATGGCATAACCATAAGGTGCTTTGATCTTTTGCCCATGGGAGTGACAGCATGCTTGGCTTTATCAGAGCTAAATTCAGCTGGAATAGTGGCTGGATGCGAGGGAGATGTTCCAGCCTTTCTAGCAATGCTTTTCGGGTATCTTCTCAGTGAGAAACCAACATTCATGGGAAATATCAGCGGAATAGATGAAAAAGAGGTTGTTTTAGCTCACTGCACTTTTCCATTATCTATTGCAAAGAGATATAAGTTTATGACCCACTTTGAGTCAGGAATAGGAGTTGGAGTAGCTGCTGAAGTTGAGAAGAACGTTAAAGTGACTTTGATTAGAATTTCGGATGACCTTAAAAGAATAAGAATAATGAAAGGTGTTACTGATGAGGTAAAATGGAGAGATGACCTCTGCAGGACCCAGATAAAGGTGAGGATGGAGGGAGATCCCTCCATAATGATAAAAAAGCCGATGGGCAACCATTATGTCATCTCATTTGCTGATATCTCACGTGAGCTCTGCTATCTAGCAGATGCCCTTGGCATGGAATGCGAAATAGCATGAAATTCAATAAAAAGAAGCTGAATAATCATCACATTATTATGTGGCGTATGGAAATGTTTTTTAGGCGAACTACAAAAGATTCCTAGGATGAGCGCGGATCTAAAGAGAAGGTTCCTCAAGATGCTGAAGGAGGATGAGATGTTCAGACATGCCGTCATGGCACATCTGGGAATAGAGGACATAAGGACCTCGTTGAACACGCTGACAGAGAATGTGAACAAACTGACCAGCAACATCAGTGCACTAACTGAGGCTCAGAAGAAGCTCACTGAGAGCTTGAACACGCTGACCCAGAGGGTTGACAGCCTAGAGCAGAGCCACATAAAGCTCACTGAGAGCTTGAACACGCTGACCCAGAGGGTTGACAGCCTAGCAAAAGAAGTAGGCTCCCTCTCCAGTACAATTGGATTCGGACTTGAGGACATAGCCAAAGTTGTTGTTCCTGGATGGCTTTATAGGCATGAGGGCATAGAGGTTGAGCTTGAGAGGAAGATTATTTATGTGGATGGAGAGGAGATCGACCTGAATCTGTACGGAGAAGGAGTGAAAAATGGAAAGAAAATCGTTGTTATAGGAGAGGCAAAGCACAGAATATATGGGGATGACGTGAAGAAGTTCCATAGAAATTCAGAAAAGGCAAGAAAGGTGATAAAAGGTGAGATCTATAAGCTGATGTTTGGGTTTTTGATACACCCATCTGCTGAGAAAGAAGCTGAGAAGAGAGGAATAAGGGTAATAGCCTCTTATATGAGATAAAAATGAGCAACTCATGGTCATTATTTTATTAGTTGAATACTGGAGAAATTCCTTAGAGAGCTATCATATAGTTTTTCCAGCCCTCTTATAACACTTCATAGCTCATGAGATCGATGTCCAGTCGATATGGCATCTCTTAGAGGTTAGCTGAATGATTTGCATATATTACTGCCTCTAGATTTCTAATTTCACATCTTACAATTTATGCATTTAAAAAAATCAAGCTCAGCAGAACAACCTGACCTGTACATTGCCCCTGTTGTGCTACATTCTCGCATGAAGGACTAGCACTGAAGGCATACCATCAGTATATTCCGTCCTTTTCGTTCTTCAGCACCCTTATTCTGGATCTTGTAGGATTATACTCCTTGTAATAAAAGAAAGAGCATGCTATCTCGAATATTCTGCGTCCAGTGGCTTCCCGAGTTGAAAATAAGCACCTCAAAGGCTGTCATTTAATCTCCAGAACAGGAAATCCTCCGAGGAGAAAGAGAAATTTTTCACCAGTAGAAAATCCATTAGAGTCAGCATAAATTCAGTGAAAGGAACTTGCTCAGCCCTGACATATCATCTCCATCATAAAACAGGTCTATTCTCCCTATGGTGTTCACGGTCTTTTCTGCTATCCTCCTGCTTATAGCAGCTATTCTCACATTCCTTCTGAGAAGATCATCCTTTATAGTGAGAAGGGCTTCTAAAACTGATGCTGATGTCAGCAATATGAAATCCCCATCCGATACAACACTGAGGAGATCTCTGGCCCTGTCAACCTTGGGAATAAGCCTGTATACCTTGAACAGGAGGAACCTCTCACTACAGAGCTCTTCAATGCTGTGATCAACTCTATCAGAAGAATATATAAATGCACTTCCATTAAAAGAATTTAAAAAATCAACTATACCTTTTGATGAATTTCTTTTTGGAATTAAAACATTTTTTACACCCCTTTTGAAGAGAGATTCAGCAGTTCCGGGACCTATGGCGAGAGAGCATTTCCCTGCCACCTCAGCTGCCTCGGGAACAAGCTCCCAGATATATTTCACCGCACTTTTGCTTGTAAACACGCTTATATCCGGCTTCATTTTCTTTAAGCAGGATCTCACCCTCTCTATTGCTTCTGGTATGAAAGCTGTATCTATCAGCTCAAATACCTCTACATCAATACAGTTCAGCATTTTTCTAAGTCTTTGAGCGGTTTCCTCGGTTCCCAGCACGATAAGCTTCATCATATCCACCTAAGCTTTTCCCTCATCCTGACAACATTGCCGAAGACTATCACAGCAGGTGGAGATACTTTTTCCTCCTCTGCCCTTTTGACTATGTCCTCAAGAGTTCCTGTTATCACCCTCTGCTCACGCGTTGTGGCTCTCTCTATTATGGCTACAGGAGTCTTGGTGCTGAGGCCAGCTTCCATTGCCTGCTTAACTATCTCTGCCAGATTAGAAACCCCCATGAGGACAACCACTGTATCAGCGGATCTGAAAGCTCTTTTGAGATCCAGTTCCTTCCCTTCCTTTCTGTGGCCTACTGTTATAGTTACAGATGATGAGAAATTCCTGTGCGTCAGCGGTATTCCAGCATAAAGAGGGGCTGCAAGCGCTGAGCTTATCCCTGGGATAACTTCATACTCTATTCCCGCATCTCTAAGAGCTTCACACTCCTCCCCTCCTCTTCCAAAAACAAATGGATCCCCGTTTTTCAGCCTGACCACCACTTCGTACTGCCTTGCCTTCTCTATCAGGAGCTTATTTATCTCCTTTTGTCTCTCCGACTCCCCGACATGCTTTCCCATGTATATAAGCTCCTTCGCATTCACGGCCATTGCCACCAGATCCTCGCTCACAAGCCTATCATATATCACAACATCTGCTTTTCTTAAAATATTAAGTCCCTTCAAAGTTATGAGCTCCGGATCACCTGGTCCAGCCCCTACAATATACACCTTGCCCATCAGGATCCCCTCCACTCAGATAGTATCTCCATACCCCCTGATGAGAGAAATTCCTCTATTGCCTCATCAGCCGCTGAGCTGATATCCCTTATCTCCACAGTTGCCCTTGCAATCCTTCTGAAGTCTTTCGATACAGCCGAAACTGTGATAATTCTTCTTTTCAGGTCTGCGTGTATTCCTATTGGAGTTTTGCATCCAGCTTTCAAGCCAGACATCACCTTTCTCTCAAGCATTACCTCATTAAAGCTTGTCTCATCATTTATCCTGCTGAGCAGAGGAGCAATCTCCTTCCTTGAGACAACAGCAAGAGCACCCTGTCCTGCAGCCGGGGTCATCTCCTCTATCCTTCTCCCTTTCATGGAGGAGTTCAGCCTTTCCAGAGCCGCCTCGGCCACTACAACAGCATCCAGATCCCTCAGCTTTTTCAGCCTAGTGTCAACATTTCCCCTTATCGGAACTATCTCCAAATCCGGCCTAAGATATTTAAGATGACTTATCCTCCTCATGCTACTAGTCCCCACTCTTGCGCCCTTGGGAAGCTCAGCAAGGCCAGATCCATCCCTTGTAACTATCACATCATACGGGCTCTTTCTTGGTGGAACTGCTGCTATCACAAGATCTACTGAAGTCGGAAGATCCTTCATGCTGTGAACCGCAAAGTCTATCTCTCCTCTCTCTACAGCAGCATTTATCTCCCTCTCAAAGATCCCCTTTGACTCCATCATATACAGAGGAGTCCTAAGGTCGACATCCCCTCTCGTTCTAATTACAACTATCTCAAACTCAGCTTCCGGAAACTCCCTTCTCAGGAGATTCAGCACCTCTTCTGTCTGGGCTAGAGCTAATCTGCTTCCCCTTGTGCCAACCCTGTATTTCAAGGGATAATCTCACCACTTCTGAGCCACTTCGCATAGTCCTTTGCGAAATAAGTTATTATTATGTCAGCACCCGCTCTTTTTATTGAGTGAAGAATCTCCCATACAGCCATTTTTTCATCAAAAAACCCAGCTTCGCCAGCCAGCTTGATCATCGAGTACTCCCCGCTCACATTATATGCCGCTAGAGGAACTGGAAGCCTGCTCAACCTTTTTATTATGTCCAGATACCAAGTAGCCGGCTTCACCATTATGATATCAGCTCCCTCCTGTATGTCTAAGAGGGCCTCCCTCAGGGCTTCATCAGAGTTTCTCGGATCCATCTGATAACCCCTTCTATCTCCAAATTTAGGAGCTGAGGAGGCAGCTTCTCTAAAGGGCCCGTAGAGAACGGATGCATATTTGGAGGAATAGGACATTATGGCTGTATCCTTGTAGCCCGCATCATCTAGAGCCTCTCTTATCGCTCTGACAGCCCCGTCCATCATCCCGGATGGGGCCACAACATCTGATCCAGCTTCCGCATGACTTACAGCTATCTTTGCTATTTGTTTCAGGGTCTCATCGTTGTCCACAGAATTCCCTATCACCACACCGCAGTGCCCATGAGTTGTGTACTGGCAAAGGCATACATCCGTGAATATAGTTATCTCATTTGAGAACTCGTCTCTCAATTTTTTGATTGTCCTTTGCACAATTCCCTCCCTATCATATGCAGAGGATCCGATCTCATCCTTCCTCTCAGGTATGCCGAACAGCAGAATATTTCTTATTCCAAGCTCTACCAGCTCATTTACCTCCTTTGTAAGCTCCTCAAGGGAGAACCTATATTGACCGGGCATAGCCTCTATTGGCTCCTTTTTGCTCAGCCCCTCCTTAACGAAAAGGGGAAATATCAAATCCCTTGGGTAAACTCTTGTCTCCGCCACAAGATCCCTGATTAATCTTGTTCTCCTCAATCTTCTCGGTCTTGAGGCTGGGAAGTGCAATACATCACCCTTACTCTTTCAGAAGGAGGAACTTAAAAGATTTTCTAAAAAAAGAGGAGAAAGGAATCTCAGAACTTGAACTGAGTTGTCGTCCTGAAGTCTCTTATTGAGAATATGAAGTCATCTATGTGCTTGTCTGTGAAGGGTATCCCTGTTATCTTGAAGAACTTCTCCCATCCTATTCTCTCTATCCACTCCCCTATTCTCTCGTCCTCTCTTGCATTCTCAATCCATGCTTTCACTATCTTCTTTATTGCCTCAACAGTTTCGGGCCATCTTGGCGGATTGTTGGGCAAATATGGTATGACAAGCCTCGAGTACATCGGCGGGCTCCTCGCATTCGGAACCTTGCCCCCAACCCAGAGAGAGAGGCAGTCGTACTTCGGGTTTATTATGTTCAAACCTGGGCATACAGTGTAGCAGTTTCCGCAGTACATGCATCTCTCCGGATTTATCTCAACACTTCTCTTTCCATCCGGAAGAACCTTCGGCTTTATTGCGAGAGTTGGGCAGCTTGCCACTGTTGTTGGTATCTCACAGAACTTGGACACTATCTCATCATCAACAACAGGAGGCTTTCTGTGCATACCAACTATAGCTATATCTGAGCAGTGAATTGCACCGCACATATTGAGGCAGCAGGCTATCGCTATCTTCAGCTTAGCAGGCAGATCATTCCTCTTGAAGTACTCGAATAGGGCATCTGATATAGCTTTTGCAAGACCCGGTGCATCTATCACGGATGTGTGGCAGTGATTCCAACCTATCGTGTGCACTATAGGCTTGTATGATTTTCCAGTCCCTCCAACAGGCATTCCCTTGCTCTCCAGCTCCTCTATCAAGGGATCTATCTTTTTCTTATCCGTTATTATGAACTCCACTGCATGCCTGCTTGTGAACTTCACATAGCCATCTGAATACTTGTCAGCTATGTCGCACAGCATTCTCACGAAATCTACGCTTATTATCTTTGGAATAGCCGCCCTCACCGTGTAAACTTCATCCCCTGTCTGGGATACATGCTTTATCACTCCCGGCTTTACATGTTCATGGTATAACCATTTTCCATAATTCTTTTTTATAGCAGGATGTAACATCTGCTCATAGTGAGGAGGACCTATCATTATGGGCATTCACCATCACCTCCCTCATTTCACCTCCTCAAGCTCCTCAGGAGACCAGAAGTAGTATGGGTTATTCCTAGGCCTGAACACCATCTGAGGAACTGGAGGAAGTCCAACAGCCTTCAGAAATACTCTCATTCCAACCCTGTATATGAGCTCAGCTACTCTCTCCCTAGTCCTAGCGTTCTCATCCCACCAAGTTACAATGCGCTTTATCAGGTCTATGAGCTCAGTGTAAGGCTTCTCTATTTTCATGAATGGGACTATCACCCACCCGAGCATGGCTGACTGCAGTATTGTGGCCTTTCCTCCAAGAAGTATTGTTGCTCCTCTCTCCTTTCCAGGCCTTAGTGCTTTTGGCATCTTGTTTATGCAGTACATGCACCTTGTGCAGTCCTCATTGTTTATCTTCAGCTCCTTTCCATCCCAGCTCATGCACTTTGTCGGGCATCTCTCCGTTATCGCCTTTATATCCATTCCCGCTTTAGCATACTCCCTTACTGCCTCCTGATCTATCTGTATCTCATCCTTCCATGTTCCTATTATTGCGAAATCAGCTCTTGCAAGAGCCGCAACACAATCATTCGGGCAGCCGGATATCTTTATCTTGAACTTATATGGAAATGCAGGTCTGTGTATCCAATCCTGAAACTCCATTGTTAGGGTGTGATATACATCCAGCGTATCAAAACAGGCCCACTCACATAGAGCAGGTCCCATACAGCAGCTAAGGGATCTTATGTCTGATCCGGATCCTCCAAGATCAAATCCCTTGCTAGAAAGTTCATCAAAGCACTGTTGCAGCACCTCAGACGGAGCCCCAAGTAGTATTATATCACCAGTTGATCCATGAAGGTTCATCAAACCGCTTCCATACTTCTCCCAGACATCGCATACAGTCCTTAGTGCATCTGTCTTGTAGAACCAAGCCGCTGGTTGTGCAACTCTGAAAGTATGGCATCCGGCAGGAGGACCAACCTCAGGTATGGCGCTGTATCTTCCTATAACTCCTCCTCCATACCCCTTCACCGTGACAGCTCCACCATGCTTCCAGTATGTGCGCTTGTCTCTGTAAGAAAGCTCAAGTTGATTCAACATTCTTCTTGCTATCTCCTTTTTTGCAGCCATTTTCTCATATTCTTGGACGAAGCCGGGCCAAGGTCCCTTCTTCAACTCATCCAAAAGAGGGGTCTTCGATACCATGCTTTCCCCCGTTTTTACTGAAAACATAAAGACTTAAACCTTGAGATGGAAAAATTGAGAAAAAGAACAGCTAACTTTACTTTATTACTTCATATGTTATGCATCCGAGAGGGCATGTAGAAGCTGCCTCCTTTATCCTGCTCAGCAGATTCTCCAGCTCGCTCTCCTCCACCTCTACTATTTCCTTAGGCCAAGCTTTTCCGTCCTCTCTCACCTCAAAAAGCTCCGGACATAAAGCTTGGCATGTAGCACATCCCTGACATGTGGCAAAATCCACAGATATCCTCACCTTGACCTTTGCCATGCAATCACCCAGCAGTCTCGTTAGAGGAGATTAAAAAAATATTTATGGAAAAATTCATAAAATCATGGAGGATATGGATGCGTGCCTAGGACAACCTTTTTCTTGAACTTCTCCTCAAGCTTGGCCTTTGTTTCATCCACATTTATGGGACATTTTCCTATCTTAGTTGCACTAATTATACAGGTTCCTATATGAATCACATCTATCTCAGCCCCGTAGTTTTTCGCCTCTCTCAGCATCAGGCCCACTTTGTTCACAATAAATCCGGGACAATCACCGCAGCTTGTTATGAACAGAACATCTGCTTTTTCGTAATCGGAGAACATTCCCAACCCCTCCTTTGCTGAATTAAGACACTTCAGGCAACCCAGACATATCCTGTCCATCATCTTCTCGCATGCAACTATCCCTATGTTCACCTGACCACCTCCTTTTTATGAAAATAAAAAAGAAGATAAGGGGATTCTCAAAGGACTATAGCATTGCCGACCAGTTCGTGAACTCCCCCTACTTTTATCGGGAGTTTGTAATGCCTGACATATGTGTCAAACGATGCCTTATCTATTGCACATATCATCGCAAGAAAGTTAGCTCCGGTCCTCTTTATGGCCTCCATCTTCGGTTTTATCGCCTTAAGCCTCAGCTCCAACGTCTCATCTGCAAGCAGTCCAGCTCCAGCAGTGCAGCATATGGTTCTCTCCCTGTTAACAGAGGGATCCAGTTCAACATAATTCCTGCAGACGCTCTTCAATATGTATCTGGGCTCATCTATGAGCCCCATTGCCCTAGTTGGATTGCAGGAATCGTGGTACGTGACTACGTACTGATCATTTCTGCTCGGATCTATCTTCAACTTGTTGTGCTTTATTAAATCAGCTGTGAATTCACATATATGCACCATCTTTGTATAGACAGCGTTCTTGAACTTTGTCCCGGTTATGGGGGATACAGGCTCCTCCAGAAAATCAGCTGGACCATTAATGGTCCCCATGAAATCGTGTATGACCCTCCACATATGGCCACATTCCCCTCCAAGTATCCACTTCACACCCAGTCTTTTCGCCTCCTTATATATCTTTGCATTTATCTTCTTCATATGCTCATAGTTGAGGAATAGACCGAAGTTTCCTCCCTCGCTTGCATAAGTGCTTATCGTGTAGTCAAGGCCTATCTGATGAAACAGCTTCACATATCCCTTGAATGTACCCCAGTGAGGTCCTCCGAAGAAGTCTGCTGATGGAGGGACAAAGAGAATCTCAGCTCCCTTCTTATTTATCGGTATCTTCACCTCCACTCCTGTTTCCTCCTTTATCTCCTCCTCCATGAACCTGCAGGCATCGGCAAGAGCTGCTGGCGGGATGCCCATGTGGTTTCCTATATATTCGCACTTTGCTATGGATTCGGTAGTGGATCTAGGGCTGAGCCCTATTGCTGTTAGCACCTCTCTTGCCGCTATAGTTATCTCGGCTGTATCTATTCCATATGGACAGAATACAGCACATCTTCTGCACTCCGAGCACTGGTAAAAGTATGTGTACCATAGCTTGACCATTTCCTCATCAAAATCCCTAGCTCCAGCTTTTTCTCCAAGAAGCTTCCCCTCTCTTGTGTAGTACTTCCTGTAGACAGCCCTCATCAGATCCTGCCTTCCGACAGGCATGTTATATGGATCGTTTGTCGCTAGGAAAAATGGACACTTGTCAGAGCAGGCACCGCAGTGGACGCAGAGATCCATGTAAAGCCTGACAGATCTGTACTTCTTCAGCACCTCATCGAACTTCTTCAGAGCTATCTCCTTCCAATTTTCTGGAAGCTTGAAGTCGTCCCTTGACCACTCTCTTGGAAACGGAAGCTTCATCAACTCCATATCACTCTTCTTAGATGCATGAAGCCTAAACTTCTCCCCAGGCCTTGAGAAATCCAACTTCATATCAACCACCCCTTTCTATCATCTCGAGCTCATCCTTGAACTTATTGTAATACTCCTCCCAGCTCATTATCTCGACCGGGAAGTCCCATGGGTTCACCTTTCTCCTCATCCTGGCATCGTTTCTCTGATTTTTCACCGGATTGAGAAATATTCCTATGAAGTGCATTACTTTACTAAACGGTATATATATCATCAAAAGCTCTACTAGGAACATGTGAAGAAGGAAGTAGATGTTGCTAGGAGGCTCTATCGGTTTAAGGTATATCAAGCTGTAGATAAATGCGGACACCTGCTTCACATCAACCCCAGAGTAGAACCTGACATAATTCCCCAGCAGGACTATCGATATCAGGAGGAGCAGTATTAGGTAATCGGATAGATGGGATATGTAGCGGAGATTTGGCATCACAATCCTCCTCACTATGAGGAATGCTAGAGCTCCAGCAAATATTATTCCTGTGTAGCCTATTATATCATACCAAGTGTAGCCTATGACGCTCCAGAGATCGTGAAACAGGATATTTATTATGTGGGCTATTATCGTGGTGAGAAGCAGCACATGAAATATCCATCCCCCAAGCCAGAGCTTCTTTGCACCCTTCAACAGGGGTCTGAATAGAAATGCATCTGTTGCAAGCCTTGCAACAACACCTGTATATGTTGTAGGGCCTGGCGTCAGGGGGACCTTCAGGGGAACTGGCACTTTTATCCAAGTGAGGAACTTGTAGATAGATCCCACTATCAGGACTATCACAGATATGTATGCCAAAAATATGCCTATGGTGAACTCCAGAACTCCCATGTCATCACCTCACATAGAATATCATCAACAGGACGACTAGCGCTATGAATGCAATGCCCGCAGCTATCCACTCCTGATCATAGTCCTCCCTTATGTTCTTGTAGAGGTAAAATATCAGTGCAGAGGCCGCTAATTCTGCTGAAAGACCTGCTGCAAACTTATTTTGAGATAATATTGGATCAAGATACAGGATATATCCCAGAACTACGAGCTGAAATACAAGGATCGCTAAAACTCCTGCCTGGAATCTATCCATAAGGATCACCTCCTCAGCACATTTCTCGGTTCAGCTGAGTAGAGAATCCACACCGACATTATTATTGAGGTTATCAGCGATATTGTGTTCATTATGGCGCTGAACAAATTGGTGGACATCGTTATCATGGAGATGGAGCAGCTGCCAACTGCTATAAAGAAGCTCATGGCAAAGAACAGCAGGAGATTGCTGGACGTGGATGCCTCCACGAACTCCCATGCGAATTTCTTCGGCATCTTCAATGCCTTCACATGCTGATATCTCAGATAGACTGCCCTGGAGATGAGGCCAACTATCAGTATGGGAAGTCCTAAGACTATTATTGCATCAACTAGAGAGACCCCCTTTCCTGGAGTAAGAGCACCCCATATTGTTAGAATCACTATTTCAACAACTGCTATAACTCCTATTGTTGTTGCAAAAGGTCTTTCCATCGGATTCCTCTTTTCTGACCTGTCTATGAATGGCAAAAATGTGACAACAAGTGCTATAAGCATAAACAGAGCTAGAGCTGCCTGAACTCCAGTTTTCCCTTCAAATATAGGTATTTTCAGTATTTGATACATCCAGAGAAAGTACCACTCCGGTTGAGGTGCATATTGAGCTGCGACCTCAGGAGAGAATTTTGGCGGGAATTCCACCGGAAATATGGCCGAGATAGCAAAAAGAACTGATAAGAATACAAAGGAAAGCATCAGCAGGTATACTAATACGTCCGGGAACCACTTCACCTCTCTTTTATCCGCTTCCTCGGACAGAGGCTCTGAGGCACCATGCACTTCGAACATGTGTAGCTTTATTGCAAAGCACAGTATTATTATTACTGGAAGCACAACTACATGAAATGAGAAGAACCTCAGGAGGAGCTCCTCGTCGCTTCCAGTTCCAGCTATTATGTATACAATCATCCCTCTTATCGGATCCGGAAGGTTGTTTATCAGACCTATTGAGACATCAACAGCGCTCTTTGATATGACAGTCCATGGGAGAAGGTATCCTGTGAATCCCATGGCCAATGCAGCCAGCCCCATCACCATACCCACTATCCACATGAGCTCCCTAGGTCTCTTGTAAACTCCAACAAAATAGCCTCTCACCAGATGAAGGAATGCCAGAAGTATCATCGCATATGCTCCATATAGATGAACTGTCTCTATGAATAGACCATAGGAAACTGATGATACTATCTGCATCGTAGATTCATATGCTTTATCTGGAGATGGGACATAGTACTGCATCATCAGAATTCCGGTGACACCCTGAAGGAGGAAGACCACGAATGCTATTGCGCCAAGCCAGTATGTGGGGCTCAGGGAATATCGGGGGGCGGGCCTCAATATCGTCCTGCTGAAGCCAAATCTGGAGTCTATCCAGTCGACTATTCTGTAGATTGTGCCCTTCTCCTCCGAAGCCATATCAACCACCCCCTACAAGCTTGCCCCCTACCAGATCGCGCCACACTTCAGTTGATCCAGGAGGCCCCTTTCCGAATATCACAGGAGGCCCCATGCCCACAGCATAGATATCTCCAGTGGAGCTATCGTACTCCAGCTTAACAGGCGGAAGAGGATACAGAGGAGGACCTGCCAGAATCTTAGCTCCATCATCCGCATCATAAAAACCTGCATGACATGGACAGTAGAACAGATTTCTGTCCGGAAACTCGCTTGAGGATCCAGCTGGCATAAACCTCACCATGCAGCCTAGATGCTGGCATATCTGGCTGTATGCAACTATGTCCTCATCTGGCCCAACTCCATTGGTAACCCTCTTCCCGAGCTTAACTAGGATGTTTGGCGTGTTCTCAAGGGGGTAGTTGAATATTATAGGCTCTTTCTCCTTCAGATCCTTTATGTTTGCCACTTTTATCCTAGGCCACTCTGGTATCTTCATCTGAATTGGTCCTAAAGCTCTTACAATACCTAAGATTCCAGAAAATGCAAAGACAGCAGATAAAAAAGCCATGCTTTTGAGGAAGTTTCTTCTGCTCTCGTTTATCACTTCCTCCTCTGCAACTTTCATCACTGTTTTCTCCTCAGCAGTGCTGGACATCCCAGCACCTCTTTTAGACGCATCCTGTTGGCTTTGGCAGGCCAGCTATCTTGCACGCACCATTTGCAGGTCCGCTCGGGAACAGCTCATATATTTTCTCCAAGCTGAATCCAGTTGCCTTTGTCAGCATTCTTATCGGAGGAGCTATGCCGTATTTGAGGAAGTAGTCCCTCAGGTAGTTCACCACCTTCCAGTGCTCCTCTGTCATCTTCTCTATTCCCTCAAACGTCTTGGCAAAGAACTCGGCTAGCTCAGGAGTCCACTTCTCAGGCTCCTGCAGGAATCCATCCTCATCTATAATATATTTCTGACCCTTGAATTCTATCTCGGGCATCACCTCTCACCCCGACCTTTAGTGAAGGTAGGGAAAATATATAATCTCTCATGGAAAAATTGGAAAATAGTCCCATGGAAGGAATGGAAGATATCGTCAGATAGAGTATGCCTTGTAGCATGTCTTGCATGGCTCCGGAAGGGAAGGAACTTCCCCAGACAAATTGAAAATATCAACAGGACCTTTCCATGCTACCGACCTTTTGTGAAAATGATCCCTGAATTCTCTGTATCTAGGAGAGTTCCATATATCCTCAAAAGTTTTTTCGGCAATACTGCCGAATATCACCTTGTTTACTCGAACTTCCTTCCCGCAGAAGATTCTCTCTATTTTTTCTCCCTCTGTTGGAAGGTTCAGGTAAACGCACGGAGATATATCCCCATTCACCGAGATAAAAGCACTCTCAAGAGGATCCTCTGCGCACACAGGAGTTTCCAGCATCTCAAGAGATCTACTTCCAAAGGCAATATTCAGCTCTTTTGCGGTTTTTTTAGCTTCTTCTATTTTCCTGAGAAAGTTTTTGTCAGCTTTAGAGCAGGAAAAGACCACCATCTTTTCCACCTCTCTGTTTGGCACATAATCCACATTTGGAGCTATGACCTCATCCACTCCAAGTTCATATGCCAGCTTCACAACAGAGCTCAACTCCTCTATGTTATCCCTTGTCAGCTGAAATGTTATTGCTATAATCGGCTTCTTCCCTTTTCTCCCCTTGGATATTATCCTTATCCTGTTCAAAAGCCTCTCATAGCTAGATCCAACCCTTATTCTTTCATGAGTTTCCTTGGAGGCACCTCCCAAGGAGAAGGTTATTCTATCCACACTCTCAAGCAGAAATTCGGCCATTTTATCGTCTATTAGAACACCATTTGTTGTTAAACCAACTTTACAGCCATTTTCTTTAGCAATCCTTATCATCTCCTGGAGATCTGGGTTTTGTAGGGGCTCTCCCCATCCCTGAAGATGTACATATTCAACCAATGGAAATACTTTCGATATCCTCCTGTACAGGCCTAAATCCATGTTCTTCTGCTTCCACTTGAAAGAAAACAGATTTCTGGGGCAAAAGGAGCATCTCATCCCGCAGAAAGTTGATACCTCTATCTGAAGATTCTTTAGTGCTTTTTTCACATGAAAGTTAGGCAGGCCTAATTAATTAAAGCTTTTTGTTCGACTTCTGCCTAAGACAGATAAATTTTTAGGCTTTGTCCATGTTTTTTCTAGATGAAAATGCAGGAGAAAATGTTGAGGGGTCCTCTTTCAAAAACTGAAATTAAGATATTAAAATATCTTGCGAACAGGGCTGATGGAGCGACTGTTGAGGATATAGCCTCCGCTGTTGGATGTTCCCTGAAGGGCCTATATTTCATGCTGAGGTTTCTGCATTTGAGCGGATGGGTTAGAGTTGAAAAGATGAGAAAGGGGGTTGGGAGGCCCAAGAATGTCTATGTCCTAGCAAAAAGCCTTGATGAGATACTATGTGAGGCCTGTGGGACATTGGATAAGATGGATGGAGGAAGAGTCCTGAACTTGATAGGCTGCGAGTATCCCTTCTCCATCATAAGGTTTAGAAGGGTGGCTAAAAACCTAGATTACGGGGAGATATTGATGGTCTGCACCGATGATGAGCTCTCTAGGGATTGCATGATGAGGATAGCAGTTCAGAGGGATCTAAAGCTCATAAACTCCATCAAGAGGGGAAATGTTTTTGAGCTTGTGTTCAGGAGGAGATAGAATGGAAAGGGTCCCTCTGGGGATAGAGAAACTGGACAAGCTGATAGAAGGTGGAATACTGAGAGGATTTTCAGTGGCACTGCTAGGCGTTCCTGGAACTTATAAATCCCTTTTCTCTAGAATTTTTGCATCAGAAGGTCTTATGAGAGGGGAGCCTGTCATCTATGTGACCTACGATAGATCCCCTGAAATGGTGAGGGAGGCTCTTAGAGGGATTATCGCAGCAAGAGGGGGGAGTCCTGACCTAGTTGAGAAGCTTCACTTGGTGGACTGCTGGTCTTGGAGAATAAGAAGGGCTGCTGAGGAGGAGGGAGTAAGCAACCCTGTGGACTTTCAGAATGTCTACAGGAGGTTAAAGGAGATATCGTCCTCTGAGAAAAATGGAAGACTTGTCCTAGATTCTCTCACTGGAGTGATATCTGTGAGTCATGGGGAGACTCAGAGGGAGATAAGTGAGGTCTTCAAGGTGCTGAAGGCGATGCTCAAGCAGAACGGTTACACCCAATTATACATACTTTATTCAAATGTATACAAGAAAATGATTGGCCCCCTTCTCTACTGCATGGACGGCATATTCAGGTTCAGGAGAAAGTTAGAGGACAATAGGTACAGGTATTACATCAGCGTTGACAGGCTTTTCCTCACGGAGCATCCATCTGAGCTAATTGAGTTTGTTCCGTCCAAAAACGACATAAAGCTCCTTATTTAATATCGGCTGAGGAGAGAAGCAGGTTTAAGAATACCTCTCTATTGTGCAGCACATGCACATGAGTGTAAGATGCGAGAAATCTGTCCTTAACTATGCCATCATGCCTTCCATCGATCCCATGACCTCTTATAACCTCATAAGCAAAGCTTTCCTCTCCCCTCAGCTTCAATCTTGAGTGATGGAATTCGTGTCCTACCAGCGTATCCCCTTTTTTGGCGAATATTGTGTCCTTTACAGTCTTTAAGCGAACATATCCGTGACCAACAGGCTTTCTCTCCATGAAAACATCTCCATCTATTATTCCAATGAGTTTGTGCTCTTTGCCGTTTAGATCCACAAGGTTATCGCACATCAACATCAGCCCACCGCACTCAGCGTATATTGAGATCCTTCCCCTCTCATATCTGGACCTTATCTCCCTCAGAAGCTCCTCGTTTCTGCTCAACATGGGTGCATATACCTCTGGAAATCCTCCTCCAACATAAAGAAGATCTATCTCAGGCAAAATCTTATCGTTCAGGGAGTCTATGAAGTAAACTCTATCGGAGTGGGCTTGAATGAACTCTATGTTCTCAGGATAGTAGAAGGAGAATGCTCTGTCCTTTATAACACCAACTTTTACATTTACTCTCCGCTCATCCGAGGTCTCTGGCTCTGCCTCTATTTCCTCAGCCTCCTCCGCTATCTCCAGCACTTTTTTCAGATCTATTTGTTCCGATATTCTTCTGGCCATTTCCTCTATCCTTCTCTCTTCCTCCCTTCTCTCCTCAATTGGGATAAGACCTAGATGCCTGTACCCCATTATCCTCTCGATCTCTTCATCCCTCCTTATCATTCCGACAATCTCAACTCCATAATCTTTTAATATTCTTTCTATTTTATCTCTCTGCTTTTCATTTGCAATGTTGTTAACTATGACCCCTCTTATCCTCACTTCTCTATCGAAGGAGAGAAAGCCCTTTAGGACAGCTGCCAATCCTCTGTTCGTCCTCTCCGCACTGAGTATGAGTATAACAGGTGCTTTAATTATCTTTGCCACTTCTGCTGTGCTGCCAGCCTCTGTTATCCCATCATAACTGTCATAAAGCCCAAAAACCCCTTCTACAACTGCTATATCTGCATCTCTCGTGTTCCTGATGAACTGGGACACCAGAGTCCTCCTTGTGAACATAACCGAGTCCAGATTTCTGCACTCCCTGCCAGCTAGAAGCGAGTGATAAGATGGATCTATGAAATCCGGGCCTATTTTAAACGGCTGAACTCTGAGACCCATCCTCTTCAGGCCCTCTATTATGCCCATTGTGATGGAGGTTTTTCCTATTTTCCCTCTATATCCAGATATGACGACAGCCGGAGTCCTCACGAGAATCCATCCCCCATAAAGATAAAAGAACATAATTTAAACATGAATACTTTATACAAAAAATTTTCTTATAGCTGAGGAAAGATGGGAGCCATCACACGAAACACCTGGGCTGTGAATCTCCGGCATTCCCTCCCTGCAAGTGGCAAATGTCATTCCAAGGCTCAAAACTTTTCTTCTAACCCTTTCCATAAGATTTCTTCGGATTCTATATGGAAGATATAGGTATCCGGATATTCTCGTGCCCTCGGAGTAGAGCTTATGAAGCTTTAGCCAAGGAAATGCCTCCTCCATCCTCTTTAAACTGTCCTGTCTGGCCTTGTATGTTGATGAAACGACATGAGATACCCCTGCCTCCTTTGCCAGCTCGAGCAGGTCCTCAAAATCATCGTTCAGGCCGGGTATTATCGGATCAAGCCTTAAGATTAAGTTTACCCTTTCTGAAAGTCTTTTCATCGCATCTATCCTCTTGAGAGGAGGAGGTGCTCCAGGCTCCAATACGCTTGCTATTTTTTCATCCAGAGTTGTTATGGTGAAGCTCACTGCAGCTCCTTCCAAGAGATCAGAATCTCTGACGACAAGATCAGATTTTGTCATGACCAGAAGCCTCATTCCAGCTCCTCTTATGATCTCTATTGCCCTTCTGGTTATCCCTCTCTCCTTCTCAGGAGGGGTGTATGGATCGGAGCTTGTGCTCATTGCCACGATGCTTCCGGGCTTTATCTCCCTGAGATCCATGCTAAGAAATCTCAAGACATCTTTTTTCTCCCTTGGATTGAAGGGATCCCTTATATAAGCTGAGATGTAGCAGTACAAACATGAGTGGCCGCATCCAGTGTATGGGGAGAAGGAGAACTTCTTGGGACATGTGCAGAGCTCCCCTTTCCATGGATCAAACTCCCTCAGCACCCTCATTAAGCCTAAAACATCCCCCTTATTAATTTCCTTTTGTCTAGCTTCATATATTTTCACTGTTCTTATAGCAAAAAAGTTAAATAACCTTCAGGTTGCACTTAGTGTGCTTATAAGGGCATCTTATGGAACTCTTGTGAAGATGGGGATGCTTAGAGGGAGAATGGAGGCTGAGCCAAGGACAGCATATCTCCTTCAGCACAGCGAAAATGGATGCATGGGATCATGTTCCTTCTGCGCTCAGTCAATGTATAATCCAGCAAGAAAGGACAAGCTTTCCAGGATAACTTGGCCCTTGGTGGAGCTTGAAAATATAATTGATAAATTCCATAGCTTTGATAGAATATGTTTTCAAACTATAATAAAGCCCAGATTTGAGGAGGAGACCATCAGCATACTGGATGAGCTGTCCAAGTGTGGAAAAAGCATTTCTCTGGCAACAACTCCTCTTCCAGCAGATTTTTTGAAAAGAGCAGCAGAAAAAGGAGTTGATTTCCTTGGAATAGGGCTTGATGCTTCATCTGAAAGCGTATTTAAGCTTGTAAGAAAGCCGTTCTCTTGGGAAGCCTACATGAAGTTCATAGAGGACTCTGTGAGAGTTTTTGGGAGGGGGAAAGTGTATGTTCATCTGATATATGGCATAGGGGAGACCATCGAGGAGATGATGAAGATAATGAGAAGGATAAAATCGATGGGAGCAGAGATAGCTCTGTTCTCATTCACCCCAAATGAAAACGGTGGATATCCTGATGTTCTTGGATACAGAGCTGTCCAGCTTTACAGGTATCTGCTGAGCGGAGGAAGCGAGCTTAAGGATGCCTTTCTGACGAGCGGTTGTCCCGGATGCAACAGGCCTTTTTACAATGAAAGGCCTGAGGGACCTATTTACAACTATCCAAACAGGGAGATGCTTGAGAGGGACTGGGATAAGATAAAGGAGGAGATTTTGAGAATTATGGAGGGAGAAGCTTGGAGGAGATAGCTGCGTTTGCATCCAGCCTCAGCAGGATCAGCAGAAGGAATTACAGATACATAGTCCAGTCATTTCTGAGAGATGTAGGCAAGGATCTGAAATCTCTGGAGAAGAAGGATATAGATCTTTGGATCTCAAAAAAGGAGATATCTAGGAGGACTATGAAGACCTACCTTTACGTTCTCTCCAGGTTCTTCAGGTATGTGGAGAGAGAGGATCTATCAAAGCACTGTAGGGACAGGGCAAAGGAGATCAGGATGTCGAGCCCGATACCCAGGGTCGATGAGGATCTGCTCAGGAGAATGGAGGAGCTGAAGAGAAGAATATCTGAAATGGAGGGAGAGAAGGCTGCAATAATAGCCCTCCTTCTATCCACTGGAATGAGGCTTTCAGAGGTTCTCTCCCTCAGAACCAATGATATAGACCTGAAAAGAAGGATGATCAGGGTGATAGGGAAGGGAGGGAAGGAGAGGATTGTCTATATGACATCCTGGTGCGCTGAAATAGTCAGCAAGTATGTCAAAGGAGCAAATAATGATAGAATTTTCAGGGTTTCAGCAAGAACTGTGCAGAGATGGGTAAAGGAACTTCTGGGGGTCAGCCCGCATGGTATAAGACATGCCTTTGCCGTCATGTATCTGGCAAGAGGAGGGAATATAAGGGCCCTTCAGAAGATATTGGGCCACAGCAAGCTTTCAACTACAGAGGTTTACTTGGATATAGCGAGAAGTTTGGTGGAGGAGGACTTCAGAAGGACCATGGATCATCCTTGAGAAATTTCAAGCTGCTTCTGCTAATCTGTACTTTATGTTTTTCCCCTTCCCTCAACCCTTACTAACCCTAGATCCACCAGCTTGCTGAGGTATCTTCTCGCAGTTTTCTCAGATACCCTGAGGAACCTCTATTGAAAGCACTATCTTCTCATCCACGGGGATAATCCTGATATTTGGATAGACAAATGGCTCTATTCTATCGTGAATCTCCCTTTCAAGCTTCTGAACAGTCTTATTGGAGATTTTCACACCTAATATGCTTCCATCATCATCTATGCCGACAAGCACAGTTCCCCCATGAGAATTGGCAAACGCGCATACAGTTTCTAGGATTTCTTTTAGCTCTGAGAGGGATCTTTTGAACTCTAAACTTTCTGACTACCCTTCAGCTATAATTTTCTTTATCCGGTCATTGCCGGTCAATGACCGGAAAAGTGTCCCTTGCTCCTTATTAACTGTTTATATACTGCTTCATGTAGATGCTTTCGGTGAGTTTATGGTC
>NZ_RCOS01000150.1 GCF_003947435.1 Candidatus Methanodesulfokora washburnensis
CTCCAGCCATTCATACTTCATCTTGAACCTGTGAAACTCCTCTATCTCCTGGAAGGTAACGAGGGCAATAGCATTTTCTTCAACCAGCTCATGAAGGGATCCTCTGAGATGCTTCTTTTTTTACATCCTCTATCTGCTCTGGTGATGATATCAGAAAAACTGTGGAGCCCCATCTGTCCCATGCATCCTTAAGCTTTAGAAGAGCGCTTTCAACGCTTCCTCTAACCTGAACCTCGAAGACACAACGAGGTCCCTCTCTTGGAGGCCTATGCCAGACTACATCGTACTCAGATCTGTCCACCCTCCACTTCTTCTCGGGCTGGTACCCTATCATCTCCCCTATCTCATATATGTACTGGACTATTTTGTCATGCTCATCCTCCACAACTTCTGCCCTTGGTTTCTTCTCAGAAATTCTGTATTTCTCCTCAAGAAGACTAAGAACACCTTCGGGATTTCTCACCCTTGTGAATCCATTCACGACATATTTCTCATGATAACCGGCTGCTCTGTTCAACTGATCCAGCGGAATATCCACCTCCTCTGTTTTAGATAGGAATATGAGGTAGGGCCATGTCTCTCCATCTCTTGCATCCCTTCCCCACACAATCTCAGCTATCCTTCTTGCTTCATTCAGCTGTTCCTCTGACTCCTTCAAGGGATAGGTGAAAGCTACATCCCCCCTGAAGATAAACTTGCCCCCACTGTAGAAGAGAATAATATCCCCTTCCTTAACATTCTTCCACTTGTTTTTGATAGACTGCTTGACAGCCCACATTTTGATAGGAGGCCTTATTTTCCCAATTAATCTGATAAGATTCTGTTTCTTTGGGTTTATTTCCTCAAGAGAAACTCCTTCCTCTATACTTCTTCGTATATGAGCTGCAAGACCTGGAGCTAGAAATACATTGGGCATTGATAATAAACGGGGCAGAACTCGGAAAAACTTTTCGGCAAATTATTGAGACCTTATTATGCTCTCATACTCCTGCTTTGTCAGGTACTTCCCTCCCACTGTTATGAACCTCTTCGGCTTCACTGCCTTCTCATACTTCCTTATGTTCTCAAGCTCCAAAACCAGAAATGTCACATCCCTGCCTGAACCTCCCTTTTTCCTGTCCTTTAAGGGCCTTGAGTAGCTTCTTGCCTCCTCTCTTGTTATGAAAACCCTCTCTCCATATTTCCTGTATATGTCATCGAGCTTCATCATCTCGATCCTTTTTATTGTAGCTTCTCCCACAATGCCCCTTATCTCGTGGGATGAGTAGAAAAGGATCTTTTGTCCCGGCTTGAGCTGCTTGAAGCATGTTGGGTGCTTTATGAACACATCCTTGCCGGTAAATATCCTCTGCAACAGATTGGAGGGCACAGGGTATATCACACCCATGATCTCGCTCAATATAACACCCAGATTTTTAGTGGGAAGAAAAATAAATAATTTATCTTCTCTGAGTATTAAGAACAGGAAGCTGAAAGCAATCACTTTAGACTATTTATAGCAAACGGTATAATACACAATCATAATTTGCTTGGAGGAGTGTGAAAAGTTTCTTAAAAGAAAAAGGTTTTAGTCTGTTCTCTGGCAAAATTATGCGAAGTATGAAAATGGGTGATCCAGCGGATGGATATGCAAGTGGATGTCGACAAGGTTCTGGCAGAACTTAAGGCCATTGCTGCTGAAGCTAAAAACGAGGAGGAATTTAAGATAAATGCGGAGAGAGTTCTTTATAATGAAGTCATATCCAAGCTGGGTCTCCAGCCAGGGAGATTTGAGTACACTTTTGTATCAGGAGGGAGGGCTGATGCTCTCTATGGTCACCTTATAATAGAGTATAAGGCTCCAGGAAAGCTTTCCAGACCGCAGGATATAGCCAGTGCTAAGGAGCAGCTGATAGGTTATATAAAGAAGGAAGCTGAGGTGGAGGGGAGGTATAAGCTCTTTCTAGGTGTTATACTTTGCGACAGGATAGCCTTCGTCAGGTATGACCCAAAGACCAAGGACTGGTTGCTGAGAGGTCCATATGATCTCAACAGGGAATCCATACTGAGGCTGATTGAGGCAATAAGGGGACTCAGAAGGAAGAAATTGCGCACAGAGGAGTTGCTGGAGGACTTTGGTCCTAAAAGTGCCACAACGAGAAAGGCAGTTAAAGTCCTCTACAACAAGCTTTTAACAAGCAAAAATCCAAAGGTAGAGGCACTGTTTAACGATTGGAAAAGGGTATTCTCACAGGTATGTGCATACAGCCCGGATAAGCTGAAAGGGCTGGAGGCGGAGTATGAAGTAAGCAATCCAGTGAACTACGATGCCTTACTGTTCTCCATACACACGTACTATGCCTTCTTCATGAAGCTATTGGCGGCTGAGATCGCCTACTTGTACGGAGCGGGTAGGTTCCTGAAGTCTTATGTAGCTGAACTGGAGGATGCTTACATTAAAGGACTGGATTTTCTCAAGAGCTCATTGACAGAGCTGGAAAGCGGAGGAATATTCAGGAATCTTCTGAACATAACAAACTTCATAGAGGGAGACTACTTCTCATGGTATCTGGAGGAGCTAGATAAGGAACTGGCAGATGCATTGTGCGATGTAGCAAAGAAACTATCCGATTATGAGCCCGCCACGCCTGTTTTAGAGCCTGAGCTCACAAGGGACATGCTGAAAAGGCTGTATCAAAACCTAGTTCCGAGGAAGATAAGGCATGATTTGGGGGAGTATTACACTCCTGACTGGCTTGCGGAGCTTGTCTTGGATGAAGTTGAATTAACTCTGGAAAACTTTGAGAAGCTGGCGAAGGAGAGAGGAGATAATTTAGCCCCTCTGAGCCTCAGGATACTGGATCCAGCATGTGGTTCAGGAACATTCTTGGTTCTTGCTATAAAGAGGCTAAAGGAGTACGCTGAGGAGCACTACCTGAGGGATATAACGCCGAATTACATCTTTAAGAACGTTGTTGGGTTCGATCTTAATCCACTGGCTGTGCTGGCAGCAAGGACAAACTACCTGCTGGTCATGGCAGATATGCTGAGTTATGCAAAGGGTCCAGTGGAGATTCCAGTTTATCTTGCGGATTCCCTCCTAGTGGAGGCTAAATCCACACTTAAAGGTGAGATGTATGTCATCAGGACTTATGTAGAGGAGTTTGAGCTACCCAGATCAATAGTAGAGAGAGGGTTGTTGAATAAACTGCTTGAGGCTATAGATAGGTATGTAAGGCTGAAATATAAGCCGGAGGAGTTCAAACAAATAGCTGAGAGGGAAATCGGGCTGAGCGGAGAGGAGCTTGATGATGTAAAAGAGCTTTATGGAAAGTTCCTGAGGCTTGAGGAGGAGAAGAAAAATCATGTGTGGGTCTCGGTGATAAGGAATGCCTTTGCTCCCCTTGTTCTAACCTCACAGGAGAAATTCGATTATGTAATCGGCAATCCACCTTGGATAAACTGGGAGAATCTGCCCGAGTTTTACAGAAACAGCACCAAACAGTTGTGGGATGATTATGGATTGCTCAAGCGGACCAAAGGAGCAGCACTGGGTAAAGTGAAAAAGGACATAGCGAT
Organism: Candidatus Methanodesulfokora washburnensis; assembly: GCF_003947435.1. Lineage (GTDB taxonomy): Archaea > Korarchaeota > Korarchaeia > Korarchaeales > Korarchaeaceae > Methanodesulfokora > Methanodesulfokora washburnensis. Next base: position 3,559 of record NZ_RCOS01000150.1, read on the forward strand.
GCTTTTTGCTGCCAGATGCTTGGATAGATTCACGAAGGATGGTGGGAGACTTTCCTTTTTGGTCCCATTCACAGTTTACAAGACTCAAGCAGGTGCTGGATTCAGGGAATTTCTGGCAAGTGGAACGATGAGGGGAAAAATAAGATGTCCATGCAAAGTCCTGAAAATACACGATCTAGTAACCCTCTATCCATTCGAAGGTGCAGTCAACAGAACCTCGCTGGTAGTCATCGAGAAGTCTGAAGGAACTAAGTTTCCTGTTGATTGTGTGATATGGCACAACCCAAGAAGTGGAGGAGTCGATCAAGAGGCTGAACTTGAGGAAGTTAAGAGAACAACTAAGCAATTTAACATGAAGTTTCTCCCGATAGAGAAAGATAAGCCTGGAAGCCCTTGGATGCAGATAACTGATAAAGCTTATGAAGGGATAAAGAAAGTGATCGGGAGTAGCCCTTGGTATAGGGCTCACGCTGGAGTTTATACAGGATTAAACCAAGTTTACTGGATAAAGATAACTTCTGAGCTTCCAGATGGTCTGCTCATCACAAATCCACCACTGCCTGGACAGAAGAAAACAGTAAAACAGGTAGAGCAAATCGTGGAAAAGGAATTGGTCTATCCATTGATAAGGGGAAGGGATGTTAAGAGGTGGTATGTTGCTGGAGACTATGGATGGATAATAATTCCACATGATCCCGAGACTGGAGATCCTATTAAAGAGAGTGAGATAAAAATCAATTTTCCTAAAGCCTACGGCTATTTCAGCAATTTTAAGAAAGAGCTAGAGAGTAGATCTATCCATAAGCTCTGGGGTAAGGGAAATCCGTTCTACTCTGTCTATGATATTGGAGATTATACTTTTTATCCATATAAAGTTGTTTGGAAGAGAATCGCTGGAGCTATCACAGGTAAAGCTATAAGTTTTGCTTCAGCCGTTTTAGAACCTGTTAAGGCAGAATTTCTTGGAAACAGGCCAGTAATTCTTAATGATTCTCTAATTCTTATTCCTTTTAAAGATGAGGAGGAGGCATATTATGTTACAGGAGTTTTAAATTCATCAATAGCTCTATTAACAATTGCATCCTATACTTATGAGCTTAGGCAAGAAACGCATATTACACAATATATTAAAATTCCAGAATTCGACTCTAAAAATTCCCTTCATGAAAGACTCTCTCAACTTTCACGTAAGGCCCATGAAATAGCAAAGAAAATCTACGAGGAAAATAGAGAAGATCTGAAAGAGGATTTAAGTAAGATTGAGGAGGAAATAGATAAGACTGTTGCTCAACTTCACGGGATTACTGACGAGGAGCTAGATGAAATCAGAAAATGCTTGGCAGTCCTGAAAGAGGGTGAGATTCCCGAGGAAGAGGAGGAAATTACTGAGGAGCCTGAGGAAATTAAGGTGGACTTTTTGAACACTGTAGTAAAGCCAAATGCAATCGGAGTGGTAGAGATCTCCGTTATAAATCCCTTAAAAGACAAGCTGGTAATTGAGGTTGGGCCGCCATCCATCCCAGCAAAGCTTGAGACTAGTAAAGAGGAGGATAAGTTCCATATCAAGATTCAACCGTTAGAGGCCGGGGAGTATGAGGTTCCATACAAGGTGATCACATCAAAGGGAGTTGTTGAGGGTAAATTCACCCTTTATGTTAGAGAGGAGGAAAGGCGCAGGACCAGAGATCTCCTCTCCTCCAAGATCGACGAGCTTCTGGACGAAGAAACTTGAATGACTTCTCCTAAAGCGGAGGGATAAAGTTTATGGGTAATCAAGGGATGGATCCGGGGCTGCCACATGGCAACAGAGCTATTCAATAAGGTGAAGAGGGTTTTCGGGGATCTGGCCACAGATAAGAGAGTTGCAAACAGACAGGAGCTTTTCATGCTGCCAAGGTATGTGAGCGAGTATCTTGCCTCTCAGTTCATGGAGAAATATGGGGATGAGTATCTTCCGCATCTTTCCAAGTTTGTCAGCAAGTACTATCACGAGCCAAGGGAGAGGGACAAGGTGCTCTCGGATTTGATGCAGCTTGGAAGGCTCACGCTAATAGAGGAGGTGAAGGTCGAGACCGATATTGAACTCGGAACTTACAGAGCACATCTCCAGAATCTCAACATAAGGGACTGCATGGTGGATCTGAACGTTGTGGCAAGAAACGAGAACCTCCTCATGACGGGCATGTGGGGCCTAGTATCCGTGGTATATTCCCCCGATAGCGCTCCAGAGGGAATGACTCCCATTTTAATACAGGAGTTCATCCCGTTCCAGTGTCCCACAAGGGACATAAAGCCATTTCAGGAGGCAAGGGATGAGTTCACATTTGAGGAATGGCTTGATGTTCTGATAAATACCGTAGGGTTGAACCACGAACGGTACAGTCTGAGGCAAAAACTCGTCTTCCTGACCAGATTGCTGCCCCTCATTGAGTGCAATGTAAACCTTATGGAGTTCGGTCCAAAACAGACCGGGAAAACCTATCTCTACAGGAACGTCTCCTACAACACTAGGATATTCTCCGGCGGAAACATAAGCCCTGCAACTCTGTTCTACAATATCGCAAGAAGAACTCTGGGAGAACTTGCATTGAAGGATGCGATAATAATGGATGAGATAAGCAAGGTAAAATTCTCCAATCCTGATGAGATGATAGGAAAGCTTGCTGACTACATGGAGAGCGGGCATTATGAAAGAGGGCCTAAAAGGGCGGTCAGCACAGCTTCCTTAATGTTCATGGGTAACGTAAAGGTGGAGGCCGGAGAGGGAAAGTACACTCCGGTTGAGGAGTTCACCTATGTCCTGCCTGAGGACATGAGGAAGAAGGATCCAGAGAAAATCATAGACAGGGTTTTTGGACTGGTTCCTGGATGGGAGCTTCCGAAAATAAGCATGTCAGCGTTGCATCTCTCAAGGGGATACGGAATAGCATCCGACTATTTCTGCGAGGTTTTGCATGAAATGAGAAAGATCAACTATTCACATATAATAGATCAAGAGGTCGAGCTTATAGGAAGTTACACGATAAGGGATGAAAGGGCTGTTAAGAAAATAGGGGAAGGTCTGCTGAAGTTGCTGGCCCCCAGCGGTAATGTGAGCAGGAGCGAGCTAAAAGCCATAATGGATATTGCGGTGGAGTACAGGAATAAGGTATGTGACTGGCTTCACATACTTTCTCCAGGGGAGTTTCCGAAGAAGAAACTCGAATATAGGTTGAAGTAGTCCAGAATAAGAATGGAAAAGCAGATCTAGTCTGTGCTCTCTAAAAACTGCTAAAGGGTTATTTTAGCTGATCATCTTCAGGTTTCAGGGAGAATAGGGCATTAAGATTCAGTCATTTAATTAATTACATAGCTAATTGCAGATGACAAAACATAAATATAGCAACTATCTTTTTTCTTGGGTAGTAGGTATGGAGATAAAGCATCCTGAATCGGATAATGCCCGAAGGGTAATAAGTAGGATACTAAGCGAAGCTAAACGTCATATCAATAGAACTAGTCCAGAAGATAACTTATTAACTTTAATCTATGCATCGAGCTATATTATAACAACAGCTAGCTCGCTGGTAGCGGAACTTACTTCAGTAGCAGAGAAGGGTGCCATATGTATAGTGAGGACAATGGCTCCAAGTGCTTTTGGGGGAGCTATAGGAGAATTGCAGAGAAAAGCTGTAGATGAATTACGAAGGAAGTGCTATGTAGCTCTACATGGCAAAAAAGGGCGGGAGATTACATTATACAACTTTATAAATCATGCAAAATTTTTGCTTTATTATCACATATGCTCTGACGGATACATTTACCGCCAGAAATTCTATGGATCGACTAACTTTACAGTTAGAGGATTGGCAAGGTCTGACCAGCTTGGGAATTATGAGGAATTCTACTGTTCAAGACTGGAAAGAAGGCCAGAACTTACATCGAGAGATATGTATTTCATAAAGGAGGCAATAGATACTCTGGAGCATAAGAACAAACTGTACACTGACCCTCAATACCTACAGCAATACACAAGCGCCCACTTACAAAAAATGAGAGAGAAACTCGAGAGCATCCGGAGCAAGGCGTTGGGAACAACGTTAGGCGAACTTTTCCAGCTATATGTGGAATCATCTCTCCTGTACTTCTCTTCGCTTGCTTTTCTGGAGGATATTCCTGGAAAAAGGATAACAATGGGAATTCTAAAAGAGCTTCCTAAGCCAGAATCTTTACTGGATATCTTTGAGCTTGAGGTACTGGCACCTACAGGTGAGAAAGAAGCTGAGAGTATAGCAGAAATTCTCGGGTTAGAAAAAGAAGATATCAGAAAAAGAATAGAGGAACTTACGAATAATATTGAATTTTGTTATGGTATGATAAGAAAATACATATATAGCATAAAAGAGATTCATGAAGCAAAGGAGCTCGGTAAGATCCTTGATTCTATCGAGCAGGAGTTTCTGAGCGTGTAGTCGAGTATGGGGGAATCTTGCTTAAAAAACTTCTAGAATTAATGAAATATAAAAGAAGCGGAAACAGGTGGAAGATCTATTATTGAGGGATGATTTTTGCTATTACTATGATTTTAAAAGTAAAAATAGATAACAGAATTATAATGAGGCTAAAACAAAAACAAGGAATCTTCACTTCAAGGCTTATCAATCAAAGCTTGAGATACACTCCTGCTTGAACTCGCATTTCCTGCACTTCCAGCTTGCAGGCATTTTCGGGGCTTTATTCTCCCTTACAGCTTCCCTGAATTTCTCAAGTGTTGTTCTTGCATTTTCCTCATCCGCAGCCTCTGTCCAGGTGAGCATCTCACCCGTTTCCCTTAGATATATCTGGACTCTTTTCAGAGGTCTCCTGAAGAAATGGGCATATAAATCGGCTTGAGTGAATGCAACAGGCTTCATATAGTTCAGCAGAAACTTATCCTTTGTCGTCTTAAACTCATAGACGAAACTGTCCGTTATCCCATCTGGCACTCCTGCGACCATGAAATCCCTCCATCTGAAAGCCCATCTGATCGTGGGATATTGCTCTGCTATCCTGTAATGGGCCCTTATACCCTCCCTTTTAGCCTCAGTGTCTCCTTCCATCAGCGCAAGAAGATCCACTTCCTCATCAGATATCTCCTGAAGATCCTCGGATTTTATCTTCAGAACATGTTCAATGTCCTCCCACTTAAGTTCCGGAAGCCTGGGAACTATATCCTCCAGAGATCTGCTTTCCACGGGCAGATACTCGAGGATCATCGAATATTCTATTCTGTCGGAAAGATGTGCCAGAAAGAATTCGGGTTCCATCTTCTTGTTTGCCAGAATGCTCTTTCTGGCGCACCACCACCATGATGCGGTATCAGCCATTCCTATGTAGTAAAGGTCAGATGGCGACAGACCTGCCTCCCTCTTTTCCTCATTAAGAACCTCTATGGCCAGTTTTAAAGCCCTCGGATCTAGAAATATCTCATCCACCAATCTGGCTATCAGGTTAAGATTCTCCTTTTTCATGTCATCCTCACCGGAGCCGAATCATAAAAATTTGCTTCCTTTATATTACTCTTCTGGTAGGGGAAAAGAAAGAGATTATGCTTTTATGAAGCCGCTATTTCCAGTTTCATCCTGATTTAACGTGTTAACTTCCACTTTCATTCGAAGAATTCCGTGTCCGCAAAGAGATGTTCAGACAAATAATCTTGAGCTTTGATTCAGGCTTCATCTCAAGGAAATCTTGTACGGTATCCGTGGAAATATATATTATATCTGGGTTTAATTTTTAAGATAAGATTTATAAATTTCCCTGTTTCTGTAAAGCCCAAGAAGGTGAGACCTCATTGAAAGGATCACTAAAGCGTGCATCCAGTGAAAGAAATGCAAACAGATCAGGAAGGAGAATAGTTTTTCGGATGTTCCATGCAAAACCGGTCACAATATACGGCGTAAGAGGGAGGAAAGGATGAGAGTCTTGGATCTTTTCTCGGGCATGGGGGGACTGGCACTGGGATTCAAACGTGCAGGATTCAGAGTAACTGGAGTGGATATTCTGCCGGCCGCGGTAAAAACATACAAGCATAACGTAGGGGATTGTCTTCGGATGGATCTTTCAAGGAAGGTTGTTGACGGGAGATATGATATCATTATCGGAGGCCCGCCCTGCAGGCCTTGGTCCTCAATAAATCTGAAGAAACGCGGGGAAATCCATCCGGATTACGGGCTTCTTTCCAGATTTTTCCTGCACATCAGGAAAATAAAACCGGATGCATTTCTTCTGGAGAATGTGGTTCCGCTCAGAAAAGATAATCTGTTTCTGAAGGAGCTGAATTCCCTCAGAAATGATCTGGGATACTCTGTGGAATTTTCAACCGTTATTTACTCTAAATTTGGAGCGGCAACAAAAAGGAGAAGACTCATAACGGTTGGAATCAGGCATGGCAGTGCAGAGCTTTTCTTTCAGAAGCTTGAACAGTATTCCGGAACACCCAAAACCGTCAGACAGGCACTGAGGCCTCTTACCGATCCTCAGCAGGATCCGGATCACGTGTGGCCCCAGCTTAGGACAATAGATAAATATATTTATAAGTACAGAACAGGAAAGTACGGCTGGTACATACTGAGATGGGATGAGCCTGCACCGTCCTTCGGGAATGTTATGAAGACATATATCCTGCATCCGGATTCCTTCAACGGCGGAGTTACAAGAGTAATCTCGGTGAAGGAGGCCCTCCTTATAATGGGATTCGATAGAGAGTTCTCATTTCCTAAGGGCATACCGATGAGTACAAGGTACCAGATGGTGGCAGATACCGTCAGCCCGTGCTTCTCCGAAGTGGCGGCACGAATTTTGATGTCACTTCTTGAGTAGGAAGCCTAAGATAGTTTATGTTGTTGAGTTTAAAAATTGGATTTCTTGGACTAGCAGGTATCTCATTCCGGGAAACTATCGTCGGAATGGCTTTCGGATATGATTGCCTGTGGACATTGCAGGAAAAGGATTCGGCCAGAAACACGACTTAGAATGGCGGGAGGTATGAAGACAAGATTTATTAACTTCCTCATGTAATTTATTCCTGCATATGGATCACGCCTTCCTGAGATTAGAGGTAGTAAAAAGGTTCTACTCAGATATACTCGGTCCCAGCAAGGGTGTAAGGGAGATCCTTGATGCCGATCCCAGAAGCAGGTATATCGCCGGGATACTGGTTCCTAAAGGATTCCGCGAGGAAAGAAATCCTGACAGCGAGGCCGAGATTCCGGAAAAAGGAACCGAGGAAGAAATTCCCTATT
>NZ_RCOS01000139.1 GCF_003947435.1 Candidatus Methanodesulfokora washburnensis
ATCGTTCACGTATGCGTTCTCATTCCCCAAGGCCTCTATCTCCCTCGCTCTGGATGGTATAGATGGAGCTGACGCTCCTGCTGTCCTTTTTCTCTGAAACACAGGCTTTCCCGATCTCTTGGCCCAGGCATAAAATATTGCTCTGTTAAGCCCAAAGGATTTTGCCTTCTCCAAATCCCCTTTCAAAAGATAGTATCTGGCTGCTTGAAGCAGCGCCATGACCTGAAATCTGCCAATTGTCCTTTGCATTAAGAAAAAATAGGAAACTAGAAATAAAAAGATTTAATCTAATTGAATTAGCTATAGAGTAATTTACTATTCTTTACAGGATTTTAAGAAGAAAGCTGAGAAGCTCCCGAGGAGAACTGCGAGTGATATCTTTCCAAATGGAGATGATGAAGTGCTTCCCCCATGCTCTTGACTCCAGTTTAAGATCCGGATCGAACAACAGGACGAGCTAGCTGCCAACCTTTTTGAACCTATCACGTTCCCTTCAAGCTGTATCCTCCCCATCCTGACTTGCATTTCGCCTTCCTCAGGTCATCTTGTATCAAGTTCCACCATCTCTTTGCTTCTTTTTCAGTTTTGTTAGGAAGAAGGAGAAATACTAAGAGGGTAGAAAGATGAGCGTTAATAACTTAAGGGCTATCCTTCCAGATGTTTTCCTACAGGATTATAGAAAGCAAATCTTTATAAATTAGACATTTTATGATGCATATGGAATCAGAGCCCTTCATGTTGTATTTCAGCAAGAGGTTTATGGATAGAGCTCCAAGACCTTTAGCCTAGGCCTGGTTGCCAGGAAACATCTTGTGAAAATTCTGGGAAAAATGAGCGTTGATTTCAGGGAACTTGACAGAGATGAGGCCAAGAAGGCTCTGGAGAGAGTAGGAAGTTCCAAGGGTGTGACAGTATCCGCTGGTCAACTTGCTAAGAGCTTAGCTCTTGCTTTCTTCCTTCCGACTGGAGTTTTTCATGCAATGCTTAAGAAAGTCAACTATATCTCCGGAGCGGAGATGGCTGATGGCATCCTGCTGGAGTTCATAGCTGAGATACCCAGAGCATTCAAGACGACGCTGTTCTACCATATATGGCTTATTGTGCCCAAGACCGGGGCAGGAGGGGAAAATATAAAAGAGCTCATCAGGACAATAGTGAAGAAGACTGGAGTTGATCCATTGAACGAGGAGGAGTGGAAGAACGTCAGGCCGATAGTGGAAAAGCTGTCTGGAAGAATAGATGTCAGAGGTGCTGCAGAGAACCTCTGGAAATCGTTGTTGAAGGATGCTTGAGGCGGATAACTAATCGCACATGTATGAAATCAATAATTCTGGTAACAGGGTGCATTATTGTGTGAGAGTTGTTAGAAGCAAGAAGCAATTCTTCCTCTCTAATTTTTAAGCATGTGTATCACAACAGCAAGATGGATGAAGCAAAGCTTGACAAGATATGCCATCTTACCAGAAGAGAGGTGGAAAAAGAGGGTATAAAGGTCAAATCCATCATCTTGTTTGGGTCTGCATGCAGAGCTGATGACTTTGTTCCCGGCGTGAGCGATGTGGATCTACTTGTAATAGCTGATAGGCCTTCAAGAGGCTATCTTGAGTTCTATATAGATAAAAGCAGGATTGATGCCACTGTTCTCACTGAGGAGAGCGTAAAAGCTGTCTTCAAGAGAGGGCATCCGCTCAGCTTCATGCTTAGAAGGGGAATAGTCCTCTACGATGATGGCACCTACCGGTCTATCCCCAAAGAGGTTAAAATAACTGATATCACGAGGAAAGTCCTGAGAAGATCGGCTGTGGTTGCCCTGGGATTAGCAATAGAGAAGTACCTCCAAGGATCCTATCTGAGATCGGTTTCACATCTCTATCACTCAGTAAGACACCTGATAAGGTACAAGTTCTCCCTAAGAGGAAGAGCTGAGAATTTCCCTATCTCAGATAGAGAGGTATTGGAGAAAGCTGAAAATTTAAAGGAAGTCTTTCTCAAGCTTGTTAAGATGAGAAGGATGCTTCCTGGAAGAAGTAACGTCAGAAGAGCTGTAGATGAAGTTATAGATGTAGTGTCCAGCGAGCTCAAGCTGAGATCAGCAAGATTGGATGAAATAGAGAGATTCAGGGAGGTTAGTGCGCTGACAGCCTGCGAGGATAATGGCTATCTTGTCTTCAGGATAAGATGTGCGGATGGGACATTTGAGCTCAGGGAAAAAGAGGTTAGAAATGTTGAGAGCATCTTATGTTGAAATATTAGGGCATTGATCTCTGTTCTTCTGGATACCTGGAAATAGTCCTGAAGATGAGGTAGCTGAAGGCCATAAGCACTATCGCTAGGATTATAGATGCAAGGATAAGCAAAGAAGATGCCTTTCCATAGCCAAAGCATATGGGGAAGAAGAGTATGATTACGCAGCCCCCTCCGCTTATCTCAACTCCCTTTGCGAGCGATAATATGGAAAGCGTTGCCGCTACGAGGAAAAGGAGAACTCCTAGGAATATCATTATAAAGCCTATCTCTCTCATCTCACCACCTCAGCATGAAGAGGAACAGAAGCACGACTGCTACCATGAATATCAGGGTTATTACCATAAGATCTCTTGCTATCCTCTGGTTTGTGCCAAAAACTATCGGAAACGGACCTATTACAAGGACTCCTCCTCCTTCTACCCTTCCTCCCTCTCTCAAGCTATGCAGAAAGAGGAGCAGCATACCCACTGTTATCAGGAAAAAGGCAGCTATAATCAGAAGAAATGTCAGGACAGCTATCTCCATCTTACTTATTGATTCTTTCTCCTTTAAAAATCTTATCTTATGATTAATTTAAGAATTCTTTATGAAACTCGAAAAGCACAAATTTAAATATACTAAGATTTGTTTTAATGAAGAATTTTTTTGCTTTTTGAGGCAAATTATTTTTTTTCCATTTTTCCATTTTTCCTAGGAAATTTTTTTAAATAAATCCCCCCCCTTGCTAGGGGGGATGTGAATGTATCTTCCCTTCGGAGAACTTCTTAAAGGTTCGTACACCACGGAGGACATGTTAAGAATTTTCGACGAACAGAACTTTATAAAAAAATTTCTTATAATAGAAGCAGCATTAGCAAAAGCCCAAGCAGAGCTGGGTGTAGTACCAAAAGAGGCAGCTGATGCAATAGAAGCTCTCTCACAGAGGGGATTGGATCCTAAAAAAATTGCTGAAACTAAGGGTAAGGCTAGACACTTGCTTGTGTCGATGATGTACACAGCAGCCGATGAGCTCGGAGATTATGGTGAGTACATTCACTTGGGACCGACGACGCAGGATATACTAGACACATCTCTAATCTTATTATCTAAGGAAGCATTAGACGTAATGATTAAAGATCTTAAGAAGCTCATAGAAATATTAATTGATAAAGCTGAAAAATATAAATACACTGTAATGCCAGGACGTACCCATTCACAACATGCTGTACCCATAACGTTCGGGTTGAAGCTGGCATTTTGGGCAGATGAGCTTAAAGACCATATAAAGAGGTTACAAGATACGTATGAAAGGATAACTTACTTGCATTTATCCGGTGCTGTGGATACCATGGCATCATTTGTTCAGGTATTTAACGGCGATAAGGACAAGGTTTTCAAGATGCATGAACTTGTAGCCAAGTATTTAGGTTTAAAGCCGGTATATATAGGCCAGCACCAGAGAATAGATAAATTTAGTGAGATAGTCACTAACCTATCCTTAATATCAAGCCTTATAGGAAGAATGGGTTTAGAAATAAGGGATTTATCAGCCGAAGAAGTCAAGGAAGTTTTCGAGCCATGGACTAAAGGTGTGCATGGGAGTAGTACTATGCCCCAGAAAAGAAATCCAGAGCCCAGTGAGTGGTTGGAAGGTATTGCAAAGATAGTCAGAGTTTTACCTGTATCAATGAATAGCATAACTATGCAACATGAGAGAGATGCCACTAGAATGGCACCGGAGTTTCTAGTGCTACCATTAGCTTTTACACTAGTTCATGCTCAAGTAAAATCTGTGACCAGAATAATTGAAGGCTTACAGGTATTTGAAGAGAATATGAGAAAGAACTTGTATATCTCCCGCGGTTTCATGGCAGCCGAACCCTTAATGCTTGAATTGGCTAAGAGGACTGGAAAGAAAGTCACTGCTCATAAAATTATATATGATATTGTTCAGGATGCTATAAATGCTAATAAGACGTTTGAAGAAGCTGTTCTTGCAAATGCCGATATAAGAAAATATTTCACTGAAAATGAGTTAAGAGAGTTGCTTAATATGGAGAAATACATTGGAACATCCGTAGAGCAAGTCGAAAGAATTAAATCTGTTATCGAGAAGGAAATATTGAGAAGGTGAATTTGTATGAAAGGTGTATCAAGAATAATTTGGGGCGTTGTGGCCGTAGTAATCGTATTGGCAGTTGCGGCAGCAGCGATAGTGATGCAGAAACCAGCAGCTCCTGCGGCACCAGCAGCTCCTGCGGCACCAGCAGCTCCTGCGGCAGCAGAATGGCACCTAACAGTGTATGCTCAGGGGGTGGAAGAATCATGGAGGGCTATATTGGAAGAATTTAAAAAAGAGTATCCACAGCTTAAGGATTATACCCTCTATGTAGAGTCAGCAGGAAAAATATCTGAGAAGTTTTTATCAGAGGAAAGAGCAGGTAAACATATAGCTGATGTAATAGTGGCCCAAACTATAGCACTGGAGAATGCTCTTAAGGAGGGATTTCTGCTGTACTATGAACCGCCTAACGCTAAAGATCTTATGCAATACAAGTTCTTCTCTTCGTACGCAAAACCTGGGTATTACTACCCCTACAGATTTTTGGTTCAGGGGATAGGCATTAATACTAAATATATAGATCCAAATACTATTAAATCATATAAAGATTTACTGAAACCTGAGTTTATAGAAAAGTGGCAGGGAAGAATTGGAATGGCTGATCCTCGATACACCGTTAGTATTGAGCTATTCTTCTTTATGAAAGAATATTATGGAGTAGACTTCTGGAAAGAGATAGCTAAACTCAAACCGGCATGGGAATCAAAGTCTACAGTAGCTGTTGATGATCTGGCAAGCGGAAAAATAGTCGTTTTAATAGGTGCATTAGGGCATCTTTTCAGCGAAACGGATAAGCCTATTGCTTTCATATACCCAGAAGAAGGTACCATTTTGACGCCTGTATGCGCAGCGATTTCAAAAGAGGCACCTAATAAAGAAGCAGCTAAAACATTTGTTAATTGGTTATTATCAAAGAAAGGTGCAGAAATGCTTGTTAAAACCAAAGGAGGGGATCCTGCGTATCCAGGCTTATCTCTGCCAGGCATGAAACCAATTGATAAAATAAATATCATTCCTCAGAACTATACTAAATATTATAGTATACCAACAGAAATTATATTAAAGGAATGGGCAGAAATCTTTGGGGTTAGAGGTTGAGGTGTCCTTCGTATGCGCAAGGGAAAGCTCCCCTCTTCTTCTTTTTTCCCAAATATAATATTATTTATAGTTATGCTGATGGTTCTGCCTCCTATTGTGATATTGTTTTTATATAGTTTATCGAATGCATCATTAGGAAAATTAAGCAATATTTCTCTTACGTTTGAACCATATACAAAGCTTCTTCAGGATTCCACAAATATAAAATCTATTTTGAATTCATTAGTAATAGCTTCTCTATCAGCTTTATTTGGTACCTTAATCGCCACGTTCACAGCATGGATTATTGTTAAGACGGATACGCCACTAGTAGGAAAATTAGAACCGCTCCTCCTAGTTCCTGTGGCGATCTCGCCGTTTCTCTATGCACTATCTTGGACGACTTTATTAGATCCTTATATAGGAATTATAAATATATTAACTAATATTTTAATAGGTAAAACTTTGCTAACGATCTATTCTTTTACAGGATTAATCTTAGTTACTACTTTTGCATGCATGCCACTAGCTTATATAGTAATAAAACCATTCTTTGAACAGTTTGACAGCTCACTGGAGGAAGCATCCATAATATCTGGTGCTAGTAAAAGGGTTACTATATGGAAGATAACCTTCGGTTTAGCAGTACCTACTATGATCTCTGCATATCTATTAGCTTTCGTATGGTGTATGGAAGAACTTGGAATACCTCTAATTTTGGCAGCCCGTGCTGCAATTCCAATAGCCTCGCTGAGGATATACGAATTAACATTAACATGGCCTCCAAATTATAACGTAGCTGCAGCATTAGCTATAGTAGTAATGATAATAAATATTATTTTATACAGAATAGCTCAATCCATTATTGGGAAAAAACAGTGGACTACCGTTGGCCTTAGAGGATTCAGAAAAGGCGTAATGAAATTCGGTAAAATAAAATATCTATTTTTATCTATAGTTCTCATTTATATAGTTATTTCATCAATACTTCCCATAATAGGCATGGTCCCTATGTCGCTGTCAAAAGTGTATGGATTCCCTTCTAGGCTAGAAGATATCGCTCTTGACAATTATGTTAGACTTCTTTCGAAACCGCTAGCCATAACTGCAATTAAAAACTCGATAATAATTGCTACACTAGGATCGTTTATTTTATTAGTGTTCACCTTTTTAATTTCATATATAGTAAATAGAACTGCATATAAAGCAAAAAATTTGTTAGATACTCTAAGTATGTTCCCGCTCAGCATACCAAGTATTGTTATTGCTCTTGGAATATTTTTATATTTCTTATATATCTTACCGACATTTATCTATGTAAGTATTTTCTCTATAATGCTCGGTATGCTGATTAGGTTTATTGGACATGGAACAAGAGCTTTTTCACCGGTAATGAAACAGGTACACCAAGGGCTAGAGGATGCCGCCAGAATCTCTGGAGCATCCCAGTTCCAAACCATAAAAGATATACTTATAAAACTTATGATTCCATCCTTTATTTCTACATATACTTTCCTGTTTATATATTTTGTTAGGGAACTTCCGCTATCGATCCTTCTAGCAACATCAAAAAACATGGTATGGACTGCGGCTATATACTCCTTGTGGGAGCTGGGCGATGTGAGGTTGGTTTATGCATTTGCATGTATGGAGATAATACTAATTTTATCAGTTAGATTTATAGGGGTATATTTATCAAAGAGGGAGGAGAGAAAATGGAATATATGATAGAGTGTCATAATCTAATAAAAAGATTTGGAGAAACGGTAGCTTTGGACAATGTGAACTTGAATGTAAATAAACATGAAATCATTGCTATAATTGGACCAAGCGGTTGCGGAAAAACAACCCTTCTTCGTTGCATTGCCGGGTTAGAGAGGCCGGATAGGGGAAGAATAATTATGGATGGTGATATAGTTTTCGATTCCGATAAAGGCATCTTTGTACCCCCAGATAAAAGAGGTATCGGAATGGTCTTCCAGATATTCGCTGTATGGCCTCACATGACTGTATTTGAGAATATAGCTTATCCATTAAAACTTAGGAAGATACCGAAAGATGAGATAGAAAGACGTGTAAAGGAGGTAATCGAACTTGTTAATCTCCAAGGACTCGAAAATAGGTATCCTCATCAGCTAAGTGGAGGACAGCAACAAAGAATTTCATTGGGTAGAGCGCTGGTCATGCAACCTAAGGTGATCTTATTTGATGAACCTATGAGCAATTTAGATGCAAAACTGGCAGAAAAACTTAAAATAGATATTAGAATTCTTGTAAAAAACTTAAAAATAACTGCAGTATATGTAACTCATGACCAACTAGAAGCATTAACAGTAGCAGATAGGATTGCTGTTATGAGAAACGGCCGAATACTTGAAATAGGACCCTCCTTGGATATTTACAAAAAACCAAAGAACACATTCACTGCTGAGTTTGTCGGAGTATCTAATAAAATACGTGGTAAGGTAGTCAAATTTATGAATAGTTATATTGAAATAGAAACACAGTTAGGAAAGCTTGTCTGCGATCCTCCATACATTGATGTAAAACCGAATGAAGAGGTGGTTATGTATATAAGAGCTAGTGACATAGATATATGTCCTTATCCAGGTCCAGCAGAAAAGCGTAATGCCTTTGAAGGAAGAATTAAATCAAGATCTTTTACAGGAGACTCTTTTATATACATTGTGGAGGTAAATGGTGCGGAGCTAAGAGTCCATGCACCCGCTGATATCGATATAGAGGAGAGCACAAGAGTAGTGCTTGTATTTGATCCATCCAAGGTTATAGTGTTGAAAGGTGGTGAATAAGGAATGAATATAAATGTCAATATACATAAATGTGAAGCACTGCTTTTGCAGCTACCTTTAAAGGGATCCTACAGAACCTCTCATGGAGAAGTCTCTCACCACAAGAGCGTAGTTGTGATTCTGGAAGCCAACGATGGAACAGTAGGTGTGGGACAGGTAGATCCCATACCTAGGTACTCATCTGAGACGGCAGAGGAAATCTGTTTAGTGATTAATACATACATTTGTCCATTATTGATTAATGAATCACCATTTAATATATATTCTATAATGGAGGAAATTAATAAAATATTTCCGGATCCTCTACATTTAGAGACAAAAGCGGCGGTAGAGATAGCTCTATATGACTTAATAGGAAAGATGATCAAGGAACCACTATATAAGATAATTGGTGGATTGTATAGAAGGGAGATTCCTGTAGTTGGGTGGGTGGGACAAAACCCTCCGGAAATCGCGGCTAAAAAAGCTGTAGAGAAGCTTGAAGAGGGTTATAAAGCAATTAAGGTAAAAATAAGCAATTCTCCTGAGGACATAGAGAGAATAGCTAGAATAAGAGAAGCTATAGGTTATAACGTTGAACTAAGGGCTGATGCTAATGAAGCATTTATTCCTATAGATCTATTAAAGAAGATAGAACGTTATGAATTGAAATGGATTGAGCAACCTGCTCCAAGGCGGTGTATAGATTATCTTGTGGAAATAAGAAAGAAAACGGAGATTCCTATCTTAGTAGATGAAAGCATAAGTGATATCTACTCTCTTTTAGATATAATAAAGAAGGAAGCTGCAGATTATGTTAAGTTAAAAGTTATGAAGCAGGGAGGCATAACTAACATTAAAAAGATGATAGATATATGTAAGGCATATAATATTAAGTGCACCATTGGACATGGATTTGACATGGGAATCTCTGCATTAGCAGAGCTTCACGTTATAGCGTCTTCTAGTCCTAGTACAGTGGAACATGTAAATGAGGTTGGAGGACCATTTGATAAGATGAGTGATGATATTATCAGCAATACATTAGAATTTTCTAAGGGTACATTTAAGATAAGCGATGATCCAGGCTTAGGAGCAACATTAAGCGAAGAAAAACTCAGAAAGTATCTGAAGGGAGGGAAATTAATATAATGGATAAATCAATGACCGAGAAAATCCTGTCATCTAAAGTGGGAAGAGATGTTTCACCAGGAGACATTGTTGTTGCTCCTGTTGATCTTGTTTATATGCATGATGGAACAGCGCCTCTAATAATAAAAAATATAGAAGAAGTACCTACATTAGGAAGAGTTTTTGATAACAAAAAGGTAATTCTTGTTATAGACCACGTATCTCCCCCTTCTACTGTTGTTGCCGCGACTATACACAAGCATATGAGAGCTTTTGCATCAAAGTTTGGCTTAAAGCTTTTCGATGTAGGTGAGGGAATATGCCATCAGGTTATAGCAGAATCAGGACTTGTTGAGCCAAGAAACGTAGTTATAGGGGCGGATAGCCATACTACAACTCTAGGAGCCCTTGGAGCTTTTGCTACAGGAGTTGGAAGTACTGATGCCTCGATAGCGATAGCCACAGGAAAAATATGGCTTAAGGTTCCTGAGGTCATGCTAATAAAGTTTACAGGAATCCTACCAAAAGCAGTAATGGGTAAGGATGTAATATTATATATAATCAGCATTTATGGTGTTAATGGTTTTAACTATAAATCTATAGAATTTTCTGGAGAAGGCTTAAAAAATATATCAATGGATTCCCGATTGACCATATCTAACATGTCTACTGAGATGGGTGCGAAGGCTGCCTTGTTCCCAGTAGATCATATTTCTCTAGAATGGTATAAAAGCATTGGAGTGAAAGTGGATGAGTTCTATCCTGATCCTAAAGCTAACTATGAAGATGAGGCCGAGATTGAACTAAGTAGAATAGAACCTCTCGTTTCAATTCCGCCCAAAATAGACAATATAAAAGCTGTAAGTGAATTAGAAGGTATTGAAACCGATGTTGTCTTTATAGGAAGTTGTACAAACGGGAGGTATGAGGATTTCCTTACTGCAGCCAGAATATTAAGAGGAAGAAAGGTTAAAACAAGATGTATAGCAATTCCTGCCTCTATGAAGGTATATAGGACACTACTCGCAGAAGGGATTGTGAATATCCTCGTAAATGCTGGTTGTTATGTCGCTTTTTCCACCTGCGGTCCATGTCCTGGGGCACATATGGGTCTTCTGGCTGAGGGAGAAACTGTGGTGTCTACAAGTAATAGGAATTTCCCTGGAAGAATGGGACATAAAGACAGCAAGGTATATCTTGCCTCTCCAGCTACTGCTGCAGCTACAGCTATTAACGGAAAAATAACTGACCCTAGAACTTACTTGGAGGGTGTTACATGATAATAAGAGGAAATGCATGGATTTTAGGGGATGATATAAGTACTGACCATATAATATCTGGGAAATACAGATTCGAATCTCTCTCACTAGAAGATATGCTCCCACATGTCTTTGAGGGAGTAATTCCCTCTTTTTATAGGTCTGTCAAAAAAGGGGATATAATAGTAGCCGGGAAAAACTTTGGAATAGGCTCGAGTAGAGAGCATGCACCGCTCCTTCTTAAGATGATCGGCATATCTGCAATCATAGCTAAATCTTTTGGAAGAATCTTTTATAGAAATTGTATAAACATAGGTCTTCCTGTCCTAACAGCTCATCTTATCCCTGATGTAACAGTCAATGGAGACCTCATCGAAATAGATTTTACCCAAAGTACAGTAATTAATTTATCAAGAAAAATAGAAGAAAGGTTTACACCCTTTCCAAAGGAGATACTAGATATAATTCTAAACGGAGGTATCATCGAATATATAAAGAAAAAGGGTGCACTCCCTTGGTAGATCCCGTTCTTAGCTTCGCTATATCCATAGCTCTGCTAATGGGGCTTCTTATGATAAAACAGGAGATTCATGTAGCTGTCTTGGCCTCAGCAATATTATTTGGAGTCCTAACGCTTGGAATCTCTTTTTTTGAATCAACTTTCAAGGGCATATTCTCGATGGGCACTCTCTCCCTTCTAGTGGCTTTCTCGTCTGCTTTTTTCCTTTCGTATATGATGAAGATAAGCGGAATACTCGACAGAATCACGAATTTTGCTATCAGCTTGGGCCCCAAGTTCGCCTCCATATTCATCCCAATACTAATAGGTCTCATCCCAGTGCCGGGAGGTGCGCTAGTCTCAGCAATGATGATGAAGGAGCACTATATGGAGAGGCAGAGGCTAGATAGTAACTTCGCTACCTTCGTAAATTATTGGTTCAGGCATGTAGTTATGCCGATATGGCCCATCGCTCAATGGATAATAATGGCCTCTGTGATCCTTAACACATCGATAGTTAGGATAATAAAGGCCACATATCCCGCTGCTATAGCTTCATGGATTGCTGGTCTTCTCCTCTTTTTCCCAAGGATCAGTAAATTTAACAGCTCATTTGAGAGAGATAAGGTTAGCTACAGAGCTTTGGTGAATTTCTGGCCCTTCTTGATCTTAGTGATCCTCACGTTCGTGATTGGGTTCCCCATATATTTATCTCTCCTTATATCCGCATTAATAGTAACCGTACATGCTAGACCCTCGAAAAGAGAGGTAAAGGAGGGGCTAAAGTTCGCTCTTTCCTTCAAGATACTGACTGTGGTAATCGCTGTAAACATGTTTATCCGGTATGTGTACGATAGTAACGCTGCTCTAGCTCTATACAACTTCATGGTATCAAGAAGCATACCAGCCCTCCCACTTTGCTTTCTAATAAACTTCATGGTAGGGATATCGACTGCTGGAGAATATGTTTTCACTGGCATGACATTCCCATTGCTGAGCGAGATAATAGGAACTTCCTCTAATATAAAGGATATCTTTCTGCTGGTAAGCTATACTGGTGGCTATCTCGGAGTTATGCTCTCTCCAGTTCATCTATGCCTTGTTCTAACGTTGGAGTATTATAAGGCGAGGTATTCCGGGGTGTACAAGTACTTAGTGCCTGCAGTGGCCATAAGCTTGATCCTCACTATCCTTATATCCCTACTGTAGCTCGTCCTAGGATGAATACAGTAAATCAAGTCTTTCTGGAG
>NZ_RCOS01000105.1 GCF_003947435.1 Candidatus Methanodesulfokora washburnensis
CCCAGTCTGGTATGCTTTATACGATACCAGAATAGGTGGAGCTGTGCTCACAGCAAGGCACTCCCCTAAGGCACCAGATGTGGGATCCATCGTGAAAACAGAGCTGAAAATCGCAGAAAATCGAGAGTAATTAAACGATCCTATCATTCTCCTCTCTATATGGGACGCAATACATGATGCAGACTGCTCATGTTGACTTTTAGTCCCCTTTCGCTTAAATCCATAACACTAGAGGTATTGCAAAGTTTTTGTAGCTATCTCCTAGGTGTGAGCGGTATTGCGCTTGCTTTCTCTTTAAGCCTCTCAAGAAGCGTCCTATAAAAGGATAACACGTGGGATGTGGGGCCTGCTGCTATGTAAAGCAGCTTCCTTTTACCCGATGATATCCTCTCAGCAATCGTCCTTGAGACAGCTGGATCCTCGCTTGAAAGAGCAAATTTGGGCTTTATTCCCAGTTTTAAGTCCTCTATTAGCCTCTCTAGGTAAAAGCAGGAGTACATGGCAGTTGGATAGGAGAGAGGAGTCCCTATCAGCCAGATCTCCCTGCATTTTTCGGCAATATCCGCAGATTTGAGAATTGACACGAGCAGATATATGTCACATGGGCCCATTTGCTCTGAGAAATCAACAGCAAGGCTGAATTCTTCTCCCTCAACTTTGCTCTTAATTTCCTCTTGAAGTCCTATATAGGAGTTCATCCTTCCGAGTGCTACCTTACTTATGTAA
Source organism: Candidatus Methanodesulfokora washburnensis (assembly GCF_003947435.1). Lineage (GTDB taxonomy): Archaea > Korarchaeota > Korarchaeia > Korarchaeales > Korarchaeaceae > Methanodesulfokora > Methanodesulfokora washburnensis. The sequence continues at coordinate 727 of NZ_RCOS01000105.1, forward strand.
TTAGTAATTTTGCTAAAATTGAGCTTGCTTGTCAGAACAAGTGCTTTTCTGTTCTTCTCCTCAATTTTAACCTTCAGCTCTATTTTCTCCCCGCAACAGATGCGTCTTAGCATGTCAACTCCTTCCTCTAGCTCCTCCAAGGACGGATCGGCTTCTATGACAGATGTAGTGAGCTCTGCATCCCTTGCCTCCTTATTCAGCTTGCTCCATCCCATCATCCAAGACAGAAAAGCTGCAAGAGATCCTGTTATCTCCTGATCCTCCGGAACCGAGAAAAGGTCGACAGGTGTGCGAATTTGGGAATTTCCAAGGCCAATAGCCCCGGCTATTTCTCTGGCCAATGATTGCTGAAGCGCAACTATTCTGTATGAGAATCCCAGCCTGTGAAATCCACTTGTAATGGCGTGGAATGCGAGAGGCGTGACTTTAACTGTTTCCAAGCATCCAACAGATTTTATCTCTCCCCTCTTCATCCTTATATGACCTCCTTTTGGGGATGCTGCGCCCTCTTCTTCTTTCAGTATAACAAATCTTTCCACATTCATGTGAAAAATGGGATTTGCCTCCAAAGCTCTTATAAGCTCGTAATTTTTATGTGAGAGCACTAAAGAGACCTCTCCTGTGCAGGAGTCCACTACAGCTCTCACCTCATTTCCCTCGATGTCACTGTTCCACATCCCATGCGTTGCTAAGAAGATCCAGAGCGATGATGCTCTGTTAAAGAGACCTTTCTTTTTGTCTATATTTTCGAGCTTAACACACAATCCCTCATATCTCAAGGAGCTCAAGCCCTATCTCCTCCCTTTTCGATAGATCGAACCTGCCATTCTCACCTTTAAGGACTGAGATGACAGAATCCAAGCTTTCCAAGAACTTATCTTTTTGAAAGACAGGCCTCATTATAAGGGACGCGAGTTTAATATCCTTTCCATTTATCTTCTCCACTATTTTCAGCAGGACTCCCTTTGGAACCTCTCCCACGGTCAGAATTGTACCTCCACCTGATGCCTTGGCAACAGCCCTAGAGCTCCACTCCTCATCCAAGTTTTCGCCCTCTACCTTCTCACTAACAGCTTCGTTAATTCCGCTTTTTATTATTTTGCATGCATCCGAGCTCTTCTCCGTGTACAGAAGGATGAGCTCTCTTCCTTCATCCCTTAGCTTTTTGAGAGCCTCTAAAACATTGCGAGCAAGGGATTCCCTGAGCTTTGGAACAAGGACCACGATCTTGTTTCCTATCTCCTCTTTTTTTTCTCTCCTCTCCTTCTTCTTTTATTTCATCAGAGAAGTTTAGCCCTTTAGCCCTCATTACAAGGGAAATTCTTCTCCTGATGAGAGGACTAAGCTTCTTCTCATCAAATGGTGGAACTTTCTCAAGAACTTCTTTACACACCATTGGAGAGGCATAAAGAAGGAGCATGCAGAGGAAATTGTCCAACGAGAAGAAATCTCTCCTTTCTTCTTCAAATTCCCCTACTTTCTGTCTCCACTTCTCCAGCTCGCTTAAAAGTTGATTTTTCAGGATAAGCTCATTATCAGGGGGGATTAAGAGGGGATTTGGGAGCTGTACTTGGGATTCTCCCTTTTCAAGGGGCTTTTTGCTCATATAGATCACGGGCTGAGGAGCAAGTGCATTAATGAAATACTTAAGGGAGTCCTCATGAGCTTTTGCAGGATTGTCCTTCAGCTCAATGCAGATATACCCTCCATTGAGCACGAGAAGCAGATCCACCTCTATTGTCTGTGGGTTTACATAGACCATATCCGGATAGTAAACAGAGAAGGATGGTTCCACATAGAAATCAAGTTCTCCCATATCTAGACCTCCTTTATTGCTGATGATAAAAGGCATTCTTTATATTTTTATCTTCAGATTCTGTGTATTGTCTCTAGCACAGCATTCTTTTTAGGGTCTATTTACCTTAGAGATTAATGAAATTCCCAGTCTGCCGATAAAGAACAGGAACATACACAGTCCCCAATACCCCGTCAGCGTAATCTTTTCTAAACTGCATTAGCTCACTAGCCTCATTAAAACCGTTTATGAACTATGTCCTCTGACTCCTGTTCTAACCGCAAGCAGGTCTCCCTCGTGCAAATACCCTCTGGTCACGCTGAAGGATAGCTTCTCTAGGTTCTCTGCTACCTCTTCAAGGGATTCTATTCCGCTCATTTTCAACTCAAGCGGAATACTGGCATCCCACACGACTATCTTCTCGGTCGATATCAATGGAATTATCTTTTTCAGAATTTTCGATTGAAGAGCCTCTTTACTGCTGATATATACTCCATATAAATTTGCTAAAATATCTTCTTCATATAATGGCAAAATCTCTTTCCCCATATATTCTGCTGGGCTAGGTGTCAGCAGAGCAGCAAGAAGATTATTAGCGTTTTTCCCGATAATATCCCTGAATATCTGCAAAAACTCATCATACGATTCAATAAGGATGTTTCTTGCACAATCCACATTGTATACCCAATCATCAACGCATTTCTTTAGTAAGAGAGCTGTAATCTGCCCCTCTGTGATGACCTCAAACTCGTCATAGCCAAGAAGATGAGGTGATCCGGAGGAGAGTTCGAGAACGATCATCTGGCCCCACCTTGTATTATAGCATAATCAAATCCCACTCTTTTTATCTCTTTCTCATATCTTTCTTTTTTACCAACTTTATTTTTAATGATTACAACAGCCACTGTTTTTGGCGTAGCATTAAAGCAGAAACATTGATCTTTATATACGTATCCACTTATCTTCTCCTTTAATTTTTTAAGTATAACATTAAAATTTTTTCTACTTTTGCATTCTACATGAAGACATATGCTCTTATTTTTGTATAGCTTCACTAGTACAAAACAGTCAAACATCTTTCCCTCTTTTATCCACTCGTGAGGACAATTCCTAAACTTTGCATGTACATTATGATTCAATCTGCATACTCTGACCTCTTTTATATAAAAGCTTGATCTTATCTTTCCCTCCTCTTTTCTAACCTGTTCAATTATGTTCGATATTGAGCCGCACTCCGGATCTTCTGTCTTCTTATTTACTTCATCGAGCATATTTTCCAGACATTCTGATCTCATCCCACTACCTCTCTGTAAGCTCCTATTTCCCTTCTGAAGAGCTCTAAATCAGTTATATTTTCTTTAGTCAACTTCCAGGCCCTCCCATTATGGACATAATATGCAGGAAATCCATGTGCAATAGCACTGGAGAGCAGAAGACCTGTATGCAGCTCGGCCACAAGCTTGACTCTTATTTTCTTATCAATTATTAAATTTATAAGATTTACGAGCCAGTCCACATGAACTCCAGCATCGAAGACCTCCACAAGCAGAATACCTCCTAGTCTCATACTCAGCTTCTCAGCAAGTTCTATAAAATTATCTATTCTGTAAATTCCAAGTAATATGTTTAGAATCTGGAGAAAACCATCGCTCATGGAGCTAAGAGGAAGATCAGGGAATCCCTCTTGACGGACAAATATCTCCTCTCTTCCAAGGATAAGGTCTTCTATAGACATCGAATCACCAACTGCTATGTTTAGGTCTTCAATAAGCTCTCCTATTTTCGCCCTTTCAATAGAGTAGAGATCTCTTATGCCATCTCTTGCCTGATTCAGAAGGTCATCACGCGAAGATCGGTACAAATATAAGTAGGGAAGATACTGTCGTCCCTGCTCCTCAAGATATTTCTTGAGATCCTTAAGCTTCCCTGAAAGATCTAGGAGCTCTCCAAGCTCGACTCCTTCCCCCTGCAGCGAAGAAAGATAGCCGGTATCCAGAAGGTATTCCCGTGTCTGTGGAGGAGGAGCCGATTTCATTCGGGATACCTTCTTTCTGTAGATTACTTCACTGCCGCCCTGCTTTTCATCATATCTGTGAAGAAACTCATATCTCTTGCTTTCGAACTCGTAGCTTGTTACTTTCGGCTTCTGCCTCTCTATGGGATGCGAGAATTTGGCTGTTAACAAAAAAGTCCCAAATGGGTCATTAACCTGAGCTTCTATTCTTAGCTCCTCTTTGCCTATGCTCGCATAATCGGAGAGATTTGGATATTCCCTTCCCTGAACTGGGCCTAAAAGCATGCACAAAACCAGCTCTATTGCTCTCATTATGCTGGACTTTCCCCCGCTATTCGGACCGTACAGCAGAGTCACATCTCCTATCTCTATATCAGCTTCTTCTATTCTAATAAAATTCTTCATATTTATTTTTCTTATCAAGAAACCACCTAGGGAATCTCCATCAGGCCATATCCCACTAAAGTTTTTGCCCCGATCCCCTTTTTAAGCACTTCCTTCAGGAATTGCCCGAGCTGATTCCTCAACTCCCTTCCCTTATCCCTCATCAATGGCCGAGGGGGATTGCTAAGAAAACCTCCGATCAGTATTCTGAAGGTGACATCGGTGTTTATCACGGGATAAAACACGGGCTTAGGCTCTGCCTCCACCTCCCTTATCTTTCCATCCTGTTCCCTGTACATAGGGGTTGTTACTTCCGGAACGATGAGGTTATACCTAGACCTGACTGGATAGGAATCGAGAAATATTACTAGGGAAGCTTCACTTTTTGATCCAAGAAGGGGGACAAGATCCGGCCTTTCCCTCTCTAAATGCGACCTAAAAGCCCCTTTCAGTGAAGATCCCGGTATATAGGGAAGATTGAGAATGGGATCCCATGAGAGCCCCACCTCAAATATCTGCTTTCCAAATACCTCGCTTGCCATTCCGACTATCAATCTGGATGTTGTTGTCGCGAGAAAATCGAAGACATCATAGCCACATGATAGAAGGGCTGATTTCTGTGCATCCAAAAGATTTGATGCCCTGTTAAACGCTTCTCTCAGTCTCTCAGGCGAGTAGGCTTTGAACAAATCCTCAAGAATTTCCCTTTTCTCCTCGGGAATCTCCTTTCCCTCCGCCCTGCTCTTAAGATAACTCACGCTTCTTATCCTAAGCCAGGAGAGCACGTTTATTGAGGAGGGATCGGGAAAAATCCTCTTAATCTCGTCAAAAATTCTCTCGCTCATGGGAATATCACCTCCATTTCATATCCAGTCCTGTCAAGATAGCCCTCAAGGCTTGAGATAGACGTGAGATATGCCTCCTTTACCTTTGAGAGATCTATCCTCAGGGGAACTGGTCTTCCGATTCCCTTCCATCTGATCTCAGTTGGCCAATCACCTGAGAGGAAGAGAGTGAAGAGGGCCTCATTTTCATGAACTGCGAGATGAACTGGGCTCGCTCTCCTTTTCTTGATCTCTCTGGCCTCCGCATCAAGATATCCAGTCCCCCTCTGCGTTCTGGGAAGGCCCAGAAACCAAGCCAATCTCCCTCTTGTTATGGCATCTTGGCTTTTATCTGCACTGCTTATCCTGAATCCCATTTTTCTCGATCTCTCTGGTCTGTAGAAGAAATCTTGGAGCTCTATAACCATTGTCTCAACATCCTTCCTGTTTCTGGGTTTAGCTCTTATTACTGTGAAAACGGGAATTTCTTTCTTATTAAATAACTTTGTTGGTCCGTTGATCCCTGATAGATCAATTTTTGCCTCGGATATACAGTCAACAGGCGGTATTTCGGATGGATTTCCCTTTCCCAAGTTTAAATAGGATCTTGCCGACCTGAGGGTTTCCCCTATCAGCTCCCTTA
>NZ_RCOS01000141.1 GCF_003947435.1 Candidatus Methanodesulfokora washburnensis
TTGTGAAGAACCGGATAGAAAGAGAGGAAAACTGGGAGCCACTCGCTTATCTCCCTCATATAAATTCCTCCGCCCAGAGAGCCGGAACTGAGTTAAACATTCTTCTCAACAAAATAAGATCTGATATCGGGAGATCCATTCTCTCCGGCCTGATCCCTAACCTAAGATAAGCCTCTCTTACATCCTTGCATGAGGGCCTCGTGATCCAAGACACCATCCTCTCGCACTCCTCAGCCAGCCACACGAGATGGGACAAGAAGGCAGCTGCCTCCCTGCTGAGCTTATCCACATCATTTACAGCGTTAAGTGCAGTTTCAGCTGCAACCTCAAGTGCCCATGCTTCCCCCTTCAGCCCTCTTCTCACCAGATCCTCCCACTCCTCTTGAGATTTAATTCTGAACATCCAGCTCATCTCAGCTAATACACAAGAATCTATAAATATTCACTTTTTCAGCTATTGCGCTGAAGCACGCTAGATCTCTACTAAAGTTTATAGGCAAGCTGTACAACAATACAAGTATGGCAGTGATTACAGTCAGAGTGGACAATGAGACAAGAAGAATGATGAAGGAGATCAAAATCAACTGGAGCGAGTTCATCAGGGAGGCTATAACAAGAAAGATAGAGGAAGAGAAGAGAAAGAACATAGCAAAAGCTGTTCTGATAAATTAAAAGTTGAGGAGGAGCAAGGGTGAGCCCAGCGCTGAGGAGATCATCAGGATGTCCCGGGAAGCAGTATATCAGGACATTGAATGAAAAAGAGCAATGTCATTTTTCGATAAGAATAAAAAATTAACTATTGATGAAGCTTGTTGATGAAAGGCGGTCAGCTGATGTCTTCTGTCTCTCTGGCTTTGAATGCTGATGTTGAGCCCAAGAGCATCACTTTTGAATGCACGTAACTGTGTTCATGAGCAGAGCTCCACCCCTTCTGAGAACTCCGTTCTGCCTATGTGCTAGTACCTCCCGAACTTCACAGGAATTGAGAAAACCTCCATGTCATATACCTCATCCTCCGAAATCAAGGAGATTCTCAAATTGAAGCGCGCGTGCATCATTACCTTCACTTCTGCCCTAAAGTTTCAATCAGAAACTCCCTTCTCAAGATATATGCGCTCCTCACAGCTATCCGAATAGGGCCTTATGTGATTGTAGTTTCTCTGGAATACTAAATGGGAATTTAGCTTATGCAGCACATATTTGCAGACAGGCTCTGAGACAATTCTGCAGGAGATCTTTGTGTCCACATTCAATATGAGGGAAAGCTTCAGAATAGGGCATGGATTCCTGCATCTCGTGATGAGCTCGTTTTCATCGAGCTTTACAACCTCAACATCGCTCTTGTTAAGCCTGAGGAAGTCCAGATAGAATAGATCCAGAACTTCTTTCATGGAATTTGCTTTTCTTGGCTTAATAGTCCAGATTAAAGCGTAAATGTAGAATATAGCCTCAGAGAATGCTAGAACAAACCTCTTGAGCCAGCTCACAGATTACTTCTGTGATGTTGCTTAAAAAATTTAACAGTTCGAGGAAATATTCGTAGCGCGCGATTTTATTGCATTAGCTCACAGAAGGTTTTTTTTAAGATTTCTTAATAGAGGCATGCTAATGGCTTCTGAAGAATACGAGAAGAACTTGAGCAAAATAAAAGTCCTGATACTCCTTTTTCTGGATAGCCTTGAGAGAGAGCCCATAAGAGGAAAAAACCTGCAAAAGCAGATATTTCTGCTTTTAAGATATTTCGGAGTGGAGAATGGGGAATTATACTGGCTCGATCGCTATGGCCCATACAGCAAGGTGGATGCTAACCTAGAACAGCTTGCCCTGATGAACCTAGTGCATGTGAATGATGAGATAAGGATTACTGAGGAGGGCAGGAAAGTGGCTGAGAAAATTAAGGGAAAAATGGATGAGAAGAAGCTCAAGTTAATAGATGAAGTAAAAGAATGGTTAAAAGATCTGAACGATGATGAGCTCATGGCATTAATCTGCTTCAGCTTTCCCGAGATGGCTGTTGAATCGAGGGAGCTGGAAAGAATAAGGAGAAAAAGGAGAATGCTTGCTGTTTCTCTCTATGTAAAGGGAAAAGTTAGTTTGGAAAAGGCTGCTGATATAGCTGGAATGAATCTAGTGAATTTTATGAATTTTCTCAGGAGAGGGAAGGTTCCAATAGAGCTCGGCCTGTGAGAAGTTCTTGATGGAAGAGAAGAACATAATTGCATCCTCGATGACAAAAATTTAGTTGAAAACAGCCAAGATCTCTACAGACTAAGCTTTTAAGCTACTCCAGATATTTATCAGGATTCCCATGGAAACTGAACAGGAGAAGAGGATAAAGGAACCGTATTTAAGCTTGCTCAGAAAGCTGACCTCTGTCCTGCTGGAAAATCTGGGGGAAAACTGATATCGGTGGTTGTTTATGGTTCCGTGGCCAGAGATGAGGCAAGGAAGGATAGCGATATAGACCTGCTGATAATAGCCAGAGATCTCCCAAAAAGGAGGTTAAAAAGACAGGATCTCTTCATTGAATTCGAAAAAAGCCTGAATATAGAGGAGATTGAGGCTAAGGGGTATAGAATTGACTTCTCCCCTATTCTCATGACCCAGGAGGAGGCCTTAAAGATGAGGCCTCTCTATCTCGATATGGTGGAGGATGCTGTTATCTTCTTCGATAGAGATGGTTTCTTCTCAGGAATACTGGAAAAATTAAGGAAAAGACTTAATGAACTGGGAGCTGAGAGAGTTAGGCTGGGAAAGAAGTGGTACTGGAGGTTAAAGAGGGATTATAAGTTCGGGGAGGTGATAGAGATCTGAACAACATTAGGATTCTCCTACCACCTCGGAAATAATTATAAGTAGGAATTCCTTAAGAAGTTAGTATGAAGGAGATCTGGAGGATACTTGTTGCTATGGTACTTTTTATCGCTGTTCTGATACTACCCGCTCTTGTCCACAAACTTTCCTATATACCGCATTTCGAGGTGAAGAGCGTCCGTCTGGTGAATGATTATGGAATCCCATCCTTTAGGATATCCTTTAATACAAGTGATTACCCGATTTATTTCTACCTTCTCACACCAGAGGGCGAGAGAATAGATTTTTTAGATGTGATTGGGCCAATGGCCAACCCTGACAATGCGATAGACCTACATCTTATCCCTTGCTGTAATTACACAAATATAATCGGACCCAAGAAATATGTTATAAAGGCTTATTATGAGAATAAAGAGCTATGGAGCAGTGTTTTTGAGGTGAAGGGAGCGAAGGCAAACCTTAAGATAGCAGATGTCGAGTTCAATGCATCATCCGAATTATCCCTGAGGAGAATAACCCTTGAGATTAAGAACGAGGGGGATGTCTCTCTCCGCCTAGAAGATCTTAAGCTTTATCTGGACTATTCGTGTGAGCCTTTTGCTATCTCACCATCAACTCCAGCTCATGATGATATACTTTCAGTCCCTCCCGGGAACAGCTCTAGAGTAAACATACACCTCTCTTCTTTCATAAGCAGCAAGCACCTTGATGAAGAACATAGAATAGTTGTGATGCTTCCGAGGATAGCGGAGGCATCCTACATCATAAAGCCCCTCAAGCCCGAGCTGAGGATAAGGAGTGTGGGTGTAAGACAGTCTCCTGAAGGATTGTATATGGACAACATCACACTAACTATATTAAATACATGGAACTATCCGATAAACATTAAGTGGCTTGAGTTATATGTCAACGGGAAGCCTGCCTCCTACTGGATACCCTCTGCCACTATGATAAATCCAGGGGAAGAGAGAAATCTGACTTTGTACATCTCTTCCATGAGAACCCAATTGCCTGTGATGGTGAGCGCAAAACTGGGAGGAGTTGAAGTCTTTTATCTATATAAGGGATGAGAGAACTTCTCGTTCAGCAGCTATTCTTATTAATTTAAGTTTCTTCTTTCTTTCAAAATAAACCTGTATGACGAAGTAAGTCCATTTACTGGGGGATATATTTATATTTTAGGGGAAAAGAGAGTAATTGATGGGATAAGGATGGCATATGTGGTTAAGGCAGATGACAGGGGGAGAATAAAGCTGCCAAAAGATATTGTATCCCCCGGGGATAGAATTTTAGTCATACCCGCTGGAAGAAGAATTGTACTGATAAAAATACCTCCGAAACCGGTTGAAATAAGCTCCTCATGGCTGAAAACTGAGAAGGACAAAAAAGAGCTAAGAGCTCTGGCTGAATCTCGTGCAATTGAGGAGGCTGAGATAAAGCTGAGGAGGAGGGATCTTGCTGGTGGAGACTGATTTTAGCTCATGTAAAGTTGTGAGAATTTCGCAGATTTCAATGAGTTTTGCTTGGTCAGCAAACTTTCCATTTATTTTAGATATCATGATAAAAATTTAAATAGGAAATCCACATACTTTTAACAGGTGGTGCGGTTGTTAACCCCTGATTTGATGAAGAGGGCTGAGATTCTCAGTTCCTTTGTAAGATTTCTTGATGAAGCTGGGTTCAGGCTAGACCTTGAGGACTTTGACTCAAGGTTAAAGTTGCAAAAATATGTATTTTTAGCTAGAAAATTTGGTCTTGACCTAGGTTATAACTTCTCCAATTACATCAGGGGGCCTTATTCACCTGATCTAGCCCACGATTACTATGATTTACCTGAGGTTAAGGAAATAAAAATTCCGGATAGCTTTGACAAAGAGGGATTTCTCGAATTAATAAAGGGAAAGGATGTGGCTTGGCTTGAGGCCGCAGCAACAATATTGATGATTTACGAGGATACCAAAGACTTAGACTGGGCCATTGAGAGAACAGCTGAGCTGAAGCCGTGGATATCAAAGGAAAGGATGGAGGAGATACTGAAGGATCTGAAAAAAGCTGGATTAATCTAAATATTTCGTTAAATTCAGCTTTTCTCTCCTCTTTCCTTCTTCTCTCAGCTCCTTATCAACCTCTGTGAGCACCTTGGATTCTATGAGAGTTTTATCTGTTGTCACAAGCGCAACAGAGTCACTATCCGAAAGAGCACATGCTGCTATCTGACAATCAGAGAATCTCATCAGATTACTCTCTTGGCTATCTCTATTGCGATTTCATTCGCTTCCTTTCTTGCAGGGATGTACTCAAGCTCCAGATCGTGAAAGATATCCCATAGAGCTACAGTACATTCAATAAAATCCTGCTTGTCATATCTCTCCAGCAGCTTCAATAATGTCTCTCCCAACGCCTCAGAGGATACCACCACACTTACCTCCGGATTTTTCTTCTCCTCTTTCAGCCTATACAGAAGTCTATTTCCATATTTTACCTCGTCTTTTTCGGGCTTTCCTTGAAGCTTTAAAGCTACTTTGGCATGAATACAGCAGATCAATGCAGAGGCATCCAAGTGAATTCGCTGCCTTTTTTCAGCCATTGAAAGCTCGACTCTTCCCCTAATTTAAATTTTTCTTCCTTTCAAAGTACACATGTACTTCGGGCTGAAGATAAGATCTCGGTAGCTAATTTTTGCCTCTTTCCAGTCTATGGAAGCTCTCCCTTATCTATCAGCTCTATCATCGGTATTGCCCTCTTTATTGCCTCATCTATCCAAGAGTAGCTGTTTGGCTTGTTGCTGACTATAAGAAGGTAGTGAAGCTCAAAGTAATCTCCTTTCTTCAGCATCCTTATCTCATCTCCGAGCATGTGTATCTCTATGTTGTCCACATTGGGGCAGTTGCAGACAGTTGGATGAGCTTTTTGAGATGACCTAACAAGAATAAGGGCAGGAGATCCTCTAACATCGCTGGAAAGGGGATTTATAAGAGCTATCCATCCATAGATCCCGAGGGTATATTCCTTAAGCGCATGCCCCGTCACGCCATGCATATCATATGTTATCAACCCCTTTTCCGTTTTCGAAACAGCTGTTGCATAGTAATCCGGATCGTTCATGAGCTCAACCCATATGGCTCCAACCGGATCTGGGATATCCCTAAGCACGGTTAGATTTGTCTTCACATATCTGTAGAGAAACTCGTCATCCGCCCAGATGTAGTGGACAGCTGTTGTGACAAAGTAGTCCCTGAAACCCCACTTCCCGCTGTATGCAACTAATTTTCCGCTGCTTTTCAGAACCTTAAAGTCTATCAGAAATTCACCTTCCGATTCAACCCTGTCAGTAAGCCACTTTCCAGGGCTAAGCATCAGGAACTGGGACCAATGATGCCCAACCCTTCTGCCTCCGGCCAAGGGATAGACATCGGAGTTTCCCTGCCACATATCAGGCTCCAGATAGATCAGCCTGATGTTCTCCGGTAACAGCCTAACTTCATAGTGAGTTGCTCCTGCTTTAAAAAGGTAGAGATCTCTCTTTTCCGTTAGAGCCTCTCTTTGGAGGCCTAGATATGAGGAGAGCTCCTGCAGGTACCTCATTCCTTCCTCTCTGCTTGGCTCTATCTGCGTGTTCTCATGCCACTCGTTGAATGTTGTGATCACCATCATCAGATTGGCATGAGACCTAGCTATTTCCAGCTGTCTCTTAAACCTTTCAGGGCTTCTTGGGAGGGGTATATTTCCTTTCCTCACAGCTCTGTCGTCAAATCCGGGCAAAGCTGATGGTATAAAGCCTTTTCCAATTTTGCTGCAAAGATTGAGCCACTCATCATATTTCTTATCAACATTATATTCAAAGTTGTTCAGTATATCTTGGACGCTCGTGTGCATGTTGTAGGAGGTGACAGCATCATAGTCAGCTATCCTGCTCTCGGATCGGGGATCCTGCCAGTAGACTAGATCCCCTATTAAGTAGACCTTGTCACGGAGATCTCCAAGGGATAGATCCCTGAATATCCTCGAGAGGTAGATCACCACTGCAGGTTTATTATTAATTTTAAGATAGTATGGACTGTTGAAATAAGTTTCCATCAGATAGCTGAGATCGTTCAGAAGAATTTGCCTGTTCCCCTCCATGCTTATCTCTCCATTCTCCACCTTCAGCCTCCCCACCGATTCATAAAGAATTGCAAATTTTATATTCGGTATTAGCGGGTTCTTCAGGAAATGTTCTTTTATCGTTAAGTCCTCGAAGGAGCCGGGTCCCCACCAGCTGATTATGAAGAAGTCGATTCCATGACCGGTTGCCCAATCTATGTGCTTGCTTATGACTATTGGATCTCTTGAGTCGTAAAGGCCGAGAAGAGGTGTGTTCATGTGACCTTCCTGCCAGTGCTTGCTAGGGGAGTACCAAGGATAATAATAAGCCCCCACTAGGATATTGTCCTGCTTTGCCACATTCTCATACTGCCTTATGTAGGGTGTTTTTATCTCTTCTTTCAGAATTCTCCCAGCAGAATCCTCCCCCTCAGCTGATATTATGTACTCCCTTCCTCCCGCCAGATTAGTGAAGTTCACCGAGATCTCCTCTCTTCCTGGCTGCAGATCAACTGATCTGATGCTCTCATTCGGGAAAACTGCTGAGTAATCCTCTTGGCGCATACCATAGCTGCTGATGAAGTAGTCGTACTCAACTGGAATCAGCTTTATTTTCAGCCATTTTAGCTGATTCGCATTCTTCACTTTTATTTCCACCCTTATGTCATATATCTTGTCGTTCACAATTCTGATGGGCTCCCAGCTCAGGGATATCTCAGGATTTTGCGATATATTTGATTGGGCTGTTGGCTTTGGTACCTCAGATGGTCTCAGTGCCTCAGGAAGCTTCATTATTACAATAACAATTATTATCACAGCAGTAATCAAGACTGCTTTCTGGTATGCCCTCAAGACGAACACCCCTTTACTCTGAGGATAAATAATAAAAGGTTTTACGAAAGATACCTCATTACTTATTAATGAAAAATGAAGATGTTCTGTTCGATGTCAACTGCCCTAATGTGCAAGCGATGTTTATATAACAGTATTACTGTGACTAGTGATGAAACTGAGGCTTAAGGTTGGGCCCAAGGGGCAGATAGTCATACCTAAGATACTGCGTGAGAAGTATGGGATTAAGGAGAATGACTACGTTTTAGTCGAGGTTAAGGACAAAGAGCTTGCGATAACGAGAGCTCCAAGCATTGAGGAAACACTGGAGTGGATCAAGCTAAGAAGGAGGAGATTGAAGGCAAAGCAAGCTAATCTAGGTGATCTTGCTGAAGTTGATCTGGAGGAGTTTAATGAAGATATTTGTGGACGTTAGCCTCTTCATCTACTTAAATGTCCCAATGCCTAAAATCTGGTACAGCTCATCGATTCCCTCTAAGAAGGCATTCTAAGCGAACATAAAGTTTTCACAAACCTCCTTGTCCTAAGTGAAGTTCAGCTATCGTCTGCGTTCTTATGATATCCTTTCCCACCTAAATCATAATAAAGTTTAAATCCCACTTAATGACCAAAAACATTAAGGTGGGAAAATGAGCATTGTGGAGCTGGACAGGAAGGGCAGGCTAACCCTGCCGAAGAAGATAAGGGAATCCCTAGGTATAGGGAGAAAGGTCCTTATCATAAATGCTGGTGATCATCTTAAGGTAATTCCACTGCCTTCAGATCCATTTAAGGTGCTTGAGGGAACCCTCAGTCTAAAGAAGTCATTTAAAGAGCTGAGAAAACAGGCTGAGCTCATGGCTGAAGGAGAGGCTAGAGAAGAGAGGTGCTAAAATGCCCCTGATGGAAAACGATGTTATTTTCGCTTATTTGAACAAGCATGATCCCAATCATAATACAGCCAAGAAAATATTTAACAAGCTAAAAAATGGAGAAATCACCGTTGAGATTTCAAGCGTCAGCCTAGTGGAGATGGAGCTGATATACAGAAGCGAGAAGATGGAGGACAAGCTTTTAGAAGACCTTGCTGCGATGGTGGTCCTCCCAAATGTGAAGTATGTCCCTTTAACACCGGATATTGCCGTTGCAAGCGTGTATCTGAGGAAAACACTTAACCTCACCTTCTTTGACTCGCATTATGCAGCCACTGCACTTAGCTTGGATGGAAGGATTATCTCATTCGATCAGGTCTACGAAGGAGTGCCAGGATTAACCCGCATAAAACCCGAAACGGTATAGCCTCCTTCCAGCGGACTTCTCGCTTTTTGTATTATCAGTTGTATCCAAAACAGCTCTATTCGACAAGATCCCTTAACAGCTGCTTAGCTTGTCTGAGAACCTCTTTGCCTCCGCAAGCGAGGACAGAGATTTCGATAAAGCTGGAATAAGGAGGATGTGGCTGTAATTCATTGAATTGTCAGAACTGAGATCTCCTGCTCGCACACGGCAAAAAGGAAAGCCTTCGATGAATTGAGGAAAATCGGTTAGATTGCTATATGAAGGATTCCCAAGAGGCCTTTTACGAAGATCATTATTATCCAAGCGACAAGGGATATAGCTGCTGCTTGGAGCCAGCCAACCTTGAACCACGCTTTCAGTATCCAGACCCAAAGAATAAGGGTTATTATCTTCTCTATTATTCCGAAGGGCGTTAGAGAGAAGATGAAATTAAGCACTTCCTCTATTAAAGACCATATGATAGCCAGTGCCAGCACTGAGATGATGCCCTTCTCTTTCTCCCTTGGAAGGACCATCTTCTGGGCGAGCCATAGGACAAAAGTACTAACTACAAGGGTGATTACGAAGCCCGATATGCCCGGCATATCATGCTAAAGAAGCGCTTATTTATAAAATTTTGCTACACTCCTTGCGTCCTCCATCTAAAAAACCGGCGACCTAAGGCAATTCTACTCCTTACAGATAAAGTACTTGAGGGAACTTTCAATCTAAAGAAGCTGTTCAGAAATTAAGAAAGTAGGTCGAGCTCTAATCAGAGGAGAGGTTTGGGAAAAGAGAAGCTGAAATGCCTTTGTTTGATAGCTTCTTTATAACTGTATATCAAACTCTTGAAGAGATGGTTATCAGGACTTTAGAACTAATACCTGATCAGAAATAGTAGAGCATAAAAGTATCCTTGTACTGCATTTTAGGGGATTCTATGACAGTTGTCTGGATTGTCAAGGCAGTGAAGAAGTGGTGCGAGGAGCATGGAGATCTGGATTGTTATGATGAAGCTAGCAGAAGATTTGGA
>NZ_RCOS01000104.1 GCF_003947435.1 Candidatus Methanodesulfokora washburnensis
CATGTGCCAGGAAGAGGGGAATAGGGACAAGGCTTCCCTTTGATGAGGAGTGGATAATAGAATCCCTCAGCGATTCCACGATATACATGGCTTTATACACTGTGATGCACAGGATAAGAGGCCTTGGGATAGAGGATATGGAGAACGATTTCTGGGACTACATATTCTTGGGAAATGGAGATCCGGAGAAAATAGCTGAAAAGCTTGGAATAAGGAAGGAGGACGTTGAGGGCATGAGAAGAGAGTTTCTTTACTGGTATCCAGTTGACATGAGGCACACAGCCATAGCTCATATAAGCAATCATCTCACTTTCTTCATATTCCACCATGTAGCCATATTTCCCGAGGGACTGTGGCCGAGAAAGATAACGCTGAACGATTTGGTGATAAGAGAGGGGGAGAAGATGGCGAAGAGCAAGGGAAATGTGATACCCCTTGCGAACATAGGCAGAAGCTACAGCGCTGACTGGTTCAGGCTTTATGTTGTCTCAGCAGCCGACCTCAAGACTGTTCTGGACTGGAGAGAGGAGGAGATGAGAACAGTTGGAGGAAGGCTGGAGAAGTTCTTCAGAATGGCTGAGGAGATAATGAGAATGGAGGGAGGAAAAGGAAAGGAGATAATGACAAAATGGTTCATAACAAGGGTGAACAAAGCGATAAAAGAGGTCGATAAATGCTACTCATCCCACATGTATAGAGAGGCTGTTGTAAGAGGGTTCTTCGATATGATGAGGGACTTCGAGACCTACATGAGATATGGAGGCGCTGACTCAGCTGTGCTCAGGGATATGCTGAACAAGTGGATAAGGATAATATCACCAGTGATACCGCACACAGCTGAGGAGCTCTGGCACATGATGGGAGAAAAGGGATATGTCTCGGCAGCTAGATGGCCTGAAGCAGAGGAAGTAGATGAGGATGCAGAGCTGGCATTTGAGATGGCTGAGTCAACAGTGGAGGATGTGAACAAGATAATCAGGACTTTAAAGGCGAAGCCGAGAAAGCTTTACATATATGTCGCTCCGGAGTGGAAATACAATCTTGCAAGCAAGTTATCCAAGCTAAAATCTCCAGTTAATCCAAAAGAGGCATTTGACATCGCAAAGGACTACATGAAAATGGGGGAAGAAGCCAGAAAGCTTGTGGAGGAGTTCATCAAGGGACAGGTCATCAAGTTCTCCAAGAGGGAATATGAGCTCAAGATTTTATCGGAGCTAAAGGACATGATAAAGGAGAGGACTGGAGTGGAGGAAGTGCATGTAGTAGAGGCTGAAAAAGCCGAATATGACCCGAAGAATAGGGCAAAGCTTGCAATTCCGGGAAGACCTGCCCTTTACATTGAATAACCGCAGCATTAACTTTAATAAAAATAATAAAGGATTTTATTGTTATACAGCTCTAGAACCCATGTTTGCAGAGAACTTCCTGAGCCCCTGCTACACCTTCTCCAAGCCTTATTTTGTGACCGAGTTTTGTCAAAGCCCTTTCTATGGCAGCTATTGTGGCAACTATGTCATTTGCATTGACAGTTCCCATATGACCAACTCTGAAATAGTTTATATCTTTAATTAGACCTTTCGCTATCAGAACCCCCATGCCTCTCACAAGATCGACAAGAGAACCTGATGGTATTCCATCTGGAAGCCTGACTGCAGTTATTGTATGTGCAGCGCTACTTTCATCTGCTAAAAGCTGTAGATTTAAAGCCTTCATTCCCTCTCTAAATGCCTCAGACAGTATTCTGTGCCTCAGATATCTTTTCTCCATACCTTCCTCTAGAATGATCTCCAAGCTCTTCCTCAGGGCAACTATCAGGTTCACTGCGGGCGTGCCGAAATATGCAGGCTTTCCCTCCTCGTAGGATCTCATTATGCTGATCCATCTGTTTAAGCTCATGTAATAGGGAGATATGCTTTTTCTGATGTCTTTTAATCTCTGGAGTGCTTTGGGAGAAAGCCATAAAAGGGACAGACCGGGAGGAACTCCCAATGCCTTCTGAGATCCAGTGAACAGGACATCTACACCATCCTTAACAATATCTATCTCCTCTCCACCAACACTGCAGACCCCATCCACAACAAGTATCGTCTCCTTATCCCTCAGCTCATTTCCAATTTCCGGCAGCGATTGCAGTACTGCTGTGCTGGTGTCCACATGAGTCAAGGTGACCAGATTGTAATCTTCCTTTGATACAGCTTCAACCACTCTTGACGCCTCAACGGAGCTTCCTATTTTATCAGGTCTAAGCAGGTCAACATGCACCTCATAGTTGGAGAGAAGCTCGACAAATCTGTCTCCGAAGTATCCATTCGAGACTACTAAAGCTCTCCCTCCTCTCTCGAGAAAGTTTGTAACGGAAACCTCCATGGCAAGCGTTCCCGATCCTGCTATTACAACAGGCTGGTATTCATTCTTGGCATTAACAATTCTTCTGAGCATGGATAAGGCTTCAGCAAATGACCTCACAAATTCTGTTGATATATGATCAAGACCTTCAACAGCCAGTTCCCTGAGAACCCTCGGATCAAAATTTATTGGGCCAGGAACCATGACCAGTTTTCTCTCGCTCAACAGGATCACCTAGTACTGCTTTTTTGACAAAGATTTAAAGTTTTCCAAAGGAGATGAGTCCTGATCTCGCTTGATGATAAGCAAAAAGGAGGTAATTTTGCTAGGCTAGCTGGAAAAGCTAGATTAAGTTTGCGAGCTCAAGAGCTTTTTTAACATCATTCCTCTCCTCCTCTGAAAGAGGCTGAGATGGCATTCTTGCAAATCCACCGGGAAGTCCTCTTAGCCTTAGTGCCTCCTTAGTTGCGCTCAGCTGATTGTACCTCTTCACCACAACCTCATTGAGCATTGTCAAAACTCTTTGTATATCAGCAGCTCCTTTCAGATCCCCTGCCTTGAAGAGATCATAGAGCTTTACGGTCAACTCAGGAGCAAAAATCGAGACAGCCACTATCCCACCATCTCCTCCTAAGGCCAGAGTGGGGAGCAGGACATCTCCAGTTCCAGCAAGAACAGACCATCTTCTCCCCAGAATCCTTATGAGCTCAGATATCCTCCAAACTGCTCCACTGGACTCCTTTATCCCGGAGAAATTCCCATGCTCCTCAGCTATTTTGCCGATCAACTCAATTGGTATATCATATCCGACGAACTTTGGCACATTGTAGAGCAGAATTGGGAGAGAAGATGATCTGAGCACAGTCCTGTAATGCTCTAAGAGCTCTCTTGTACTGGGCTTAAAGTAATAGGGAGGGGTCAGCAGTATCCCATCAACTTCCAGTTTTTCTGCCTGTTCGATCTGTCTTATAACTCTCTTAGTTGAGGGGCTGCTCACACCGGCTATCACTGGGATCTCTCCTCCTACTTTATCCACCACCGACTTTATGACGATTTTTCTCTCTTCCTCATCGAGAAGAGGCCCTTCTCCATTGCTCGCACAAGTAGCAAGACCGTGAACCCTAGAATTGAGCCAAAAATCAAGCAGTTTATCAAGAGAGGAAAGATCTACCCCTCCTTCCTCATCAAACGGTGTCACATGAGGTGGTATTATTCCTTGGAACCTCATAAGGGCAGCCTAGAAAGTCGGCTTATAAAAATGCCTGCTATAAATATAATCATATAAATTATCTATTATTATATGGATTTTGCTAAAGCAAATTAGATCTTATGCCCATGGAAAATCAGCCTATATCTGGACAGGGCCTCTTCCATGGATTTCCAGGATCATCCCCTCGACCTTGACTGGATCAAGCGATTGCGCCAACTTTATCGCCTCAGAAAGCCTGGCTGAACTGCTTGAGAAGATCTCCATTATTGGATCTCCGACCTCAACTCTATCTCCTCTTTTTGCATAGAGTTTCACTCCTGCTTTTTTATCCATGGGAGCTCCTGCTGCTCTTGCTATCATGGATATGGCTTTGTTTGAAACTCTGGTCACATATCCTGCTGATCTTGAGCTGATTATCTCATTATGCTCTCCCAGCTCCACATCCTCAGGCCTTATGTTCGGATCTCCTCCCTGAGCCTCGACTATCTCCCTGAACTTCTCATATGCCTTTCCTGATTCTAGTATTGAGAGAGCCATTTGGTACCCCTTTCCCTTGGCTGAAACACCTCCTATCTCTAGGAGCATCCCGGCTATGCTTAAGGACTTCTCAACTATGCTTCCACTTCCCTTCCCCTTGCTGGAGAGTATCTCAAGTGCCTCTCTTGCCTCCAATGCAGGGCCTATGCACCTTCCAACAGGCTGCCCTCCATATGATATGGCTGCCTCTGCTGTTATCCCAAGTCTTTCCGCGAGCTCAACCATGTTTTTGGCTATCCTCCTTGCATCCCTCATGTCCTCCACTTTTGCCTCCTCCCCAACTGGTATGTCCACAATGAGCTTCTTTATACCAGCTGCATATTTTTTGGAGAGAATTGATGCATATACCAACGGTTCAGGATCAATTCTGAGGGGATATTCAACTCTCTCTATCAGCATCGAATCAACTGGCGATATGTTGGCTGCATGAGCCCATGTTATGACCCCTCCTACTCTTCTTGTTATCTCAACTATCTCCTCAGCTTTTAGATCAACAGGAGCAAGAACCTCCATTGTATCAACTGTTCCAGATGGACTCATTATCGCTCTTGTGCTAGTTTTTGGCATTAAAAGTCCGGCAGATGCGACTATCGGCACTATTATCAGGGCATCCTTGCTGTTCCCGGGAACTCCTCCCATGCTGTGCTTGTCCACAACATTTCCACCTCCGAAGTCAAGCATTGTTCCTATCTCAGCCATGGCCTTTGTGAGATATTCTATCTCCTCCAGATCCATCCCCCTGAACTCAAGAGAGAGGATGAAAGCCGTCAGCTCAACATTGCTGAGGGATCCGGAGTGTATATCCGAGACTATCTCCTCTATCTCCCTTTTGCTCAGCTTTGCTCCCGCCATCTTCCTCCTTATCAGCTCAACAGATAGCTGAGAATCCGATCTAGTGATATCCACAAAATCCCCATCCTTTACCTCAAGCCTCTCGGCAAGATCAAGGAATATCACGATAGAGCCTTTCTCAGCGAAGTTGGATATGCTTACAGGCGCCGTTAAAGAGGATCCCCTGTAGTTTATCTTAACCCTGTCCCCTGCAATGAGCCCTAGCTTGTCAGCATCCTCTCTGTTTATGACAGCTCTTGGCTCGTCCAGCTTTATCCCCATTATCCTTGTTCTCAGCTCCACCTAACACTATGCAGGATAGACTTATAACCGTGTGGGAGTTGTTAATATTTTGAAATATTTATTACTTTTTATAAAATAAAGGTTATCTACTCTGCCCTCGGCTTTCTCTTGATGTGGAGAGAGGTTGACAAAATCGCGTCGAAAGCCCTGTCATCCCTTGACCTCGTGTCATCAAGAGCTGTAATATTGTACGGCAACCTGCCGGATGAGATAGCAGCAGCTGTCATGATATATGAGATTCTCAAGGCAAGAGGGGTTGAGGTATTTGCAATTCCCTCCCTCCCTGAGGAGTTCTTGGAGAACGTGGAGAGATCCGGAAGTTCTGATCTAATAGCTGTTGGTGTTTTGCCAACTGGTCCAGGACCACTGGATGTGGCTGAAAAGCTTCATGAAAATGTCTTTCTTTTCAGCGATTCGATTTCACATGGACACGGCATAAGCCTGATAGATGGAGGGCTTGGCATACCCCTCTCCTGCTTGAGTTACAGAATGGCAATACAGCTTGGGGATGAGGACCTCTCAGATCTGTGCTGGATAGCTGCCATTGGCTCGATGGACAGCTATCTCTTCTTGGACATAGCAAGGGAGGCAGCCCTCAAATGGCCTTATATATTTGCCTCTAGCGATGGGGAGAACTTCAGAAGAGGAAATGATATCCTGGTAAAGGCATCCCTTCTACATCCTGTTGGTCCTTCTCTGGCATTTATCTCATTGGATGAAAATATGGATGATCCCGCTTCCTTTTTAGATGGATCCAGCATACTCTCATCCTTCCTCAAGAATGAGGGAATGGAGGGATCTTTGAGGGATTTAATAAGCTCATCAGGGACTTTGAGGTTATCCAAGGAGGGACTGCGCATATGGGAGGCCAGCGAGACAAGAAAGAGGAGGGCAATAGCCTACTTTGAGTCCAGAGCATCAGATGATCTAGTTCTCTCCTATGCAACAGAGGGACCTGTGGCATTTGTATCTGCAAGAAGGAGTTCTTCTAAAGATCTTTTAAGCGAGATGAAGGAGAAATTATCCGGAATCGAGCATTCAATCTGTGGCGGAATCGATCATGCTGAGATAACAATGAGATCCAGCCAGATCGATAGGTTTATTGAGAGGCTGGGAGAGTGAAATTTTTTAGGCTGAAGGTAAGGGGATATGGTGAGGAGGGGAGATGAAGGATCTTGCCGATAAGAGTTGCTGTTGCCACAGAGGATGGAAAACACGTTAAGGAAGGGGAGTTTAACAAGGCGAAGTATTTTGCCATATACGATGTCTCAGGGAAAAGCCCAACTAAGGTTGAACTCAGGGTTAACACAAGAATTAGCTCAGAGGATCCTTCCTCAGCTCTCGAAATACTTAGAGATTGTGAAGTTGTGATATCGAAGGAGTTCAGCAGGGATGTGAAGGAGGCCATGGAATCAATGGGCCTTATAGCCCATGAGACAAGGAACACTGATGTAGTTGGGGCTATAATAGAGTTTGCTGAGAAGGTGGCTAGGTTGAAGGAGGGGTAACCTACTCCACGACTGAAGTCGGGAGCTTTGTAGGTTCATCCCGCAGTCCCCTACGGGCTGGGTTACTCAGCCCTGCTGGGAGGGACGTGGCCCTCCTAGCTATATTCTTGGGACAGATAGCTTCAGGGCAACCTGCCCCAGCTTTAGAAGGGAAAAATATTTAAAACTTGCTGCGATTCCTCTCCTCGACTAAAGGTCGGGAGTCTCCTCGCATTGATCTTGATGATTTTTATTTTCCCCAGCTCATGAATGAGTATGCTCATAGACTGGAAATCCAGAGAGATATTCTCAAGCCTGAGAGTTCCCGAGGACTCTATGGTGATCCTTAGGCTTGATGGATGGAGGTTTAGCGATCTAGCTTTATCTCTTGGGCTTGATAAGCCGTATGACAGGAGATTTGCTGAAACAATGGTTAGAGCTACCTCCAAACTCTTTGAGCTGGGCATGCCCATTAACCTTGCTTACACTTTTTCTGATGAAATATCACTGCTTCTCAACCCGCCTCTGCCCTGGAGGGGAAGGGTGGAGAAGATGAACTCTGTTATACCATCCCTTGTCTCCTCTTTCATTTCAAATGAGCTGAGAAGAAATGATATAGCATTCGACTCCAGAGTGGTTTTCATAACGGGTGCTTCCGATGCAATAGACTACCTTTCCTGGAGGCAGGAGGAGGCTTGGAGAAACCACATAAATTCCTACGCGCTCTATGCCCTAGAAAAGGAGGGAATAACAGGAAAAAAGGCTGATGAGATGCTCAGAGGGATGAAATCTCATGAAAAACATGAGCTTGTATTCAAGAAGCTTGGGATAAATCTTGCAGAAACTCCAGCATGGCAGAGAAGAGGCATTCTGATAAGATGGGAGGAGTTCGAGAAAAAAGGATTCGACCCGATAGAGGGAAAGGAAGTGATTGTAAAGAGGAGAAAAATAGTCCAAGACTGGGAACCTCCTATCTTCTCCTCAGAAGAGGGGAGAAGGTACTTGATAAAAGCTCTTGGAATCAATGAGAAAAAGTTTTAAAAGGACATCATATATGTGATGATGCCCCGGTAGCTCAGCGGTCAGAGCGGCCGCCTTGTAAGCGGCAGGTCGCGGGTTCAAATCCCGCCCGGGGCTTTTAAAGAAAAGGAGGAGGGATCAGGAGAATTTCTCCTTCACGAAATCCCTTATCCTTTTCATCCCCTTCTTTATATTCTCCCTTGAAGTGGCAAAGGAGATCCTTAAGTAGCCCTCCCCCTCAGCCCCGAAGGATGTCCCAGGAAGAAGGGCTACACCTGCCTCATTTAAAAGCATATCAGCGAGCTTTGATGATTTTACACCCAGTTTGCTCACGTTTGGAAATGCATAAAATGTTGCAGCTGGCTTTATCATGCTGAACCCGGGTATTGAGTTTACCTCCTCGTATATCAAATTCCTCCTAGCCTCATACTCCTTCACCATTTTCCACACATCGTCCCATGGACCTTTCAGCGCTGCAATTGCTGCATACTGAACAAAGCTTGCCGGGCATGATGCAGAGTTCAGCTGAACTTTTGCTACCTTGTCTGCCACTTTTTCAGGTGCAATAACCCATCCAAGCCTCCATCCTGTCATGGACCAAGACTTGCTGAAGCCTCCGAGGAGCACAGTATGCTCCTTATCCCCTATTGAAAGAGCGCTAACATGTTTTTTACCATCAAATATTATATGTTCGTATATTTCATCTGATATAACTACAATGTCCCTCTTCTTGGCTACCTCATATATTGCCTCTATATCTTCCCTCGAATAAACTCCTCCCGTGGGATTCCCAGGCGTGTTTATCACTATGGCCTTAGTTTTATCCGTCACAGCAGATGCTATTTCCTCTCCGCTTGGGGAGAATCCCCTCTCCTCCCTGAGCTTTACAGTTACAGGAACTCCGCCAACAAACTTGGTGACACCCTCGTATGCTGGATATGTGGGGCTGGGTATCACGACCTCATCTCCGGGATCCAAGAAAGCTATTAGGGAGGCGAATATCCCCATCTTCGCCCCAACTGTTATCACAACCTCCTTTGGCTTCACATCCACTCCTCTGCTCTCACTTATGTATTCGGCAACTGCCTCTCTAAGCTCATATATCCCGGCAGCTGGTGTATAACCAGTTTTTCCCTCATCAAGAGCCTTTTTTGCAGCTTCTATTATGTGTTTTGGTGTGGGAAAATCGGGCTGGCCTATCTCAAAGTGAACTATCTCTTTTCCCTGTCTCTCAAGCTCTCTGGCCTTGTCCAGAACTATAAATGCACTTTCCACCTCCAGCTTCTCCATCGATTTCGAGAGGCTGGGCATGAGATCACCTCTCCATCCAGAAAGGTTAAATTAAAAATTTTTTCTATTTGCCAAGTCTTTTTAAAGCAATAATGTAGCATATAAAGCCAAAGAGAAGTTCGTTCAGGAAAACTGTGATAGTTGATGAGATTATCGTGACAAATATAGCAGCATTTTTCTCCACCCCCATCGCCATTAGAAGGCTTGCCATTGCCCACTCCCTTACTCCAGTGTTTCCAGGTATACCCAAGGGGATCAGGACCATTAATATGGAGAAGGAGTATATGAAGGCCCCTGAGAAGAGATCTATCTCTATGCCGAGGGATCGAAGGTATATGAAGATTGGAGCCATGTCAAGGAGCCAGTTGGCGAAGGAGCAAGCAGTTGACTCAGCAAGCCTTCTTTTCTCGTTCATAAGGTTTTTGAATGCCCCTGCATACTCCTTTATCTCCTTTCTCATTTTCTCCATGTTTCTCCTTGTCACTCTCTCGATAAGGGAGAGAATTCTCATGAGATACTCCTCTGTAACACTTATCTTCACTATTAGCAAAGTCCCAATCGATATCAGTGTAATAGCCATTAACGATGGAAGGAAGAGATTTCCAGCTAGCTTTGAGAGACTGGACACTCCGAGAGCTATGCATACTAAGAATGGAATTGTCATCACTATTCTGTGAGCTATTACTGTTGATAAAGCCTCTGAATTCCCCATTTTTCCTGTTTTTCCGGCAAGATACACCCTCAATGCCTCTCCCGATGTGGAGCCAGTTGGTATGAGGAGGTTCATGAAGAGAGCTGAGTAGCTTATCAGAAAAGAGTCAATAAGGGGTATTTTCCTTCCGGAGATGAGATACCATCCCAAGGAGTAGAAGAAGACCCCTATGTTTATCAGAACAATAGATATAACCACCGGAAGAAGACCTACTCTGTTTACATAACTGGGTATCTTGCTCAGATCCAAGGCTGGAAATAGAAGTAGGAAGAGGATTATTCCCAGCAGTGTGAGGATCAAAGTCCCCTTATTCATTCAAATTCCTCCGTAAAATTTAGCAGCAACATCAAGAGCTTCTTCCCATGAGGGAAGACCGGATTGTGTCCCCTTTCTGGCTATTTTTATCGAGGCTGCTGCATTGGCCAATTTGAGGGATGAATTCACATCCATTCCCCTGAGCAATGCAATTGTATATGCAGCATCAAACACATCACCTGCTCCCGTTGTGTCCACGGCTTTTGCCTCGACAGCTTTTTGCTCATAAACCCTTCCCTCTACATATGCCCTTGCCCCTCTGCTCCCCATCTTGAGGACTACATCCACCTCTTCAGATATCTTTTTCACCTCATCCTCCCCTTTAAACACAAGCTCTGCCTCTTTTATGTTCATAAAAAGCCTTTTTACACCAGAAAGATAATCTATTATTCTTCTTCCCATTTTTCTCACTATCTTTATCCCCGGATCCCAAGATATCCCTCTGTACACCTTGAGAACACCCGATACAACATCCTCGTAAACGCTTGAAATATGAACCACATCGCTAGATCTGAGAAGAGGAAGAAACTCGGAGAAATCTAATGTACCAAGCCTTGAATTTGCCCCTCTCATCGTTATCATCCTTCTCTGCCTTCCTCTTTCCTGTATCACCACAACCGTCCCTGTCCTCTCCTCTTTTATCCTCTTTATCCACTCAGTTGAGACATTATGCATCTTCATTTCCTTCAGGAAAATCTCTCCAAATAGATCAGACCCAACACAGGCTATTAAAAAGCTTTCAGCTCCAAGATGACTTGATGCAGCAGCAAAATTCGATGCAGAACCACCAGGCCCGAATATTATGTCATCCGCGAGGATGTCCTCATCATAGCCAGGCATCTCCTCCAAGAAGAGAGTTATATCTATGTTGGCATTTCCTATTGCTGTTATCCTCATGTTCTCACCAGAGATGGGAAGAAATACCTCTTTCCTCTAGATTTCTTCATCTCATCCCACTCTTTTAGTATTTTTACAGCCTCATTTGCCACATCTATTGCCTCCTTCTCTCCCTTAACTCCAAACTCCCCAGTTACTCTTTGAGCATAGACTGCACATACAGCACCAGCTCTCAGCCCATAAACCCCAGCTACTGTGAATATGGAGGCAGCCTCCATCTCAAAGTTCACAACTCTGGCTTTCCTCAGATCGCTCACTATATCCTTCATCCAGCTCTGCCAATATCCCCCCATTCCAAGTCTTCCCTGTCCTGTGTAGAAGCTGTCTGTAGTTGCGGTTATCCCAACATGATATCTGTACCCAAGCTGTTCAGCTGCCTCTATGAGGGCAATGGTTACCTCATAGCTTGCGACAGCAGGATACTCTATCCTCACATACTGCCTGCTCGTCCCCTCCATTCTGACAGCTCCAGTGGATATTATGAGATCCCCTACCTCTATCCCCTCCTGTATTGCTCCAGAGCTCCCAACCCTTATGAACGTATCAGCTCCAGTTCTGGCAAGTTCCTCAACAGCTATGGCAGCAGCAGGCCCCCCTATCCCAGTTGAGACAGCCATGAGCTCAACACCTCTGTACCTGCCGGATATCACGTAATACTGCCTGTGTCTTGAGATCTCTCTGTACTCATCCCAGCTTTTCGCTATCTTCTCTATCCTCTCCGGATCACCTGGAAGAAGGACATATCTCTTCGTATCCTTGGGAGATACTCTCACATGATATTGAACTCCTCCCGGAAGCTCAGGCTCCTCAGCGCTCTTAAATTCCTGCCCACTTCCTGAATATGCTCCAGATCTCATCTGCAACCACCTCTATTGGCCTTCTTGAATCGACAACAAACATGTTAAACTCATCCTTGAGGGAGAGAAACCTCTCCCTTATCCTCTCAAGCTTATCTCTGTCCTCAAATATCTCCTTTCTCTCCCTGTTTTTTATCCTCTCAATTGCTGTGTCAGCATCTATGTCCAGAAGTATTGCCAGATCCGGCAGAGGAGCCCTTGAGTTTATCGATCTAACCCAGTTCTCTGGGAGAAATAAGCCCTGATATGCTATTGAGGAGAATAGATACCTGTCTGTGATAACAAAACGATCCTTTGTCATGCCGGATATTTCATGCACATGAAATAACCTATCAGCTGCAAACAAGAGAGCTAGGACATCGTGCTCAACCCTCAGCTTCCCTGAGAGAAAATCCCTTATTATCCTGCCTATTGGTCCATCTGTTGGCTCATAGGTCAGAAATGCTCTCATTCCCATCCTGCATATCCTCTCATAAAGAATTCTGGAGTGCGTTGTTGTCCCAGATCCATCTATCCCCTCAAGCGCTATAAGGCCACCTGACCTCATTGAGGCTAAGCTTTTTGAGTTGGTAATAAATGTATCTGAGGTGATCTCATGCATGTAGTTGGTCCTGCGGATGACTTTAACAGGTCTCTTTCCGAGATAATAGGGGCAAAAATCGCTGAAGTTGAGAGAAGAGTCTTTCCAGATGGGGAGATATGCCCGAGGATAGTGGAGACAAGCGGATTAAATGGATCGAATGTCATCCTGTCTATGAGGATGAAGAGCGGTGGGAATCCAAACACATACCTTTCTGAGGTGTTGTTCACGATAAGGAATTTAAGGGAAGAGCTGAAAGCCGGGAAAATAATAGCAGTAATCCCATATTTCCCATATGCAAGACAGGATGAAATATTCAGGCCTGGAGAGCCCTTGAGCTCGAGATATGTGGCTGAGATGCTGGAGGAAGCCGGAGCTGACGCTGTTATAAGCGTGACAGTGCACCTCCACAGGATAAAGTCGTTCTCAGACATATTCAGCAGGGCAAAAGCTGTCAATGTCTCCGGATTTTCCGGAATAGCAAGGGTTCTGAAAAACAGGGAGCTCAAAGACCCTGTTGTAATAGCACCTGATGGTGAAGGTATTGCCTGGGCAAAGGAGCTGGCTGATCTAATGGGAATAAAGGAGTATGGAGCTTTCAAGAAGGAGAGGGATCTCAACACAGGAGAGATAAGGACGCAGCTTGTCGAAATGGATCTAAGAGGAAGGGATGTTCTGATTGCGGATGATATCGTGTCAACAGGAGGGACAATGGTGAATGCCCTTGCTGGAGTGAGGAAAATGGGGGCCAGAAGGGCAATTGCCGCATTTGTCCATCCAGTGCTGGCTCCAGGAGCCATAGATAGGATATTGGCATTAGCTGATGAGGTTATATCCTCTGATACAATAGAATGGCCCGGATCAAAGGCCACAGCTGTTAGGGAGGTAGCAGATGCAGTGAAGGAGCTTCTCTAATTCTATTTTTTATGTTAAATATAATTTAAGTCAGAACTAGAATTTACTGCTAAAAATGATTTCGCTTGCCTTTTTTCTTTAGGCTCTCCATGAAGATTCCTTTAGCTAAAAAATTTAATTCATTAATTAAAAATAGTTATCCATCCGTCCTTATCGAATGCAAACTTTTTATTCCCATTTTGATGAACAGACCGAATCTGGAGGTGCTCCAATGAGACCTCTGAGCAAGGAGTTCAACCCCATGAAGTATGAGACTGAGGTATTGGAGTTCTGGAGAAAGAACCACACATACAGAAAGGTAAGGGAGATGCTAAAAGGTAGAGAGAAGTTCTACTTCTTGGACGGGCCCCCTTATCCAAGCAGCAAGGAGCCTCATCCAGGAACCTGCTGGAACAAGTTCATAAAGGACTCGGTGGTCAGATACTGGAGAAGCAGAGGTTATGATGTCAGGGATCAGCCTGGATGGGACACTCATGGCCTTCCAATAGAGGTCGCAACGGAAAAGGAGCTAGGATTCAGCACAAAAAAGGACATAGAGAGCTATGGGATAGACAAGTTCGTTGAGAAATGTAAAGAACTTGCGATGGAGAACTTGAGAGAGATGACAACAGCTTTTGAGACCCTCGGAGTATCCCTTGACTGGGATAATCCCTACATAACGTTCGAGAGAAGCTACATAAGCTCGGCATGGTGGGGATTAAAGAGGATATGGGAGAGTGGAAGGCTGAAAAAAGGACTTGTTGTTGTGCACTGGTGTCCAAGGTGTGAGACCGTTCTGGCTGATTATGAGGTCAGCGAGTACAAGGATCTTCAGGATCCCTCGATATATGTGAGGTTTCCGACGGATAAAGGGGATATAGTGATATGGACCACAACTCCATGGACTCTTCCTGCTAACGTCGCTGTCATGGTCCATCCGGATGAGGACTATGTGAGAGTTGAGGCAGGGGGAAATGTGCTCATAATGGCTGAGAAGAGGCTGGAGAAGGTGATGGACGAGATAGGAATAAAGGACTATAAAATCATAGAGAAGATGAAGGGAAGCCAGCTTGAAGGACTTAGATACAGGAATCCCCTCGAGAAGAGGGTCCCTGTCCAGCGAGAAGTGGATCACAAGGTGATATTGAGCAGGGAATATGTGACAATGGAGGAGGGAACTGGATGCGTCCACAGCGCCCCAGGACATGGAAAGGAGGACTTCGAGGCAGCCCATGTAAGATATGGTATGCCAGTTTTAAGCCCAGTCGATGAAAGAGGGATATTCACAGAGGAGGCAGGGGAGTACAAGGGGCTGAGCGTGAGGGAGGCAAACTCAAGGATAATAGAGGATCTCAGGGCTGATGGGTTCCTTCTTTACTCCGGAAGGATAGTACACAAGTATCCAGTTTGCTGGAGGTGCAAAACCCCCCTGATACTGAGGGCAACTGAGCAGTGGTATGTCAAGCTCTCAGATCTGAGGGATGAGCTGATAAGAGAGGTTGACAGAGTTAGATGGGTTCCTCAGTGGGGAGGGGAGAGAAGGTTCAAGAACTGGCTGATGAACTTGGAGGACTGGATAATATCCAGGCAGAGGTACTGGGGAACTCCTCTTCCTATATGGATATGCAATAAATGCGGGAAAACTGAGGTAATATCTGGGGAAAAGGAGCTTGTTGAAAAAGCTGGTGTGAAACCCAAAGATCTTCACAAGCCATGGGTTGATGAGATAAAGTGGAGGTGCAGCTGCGGAGGGGAGATGAGGAGGGTTCCTGATGTGGCAGATGTCTGGTACGACTCCGGGATATCCTTCTTCGCAAGCTTAAGTTACCCTGAGAAGGATGATTATGAAAGATTAAAGCCTGTTGACTTCGTTGTCGAGGGGCATGACCAGTTCAGGGGCTGGTTCTTCTCACTGCTGAGAGTTGGATACCTGATATTCGGCTCCGCTCCATACAAAACTGTGCTATCACATGGATTCATGCTGGATGAGAGGGGAAGGGAGATGCACAAAAGCCTTGGAAATTATGTCCCAGTTGATGAGATAAAGAACAGATTTGGGGCCGATGCATTCAGACTCTTCGTTTTATCAAAGGTGACATGGAGCGATCTTAGGTTCAACATGAGGGAGATGGAGAACACTCTAAAGAAGCTTCAGGTGATATGGAATGTCTTCGTCTTTATATCGGAGTACGCAGTGCTGGAAGGAGAGGGGGAGATGAGCCAGGAGGACAGGTGGATTCTCTCAAGGCTGAACAGCACGATAAAGGACATAAGGAATGCGATGGAGGAGTATAGAATACATGATGCGGTCAACTCCCTGCTCAACTTCCTTGTTGAGGATCTCAGCCATCTTTACCTGAGATATGCGAGGAAAAGGGTGAGAAGGAATCCGTCTGTATCCAGAATACTAAGGGAGATAGCCTCAAAGATCCTCCCAGTTCTCTCGATATTTGCCCCATTCACAGCTGAGAGGATATATCAGGAGTCCTTCAGGGAGGAGGGGATGCCAGAGAGCGTGAACATGCTCCCATGGCCAGAGCACGACGAGAAAGCAATAGACAAAAGGCTTGAGGATTTAATGAACTCTGCTAGGGCTGTGATAGCAGCTGCAAACTCAATAAGGGCTAGAAGGAAGATGAGGATAAGGCAGCCCCTTCCTGAACTAAGGGTTTCTGAGGAGCTCAGAGAGGTTGTAGCCACATTTCCAGATCTGATAATGGAGGAAGTGAATGTGAAGAGGATAAGCGTTGGAAGGGCTGAGTGGGATGAGGAGAATGTGCAGGGAGGAAAGGTCTACCTCAACACTGAGGTGGACACAGAGCTTGCAAGAGAGGGGATGAGAAGGGAGCTTATAAGGAGGATACAGCAGATGAGAAAGGAGATGGGGTTGAGAAGGGGGGTTGAGAAAGTTAAAGTGTACATAAAAGGGGTTGATAATCTGCTGGATGAGGAGGCAATGGAGGAGGTTGATGCAGTCTCCGTTGAGATTGGGGAGGGAAGAGGGTACAGAAAGGACTGGGAGATGTTTGGAAAGAAGGTGACAATATGGCTGGAGAGATCAGAGTAGCTGGCTGGGTGAGCGAGGTAAGGGATCTTGGGAAGCTGAGGTTCATAGTGCTTAGAGGGGAGAGAAAAGTGCAGATAACGATGAAGAGAGGAGAAGTCTCGGATGATCTCTTCTCTGCTACTGAAGATCTTCCTCAGGAGAGCGTGATAGAGGTAATAGGCTTTGAAACAGACAGAAAGATTGCAAGATCGGCTGATCTGGAGGTCATACCGAAGGAGATAAGGGTTATCAGCAGGGCTGAGAAGAAACTCCCCCTCGATCCAAACTGGAAGGTTCAAGCTCTTTTTCCAACAAGGATGAAATACAGGCCTCTTGATCTCAGAAGACCTGAGGTACAGGCTGTGTTTAAGATAGAGGCAAGCTTTATAAAAGGAGCTATGGACTGGCTTGATGAAAACGGATTTCTCATGGTCTTCACCCCATCTATAATAGGGGCTGCAAGCGAAAGCGGGGCTGAAGTTTTTGAGGTGAAATACTTCGATAAAAAAGCTTATTTGAGGCAGGATCCCCAGCTTCACAGGCAGCTCACAATTCTAGGGGGATTTACAAGGATATACGACATTGGACCAAACTGGAGGGCGGATCCAAGCCACACAACAAGGCATATGAGCGAGTTCAGATCAATTGCAGTTGAGATGGCATTCATATCTGATGAAGAGGATACGATGAGAGTTGAGGAGCAGGTGATAGTTGCTGGGATGAGGAGAGTGCAGGAGGAGAGGCAGAAGGAGCTTGAGCTGCTGGGAGTTCAGCTTGAGATACCGAGGACCCCATTTCCGGAGATAAGGTTTCCTCAAGTTTATGAGGTGCTTGAGGGCATGGGGAAGAGAATAGAGTATGGAGGAGATTATGATACAGAGTCCGAGGAGCTTCTGTGGAGGTATGCCAGGGAGAAGTATAACTCAGATTTCATATTCGTGAACAGATTCCCATTCGCTGTAAAGCCCTTTTACGTGATGAAAGCTGATGATACATGGGCTAGGAGCGTTGATCTCATATACAAAGGGGAGGAGGTGAGCTCAGGAGGTCAGAGAGAGCACAGATATGACGTTCTTATGAGACAGATAGAGGAGAAGAAGCTGGATAAGCAATCGCTGGAGTGGTTCACAAGCTTCTTCAGGTATGGGGCACCTCCTCACGGGGGCTTTGCCCTAGGTGTGGAGAGGTTTATCTACAGGATGCTTAACCTGCAGAACATAAGAGAGGCTGCTTTGTTCCCGAGGGATATTGAGAGAGTCCTCCCATAATCAGGCAAAATAGCTTTTTTAGATTTTACTTCATTTTCTTCTTCAGCTTAGCGATAAAAATCTAGAAGAGTCGAGATTTCTCTCGGACTTCAATTAGCATACGACAGTGAGCAATGTGGGGGAGTTTAAGGTTATGAATATCCTTGCGGATAAGCTCATATCTAAAAGAAGAGCACTTGCTGAATTTTTCGCCATGATTAGCATTTTATAATCTAGCGTCTTGGTCACGTGATGTCGGATATCTCCCGCATAGTTAGAACTCATGATGGGCTGGAGGTGATTCTTAGCAGGAGAACATGGAAGCACATCATGACCAGACATCCGGAGTTAAAGAGCAAGATTGAACTAGTTTTGGAGGCAATATCAAATCCCGATGAGGTTTACCTGGATAAAACTAATGCAAGACATGCTCTCAAAAGGGTGGATATTGTATCAGACTATCTAGTGGTCATATACAGGGTTGATAGAAAAGGATATATAATCACAGCCTACTTTATAAGCTCCAGAAGAAAGAGGAGGAGGTATAGATGGTTCAAAAAACTGATACATTACTGAAAATCGACGTCGAGGGTCTGCTCAGAACTATTGAGGAGAGATACAGGATAAACATCCCGAGAAAGGTCGTTATGATGGATTATGATGAGGAAACAGGAAGCCTTTTCATCAAGTTTATGCATGAGGATATTGCTGAGGGAGAGCCCACGGAGGACGGCTTGGTAATATTTCACTTCAGCAGAAACGGCGATATTGTAGCAGTTGAGATAACAGATATTTCACTTCTTTGAAAATAAGATTCACTAGGATGTGCGTGCATCAGTATTCCTATCTCCCAGCCGCTGGGCTTCTTTCCCGCTGATACTTTCTCCGTTATTCTCTTCATGTGCTTTAACAGGAGCTGCTTCATCATTCCACAGCTACAGTTTCAACTATTATGCTATCCTACAATATATTCCATAAAAAGCCATTCTATTTTCAAAATATAATAAATAGACTTTACTCCCATTGCCGCGAGAATAAAGAAAGCCGCTGATACAAACTGGAGCTTCACGTGCAGGCAAAGAGATGTTATAACAAAAGGAATAATGAAAAGAACTTTTGGGATCATAAGAAGTAGATTTCTGCAGTAGGATATTTGGATTGTGCTTGATAAGTCTCTAAATAAATGTTAAGCTTAACTCTGCTCCTCGCTAGAAAGCTCCTTTTTAAAGAAATTAGTTTTGATCCTTGATTAGTTGAACAGCTGAAAAATTCGACTCACTTTTGTAATAATTATAAAATAAAGAAACAGAGGATTAAATATCACTGGCTGCATTATACAGCAGAGAACATGAGAGCAGGTAGCGGTGCGGTATTGCTGGTGGGTTTTGCTCTAGTTGTTATGTTGCTCTCAGTAATAGAAGTTATAAACCAACCTTCAATAATAATGAAACAGGATCCATCCCAAGATTTTGTGGACATAGCAGGCTCAGTAAATGGGATGGCATTTTTGTGCAAAAGTCTCGCTAATAGTAATCCGCGCACGCGCACGGATGCTGAGGGCTATATTGATAAAGCATTTAATATTACACTAAATAAGAGTTTAGAAAATAAAGGATTAGTATTAGAGGATTATATTCAGGTTGATACTTGCCAGTTTATACTTCGGTTACGTACTATAGACAGTAGCTCCTACTTCGAGCTCTTAATACCCCCTTCATCAGGTGGAGGGAATAATCTAAATAATCTACCTAATCTAAATAATCTACCTAATCTAAATAATCTACCTATTGTCGTGTGCAACAAAGCGTCTGGAGGAGGAAGAAGCACATGCTTTATACGGAACCCATGTAGCAATACAGTAACAATAAAATTAGTAGCACCAAATGGAGAGAGAATTCACGTGATATTTCCGGGCCAAGGCCAAGGAGCTATAAATTCTAGAGGTACTGCGGAGTTTTATCTGGATCCAATGCAGACATCAGTATGCCAAGGTGTGTCTCTAGGAAAAAGGGTTTTAGCAATTGCCACTATATATACAAATGAAGGTTACCTCACCCTGACAGTAGAGAATGGTTGCTGTACTGGCCAGTGCAGTTTCCAAATACCTCTGTCCTGTGGCAATGATGTTACATGCTCCCTTAACTACGGTCAATTCCTTCAGACACTGAAGGGAATATCAGAGTGTAAACCGTGAAAAACGGGTAGCTGAAATGGTCACAGAACCCATAGAAGCAATAATTGCTATACTGCTGATAAGCATAGTACTTTACAGCGTCTTTGTGTATAACCAGAGGGGAACGGAGAATATAATGCTGATGAGGACTCTGAGCAAGAGCATTGCAGGAACAATAGCTGGGATGTATGCTAATTACATCAACAGTAGTATTGACTTTTATACCTTTAATAACACAGTCAACAGTTTCTTGGAATATACTGAAAGAAAAGAAAATGTAAGCATAGCTGCAAACATCACAGTGATATTAAAGAATGGAACCTTGAGAACAGCTAGACTGAGGCAGATGAGCAGGCCTGTTAAGAGGAGTATAATAGAGAACATAACGGTCTCCCTGGCAAATGAGAGCAGGAATTTGACTGTGTATGCACTTCCGAATAGAAGTTATGTATATTGTAATCTACCTCCTCTTATAGGATGTACATCTTGGAGATCTATCGGTATTTACGTTGTGGGCTATTACAGCGATGGAACTCCTGCTACATCCGGATCTGCAAGTGTTACGGACGTAAGCCCTCCATGTTTTTCTGTTTCTGGTCCTCAGGATATTCAGAATGGAATTGCCTTGTTGGAGCTTTCTCCTAAAACAGGATCCTGCTCTGGCACTGTAACTATAACTGTTAACTATAATATTAATGGAAAAAGTGGAAGTATAACCCTTCAACTACCGGTTCAACTCGGTTCAGGGAAAAATTTTCAGCTGGAATCCGAGCCGCAGTGCAACAATCAACCATGTTATTTCTACTTTCTTGGGGAGCAGATAAATCTCACACCTCAGGATTCTACCCTTAACTGGTTGGTTAATAATTCCGCTAGAGGCTATTACGAAGGATCAGGATGGCAAATAATTACGGGAAGTGGCTTATGTAGCGTAACCACAGAAAGCGGCCTACATAATCTTCCATGCTATATTTTCTTCACCCCAGGTCCGTACAACCTTTCGATGAATAGTTTTCCCGGATCGTATAATGGATGGGATACCAATCAGCCATTTTTCATCGAGCCCTATTTCACGATAATTACTGTTAGAGTTGGCTTCAACAGGTGATCCAATGGAGCATGTTTTTGCCTTCCTCGTCTGCATGTTCATCGTCGTTGTATTCGGCCTCTTCTCCATATTTGCTGTCAGGAGCATGTATGCATCTCAGAGCTCTTTTCTTCAGGAGGAGGCAGTTCTAGCATTCAGGCAGCTCCTTGAATCCCCATTGAATGAGACAAAAATTCCACCTACTATAGGAATTGCGATGTACAAGAGAGATGGGAGAACTATAGCGGTTCATCCCTACATGGTTAATATGACCGCTGTATGGCAGCTGAAGAAATCAGTTCTAAAAAATGAAGATTCCTATAGGGCAAATAAAATTGGGCTTGTCTCCAGGGAGGATGACTTCAGGATAATTTTGTACAATGGAACAACATATATCATTTTAGGAAAGAACATAACTAGAAGTAAAGTAGCCTCTGTAAGGGGATATGCGTTCTGCCCTCCCAAAAGTGATCCATTTTGCCCTTCCAATGGAAATATAACGGTTAAAGTAGTTGTCACGGGTGATTGATATGGAGCTTCTGTGGACCCTACTAATGATCTTCTGCTGTGTTGTCATGATAGAGCTAGCTTTTGTCCTATACTCCCTATCCAAAATGTTAAATGCGATTGCCGACTATTACAGGAGAAGAGCAGAGTCAGAGGGGAGGAAAGGATAAATGCCCCACAATGTTGTTGTGAACCTTGCTTACTTTGTGCTTGCCCTCATAATAGTTGCGACAGCATTCGCCTTCATGTACCCCTATGTCCAGAGTGCAGGTGCTAGGCAGAAGTTTGATGCAGTGCTTAAAGCTGCTATCGCAATATCCAATGCAATCGACAATGTTGTTCAGGCTGGAGTGAACTCATCTACAACTGTCAGCATAAACCTGCCTGATAACGCTGTGGTAAAGGTTGTGAACCCCTCAGGTGATTACAACGGCTCCGTCATCTTCACCGTTTATGGAGGCCCTCCATATCAGGGAAGGGTTATAGCATACAACGGCTCGTTGAGCTGGGTGTGCATAGTTCCGAAGGGAACCTATCTGGAGGTTCAAGTGAACACCTCAATAAAAGTGGACTCCACAATAGTGAGAAGAGGATGGAACATAACAGCAGAGGGAGGATTAAGCAGAGCAGGACAGCAGAACACAGTGAGAATAGACTATCTTAGGCCTCATGTCGTAGGCATAAGGTGGAATCCATGAGGGTGATCTCATGAAGGCAGTTACATGGGCATTGCTGATAGTAATTGGTATTCTTCTTGCCTCCTTCTTTCTGTTCATAAGGCCCTCCTTCATAGCCCCTATTTTAAGGGATCAGGCGAGGGATATAGCCCAGTATGTGGCTGGACAGATATCCTTCATGGCTAGAATGAGAGATCAAGGCGCAT
>NZ_RCOS01000142.1 GCF_003947435.1 Candidatus Methanodesulfokora washburnensis
ATTGCATCGCCGCATCCCAAGTTAAGCGTCATCGTTACCACCTTTACTGCTGATAGAACCTAGCATCTAACACACAAAAACCATGCTCTAAGCCACTTTTTAAAAAAATGTTATATACGACCATAGTCATCCACCACCCTAACTACATCATCAAGATGCCCGTTTGATACCTCAATCAGCATTAGATCCGTTTTTGCCTCTATTCTGTGATGCTCGTAAGGTCTTATTCTAATTGAGAACATACGAGAGATGCTATATGCCTTATCGTTCAGGATAAGAAAGCCTTCACCATCAAGACATGTTATGACCTCATCCCTTTGCTTGTGATAATGTAAAGACGTTCTCTGTCCTCTCCTTATGAAAATCCTCTTTACTAATTCATTTGAGGAGTTTGAGAGAATATCTTCATAGCCCCAAGGTTTCTCTATTCTTGTCTGATACTCATTCTTAACTCTGTTTAAGAGCCAGCTACTGTGAACTCTGATTTCACCTGTATCAACATACATCAGTCTAATGTTATATTTTTCGCATATCTGGGCTTCTGCCTTAGGTAGAGTATCTAATGTCCTATCACCAGATTTAGCGAATATATCGGGCTTCACTAGAGCAAGAGTTTGGGCTACTGACATATCCGTATCTATTTGCTTTACAACCTCATCCACGTATCTTATGCTTTCTAGGATCTCTTTTCTTTGTTCAAATGGCATGAATACGAATCCTCTCTTTTTCATGAGCCATTCATCAGTATTTAATATCACTACTAGCCTATCTCCTAGCTTCTTAGCTTCTCTAAACAATTTGATATGATCCGCATGAAGGGGATCGAATCCGCCTGAGACAGCAACAGTTACCATCTACTTCTCACCTTCTCTCATCCATTTCCTAACTTTTTCAGCTAACCATAAAATAAAAGATAAAATGGCATAAATGGGAAAGAAAATTATGAAATCAACTATTATATGAATGATGAGCTTTATTGATTCCCATATTTCCCTCCAGAATCCCATCTAAACACCTTTTCTGTATATTACCACTTTTATATCAGCTATACCAGAGGGATCAATGTTGTTTATGTTCAAAAGATCCTTTACTCTATCTAAAAAAGATGAAATATCAGAGACATGGAATACTGAGGGATTTCCCTTTATGTTCAGCTGTTGTAATGCCGATATTACCTCAGGATCTTCAGCATTCCCAAAAAACCATCTATGCATCCTCTTCTCATCTGAAGAATAATGGCAGAGATATACATATTTGTATGAGTGTTTCTCAGTCTGCACAGTATGTATGAAGAACTTCTCAGGCTCTTTTCCGCACTTTGGACACTTGATCTGAAGCATCTATATTCCCTCATTTGATTTGAGGAGAAACAAAAACTGCTTGAGATTGAATCTATTGACAACAACAAAGTGAGCATGATATGTTTTTGCTATTTCCTCCCATCTCTGCTTTTCCTTCTGTGATAAATCTCTATGCAATTTGCACTCAATCCAGTAAACGTTTCCCTTTGGTGAGAATGCGATTAGATCCACTTTAAAAGATCCTGTGGATCTGAAGACAAAGAATCCCATCTCTTCAAGCTTCTTTCTTACTTCTCTCTCAAATAAATAACCTCTGAATCTCGGAGATGTCTTATACTGCCTTTGTTCCATTTACTCTACCTTTCCCTGCTCTTTAGACAGTTGGATAAAGCTGAAGGTCTGAGGAGACTTTATGATCAGAAATCCTTTCTTTGGAATATTGCCAAACCATAATACTATCGGATACTGGTTATCTATCTTGATGCTGAGATCTCCTTTTGCATCACCAGAATACTGATTATCCTGTATTGTTCCACTCTCAGATCCTTTTCCTTCTCCTAGTAGCTGTAGATTTCTGAGGTCTATGGTCATGGGTATCTCTATGTCCTTATTAGTCGTTAATTTCAGTCTGAGAATAGCTTGAACAACGCATGGCTGGTTTGATACAACGTTTGTTGTGTATTCTCCGCTGTATTTCTGTCCTGGTGGTGGTGGAGGCTGTGGAGGTTGCGGAGGCTGAGGTGGAGATGGAGGCTGACCACTTATATGAACACAGAGAGGATGATTCTTATCACATGCCCCAGAAACTGGTTTCTTATCATCAATTTTCAGAGTTCCCTCCCATCCAAAGGTTTCATCCGCACTAACGGATATGCATATATCAGCCTCTTTATCCTTTGGCAGGTAGATTGTTCTTTTTACATAAAACTTGAACCATCCAGTTTCAACATGCTCAGGAACTCCATTCACTTTTATGTAGAAATACCTCATGTAGGGATCTTTGCTGGATTCAGCAGATGCTTCTACTAGATGAGGCTCAGTAGGTGGTGGTGGAGGAATATTACCAACAGCCCAGTTTGGATCACCAAAGAACGGTCTATTATCGGCATCATAGTTGAGCAAACGAGCAGTCTCTGGATCTTTGTCTTTCCAGTATTCAGCATGCTGTTTGTATTTTGCTATCATAGCATCGTAAGCCTCCTTTGCGGTCTTTCCCTGCATCAGCTGTCTGTCAAACTCGAAGTTTGCATCTATGAAGTAGGTTACTGGATCTTGCCATTTCTTTCCCGTTTTGTTAGTTACTATCCAGTATTCTGTTACCTCTCCACATCCGCATCCCAAGCCATAATTGTTCACAAGATCTGGTAATCCTCCTTTTCCATACAAGCATGTGCATTTATTGAAGTATTTCCCTCTCAGCAAAATGTTGTTTGGATTACCGCAACTAAAATCAGGTATCATGTTCTGGACTGTGGTTTCACAGTCAGAGCCATGCCCTACCGATAATCCAGAAACGCCTATCGCAGAGGGATCTCTGAGAGCATCATATACCTTTTCTGGAATACAATCATTTCCCTTTAAAGCAACATACTCAAATCCCTCATATTTCTCATCTAGGAACTGCTCTGCTACAGCAGTCCAGCATGCAGTAGCAGGATCTGAGTTAGTAAGCTCCACTACTATCTTGAAGTTTGGTTTAGACATGTCATACACCTGCTAGAAGCCTCAACAGAGCCATAGCGAAGTCCTTATCCTTCTGCAACAGTTTGGGAATATCTCTTCTCTTTACTGAGACAACACGGGCTTTGGTAATGAGGGCTATTTCCCAGTCCTTTTTATCATCTGGTAGCTCATCAACATATTGCTGATACTTCTCTGCCAGCTGTTTGAATATATCCTCTCCTATAGGCATAGCACCCGACAAAACATTTCTAGCAAAATCACACAGCTCGTTATATCTCTCTTGAAATGTCATCAGATCACCCTTTCACAGCCTCAGATGACTGAGCGGTATTAGTCCCTAACACAGAGATTAAAATGTTCACCACAGCCATAACAACCTCTCCAGGCCACGTGTAAACTAAACCAAATGCGAGAAAGCCAAAGACTGCTAGCACTATAACTAGTTTAGTTTTCCACATCTGATCGAACTTCTTCTCTCCAGTAAGCTCATATACTAGCTTCTCATTGTATATATGCGTCAAAGAGAGGAATAGAACGTTTGTTATTAGCAATGGAGGTGAGAACTGAGGGGCATAGACAGCTGATAGTATGCTCAACACAGCTATAATTACGAACAACCACTTCAACACTTTCTCTATCATATAACAACCACCTCCCTTATGCAAAAAAGAATGAGAGAAATATATAAGATTTATGCCTAGTTCTAAACAAATATAAGCATGATGCTATATAGACTATATAGTTCATTTAGGAAAGGTTTATATACTCACGACTGGATAATGTATAGGGGGCATACGTATGAGAGGTAGAAAAGTCCCCGTTAAATGGACAACTATAAGAGTTCCTGCTGAGGTTAGAGATGCGATAAAGTTCACAGCGAAGAGAATGCACTTTCCCATGTGGCAGATAGTCTATCAGGCAGTTAGCTACTACAGAACAGCCTACCTATCACACTTTGAGAAGAATGCTACTGATATAGGAAAGGTAGCATGGTATATATATAAGATTTCAGCATCGATAGGATCTTTCAGAGAGAAACCAACAAAGGAGAATGGTGAGCTGTTACAGAAAACAGCAATGCAATTAGCAGAGAGAATGGACATAAACATAGATCTGTTAAAGACAGCTGCCGTAAAATACTACCACCAGCAGACAGAGGAGAATAGGATACTGCTAAACGATGCTGGTAAAGACATAGTAGCACAATTACTAGCTAAACTTGATATAATAGAGAAGAAATCTCAGCAGTAACTCTTATTCCCTTTCTTTTTCTTTTTTTAAACGATGAACTGAGAATATAACCTGTATTCTATAATAAGAGTTTCACCAGCATCCACAGCTATGTAATCTCTATCGCTGAATTCACACAGATATGTTCTATCAAGAAGTATGCATTTCCCCGATATAGGATCTTTGAAATACAAGCCTACTTCATATATTAAAGCTGAAGATGAGAAGGGAAAGGATGCTTTTATTGTTACATAACCTTCTTGTTCAAATGGCTCTGCTGTAGCCTTAGCCCTAGCTATCTCGTGGTAAAGGATGTATTGATCCCTAGATGAATACTGCTTTGCATCTCCAATAGCTATGAGACAACCAGAATCACCATTAGCTGTGGAGTTGAACAAGTTGTCTATCTTTGAGTCTTTCACAGTTAGGGTTACAGTTGAGCCATCCTCAGCCTTAACCTGAACCTCCTCCTTTCCACCTTTTGCTGTATAGTTTAAGAGAGCAGCGAAAATTCTAGCAAACCACCACGTCCCAGTATCCTCT
This sequence comes from Candidatus Methanodesulfokora washburnensis, assembly GCF_003947435.1. Classification (GTDB taxonomy): domain Archaea; phylum Korarchaeota; class Korarchaeia; order Korarchaeales; family Korarchaeaceae; genus Methanodesulfokora; species Methanodesulfokora washburnensis. The sequence goes on from NZ_RCOS01000142.1 coordinate 4,758, forward strand.
TTTTTTATCACTTCTTCTTTTCCATCCTTTCTCTTTATTCTGATAACTAGCATTGAGACACCAAGTTAGGTATAGTAAAAGGGAACTTCTGTGATCATATACTTAACTACATGCTTCATTGCCTTATCCTTTATTATCTCTTTCTCTATTAAATCAATGGCTTTGAACGAGAGCTGTTCAGCCTCCTCCTTTTTCAAGACACCAGCATGTTGTAGAACTGTGGATATGTGAAAGCCTATATCAGCCAAAAGAAAGGCTAGGACAGCAGATTCAGCCTCTTCATCCTTATATCCCTTCTTCAGCATCCCTTTTCTTATGATCTCCGACTGTTTTTTCAGTAATAACGGAAAACCTCCTCTCATGTAGAGAAAAGCAAAATAAACTCTCTTCAGGAATAAAGGCACTTTCATGCTTTCTCCCTCAGCTTTCTCCTTAGCTCTGCTCTCTTCAATATAAAGTTTATCTCCTCATCTGTCAGTCCATAATCCTTGAGAGAGTTAAGCTCGTTTGTTAGATACGTCTTATCGATCTTTCCTGCTGCATATACCGTTACAAGCTCTGATATATAGCTTTTTACCTCATCTGAAACTGGCTTCACCTTCAGATACTTATCCCAATACGTCCTAACATCGGAGGGTATGTTCTCATTCTCATATACCTTATCCTTGAGCTTTGAGGCATCTGGGACATACTCAGTTAGTGTAGTGAGGGTCTGCACAGTTGGAAGCTTTACTTTCACCTTCTTTCTCTTCTTTCTCATCTCAGCAAGCTTCTCATAGTATTTAATCTCCTCATCCGTGAATCCAAAGTCTTTTAGACTCTGCAGGAATGTATCCAGATCTCCTTTCGATATTTCACCGTTTGCATAGTCTGTTATATACTCAGATAGAAGTTTCTTTATCTCATCCATCACAGGTTTCACTTGTATATACTTTTTCCAGTATGGTCTTTCATCCTTAGGAACTCCATGAAGATCAAATACTTTATCAAGTAGCTTTATAGCCTCTGGGACATACTCAGTTAGTGTAGCCAAAGTCTGTATTGTTGGGACATATCCCTTTGCTTTCGATTCTATTAAAGCCTGAGCTGTCTCCTTATCTATACCTATCTTAGCAAACTCTGATATTGCATCAGCTTCTGATATTTCTCCTCTTTGTAGCTTTATTATTATCTCATCCTGTTTGCTCTGTCTCCTGTAAACATCTCTGAAGAACTTAGCTGTCTCCTCAAAGAAGCTTATCTCAGCATCCGTTAATTTGAGGTTCTTCTTTATTGACTCTAGGAATTTCTTTATCTCTTCATCGGACATCTTTCCCTGTGCAAACCTGTTCCACATTTGGTAGAGAGACCACCTTAACCAGTATCTCAGCCTCCTCAATGTAGCTCTGGTGTTCTGGAATGCAGCTATTGACTTAAGAATAGGCTCAAGCGTCTCATCGAACTCGTATTTGTATCCCTTCTCCAGACCTAAGGCTGTAGCTATTGGGGACATTACATTGAACACCTTCTCAGCAGACTCTTTCAAATACTTTACATAGTTATCTGGTGAATCGTAATTCTCAGCTATCAAAGATAGTATTAAACGCTCTAAAGTTCTGAAGTATGTATTGCTTCTGTCATATAGTGTTCTTAATTCAAGAAGCTTTTGCTCTGCTGGTAGGAATCTAACTGGAACATCAAACGATGAGAACTCAAATACCTTCTTTGCCTCATTCCAGACTGGAGCATCCATTTTTACTTTGAACATTCTCTCCGATCTTTAAGACAGAGTTTCAGACTTGAGGGGATTGGGCGAAAACGCTGT
>NZ_RCOS01000111.1 GCF_003947435.1 Candidatus Methanodesulfokora washburnensis
AAAATCTTTTTAACAATTCATAAGCATTACGATCATCAGCGGCTTGGTAAGCTACAAAACTCCATACATCTCTTATCTCATCTATCACGCTACCGCCAGCAGGGATCCTTCTAGACTCATCTATCTCGACATCGTATAAGTTATACGAGAAACATGCTGTATGTCTAAATGCTTCACGAAATGAAGTGACATATATGTCTCTAACATATATTGAAGGCCCTCTCGTACATATAGGATCTATAACAGCATACCAACCCATTTTCCCCGAGAAGTCATGTAGATATTCATATTTTATACAGTCAGGGTCGGCCTGGTAAATACCCTGGACGATCCTATCTCTAAATGCTACACATAAGTCTAGACTTCCTATAAACACTCTAGTCCCTGTTATAGAAGCAGCAGACTTATGACATATACAGAACAAGTCTATTGGGACTCCCTCAATAACTTTTGTCACAAATATTGGCTGAATGATCTTATCTCCAGAGTGAATTATTACTGGAACGCCTAGATGAGTAGCAGCTAAAAGAGCAAGCTTCAGACCTTCGCCAAATTTTCCTCTCTGCCAAGGCTTTTTCTCAGATGTTCCTATGAGGAGATGTCTGATCCCAAGGCCTCTGCCATAGTCGTATATGGCCACTCCCTCAGATAATGATCTGCATGGGTATGCTGTTGGTATTTCATTCTCAGTCTCTTGCATCTCATCTAAAGCGTTTTGAATGATCTCTCTGAAAACCTCCCACAGACCCCATCTTCTCGTCTCAACATATTTTCTCGTTATGCCATATTCTATGGCGTCTTCAAAACCTAACTCACGACATTTATCCCTGCATGACACCTGAGATCCCTCTCCATATCAGCAATGCTATGATAGGTATGGACACTACGCCTGCGATTATGCCGATTATGAATGATGATGAAAACTCTATTGGCGTCTCAACAATCTCAAGCTTGACCTCAGGATCTATCTTTTTAACTTCTGACATAAATCTCTCAGCTTGATCTTTATTCATAAACTCAGCAAGAGTATCAGTCAGTCCTCCTCTTCCAATGATTATAACTTTATAAGGCATCTAAAGATCCCTATTCCTCTCCTCTTCCAAGCTTATCTAAATACTCAAGAAGTTGTTTAAGAAACATGCCTGCCTCCTTACCTTCGCCAAAAGATTCCTCAACTTCTTTTCTAGTACATATAGCTACTCCAACCTTCTTAGAATATACCATGAGGCTCACCATAGAATATATTTATTCTAAAAATAAAATTGTTTTCCGCTATAGATATATGTTATATGAGTTCTCGTCAGGATCTCCTGTGAACGTCACGTCTGCCTCTTTAACAGCTCCTGTGTCAAGCCTTTTGACAGTAACGTGATAAGTTCTTGCAGGGTCTAAACCTATTGAGATGAACGATGTGTCTCCAGGAGCGTCAAGTCTGGCTGTAGGCGTTAAAGTTGTTAGATAAGCCGTAGGGGTATAATATATCCATGCTCTTCTAGGTAGAGATCTGTTGAAGAACACCCACAGCTTTATAGTTTCTCCAGGATTTATAGGCGACACAGATATCTCAATAGGTATAGGAGGTCTCTTAATCTCTATGTTGAAAGTCTTGATGCCTCTCTTCAGAATGTTGAACTCTATCTTAACCTCTCTAGGGTCAGGATCTCCAGGAAGGTCTATAACAATCTTGTCGCCGCTAAACCACATGGGGTGCCAATACGGATGAGTTCCAGAGGATCTTATCATCCTTCCATATCTATCGTATGTGAAGAACTGCCACAACAGCAGAGCGTTATCAACTGATTTGTTTAGATATAAAGTGACTGTGTCATTAGTAAGATCATACTCAGCCTTAACAACATCATCAAGCCTGTATTTATCAATAATGTTCACGTTAATTTTCTCAACAGAAGCCCACGTCTGTTTCGACCCGCCTAGAGGCTCATAAGTTAATATGCCATACCACGCACCTGGAGAAGGAAGATAATACTGATCTATATATCTCATGAGATAAGTTATGTTAAACTTTACAGAGCCTTCGCTAGGAAGATTCTTAGTAGATACGCCTCCAGCAACAAGCGTGCCGTCAGATAAAATGCTTAACGTGTACCATGCATTAGGATCTTGCGGAACGTTCTTCCACGAGAGCGTGGCAATAATCACGTCATTAGGATCCTCAATTAAAGTCGTCTTGTTTAGAGACAGATGAACCTCAGGCTGAGGAGCTGGCGGTTTTGGAGGCGGTGGTGATGGAGGAGCAGGTGGCGAAGGAGTTGGGGCAGGAGCTGAAGGCTTCTCAACAGGTTTGGTTAGACTTAAGATAACTAAAGCTATGTAAGGAGCCAACACGCCGCCAAGTATATACTCATGTCTCCATTTTATCTCCATAAAAAACTCTCTTCAGATTGTTTATGTTGTTATAAAATGTTATGCAGGGCTTGGCAGTGGAGGTATCTCGCTAGATGTTGTCTCAGGCGGTGTAGAAACCTCAGGCGGAGGAGTGATCACATAGCTAGGTGCTGTTATGACGGGAGCTGGAGATGATGCTACTGAGATCCCCATTGAGCTCAATATCTCCTCAGGAGTTCTGAGAACTGTTGACAAAGCACCGTTTATATCTCCTACAGAGAGCTTTCCGAAGAATTCTTTTGCAGAGTTGTATATCTGTGCAAAATCTATTGCCTCAAGAACTCTGAAAAGCAGATGAGAGCCTGTCTGTAGAAGCTCTCTTCTAAGTCTCTCAGGAACGTCTCTGCCATATACAGCGTATCCAGCAGCAATGCCTCCAGCAGTTATGTCTATCAGAAGCTTCATAAATCCTTTTGAGAATGTTGCTGAGATTCTCTCAAGAAGAGTTCCTATGAACTCTCCTCCAACATGAGAGCTCAGCTGTGCTGTTGGTATTCCTGTGTTTCTAGACACTCCCTCCATGAAGGGGTCTAGCCAAGATGTGAGCTGAACCATTTTTTCACCATATAAAATAATTGTTCATGAGGTTAAAAAGTTGTTGTCATACATATCTTTATAATTTCACATGAAACATATTATGTGGGAGAGCGTATGCCTTACACGTCTAGCTCAGGCTCAAAAAATATTAAGGTTATGGGCATAAGCCTCAGCCTTACAGCGTCAAAAAGCTGGGGAGTCCCTGGAGACCAGATAGTTTTCACAGCAACATTGACAGGAGATGGAGTTCCTCTATCAGGAGAATATGTTGAGTTCGCAATATCAAATGGAAGATGGGTCGTCATAGGAGGAGCAAATACAGACGACCTTGGAAAAGCAAGACTTGCATGGACGATACCTTGGACAGCTGGCACATTAAAACTTCCGTGTAACAGATGGAACATACAGGCTAAACACTGGGTGTCAGGAACATTATCAAATGCTGTGTCAGTATCGATAGCATATCCGACCAGACTTACAGTGATGACAGACAAAGACTCATACCCGCCTGGTGCAACAGTAACTGTTACAGTTCTGCTTGAATATAATGATGCTGGCACGTATAAGCCTCTGGCAGGAAAGACAGTATCAATATCGTTTGCTGGCACATCAACAACAGCGACCACAGGAACAGATGGAAAAGCTACAGTAACATTTAAAGCACCTACAACACCTGGAACATATACTGTCTCAGCAAGCTACGCTGGAGAAGGGATCCCAACAGCGTTAGGTACAGCAACAGTTGTTGTAGGAACATACAGCATACCTGCGGTGGTGCCATTAGTGCTTTTAATACTTGCAGAGATGCTTCCAATAGTTGTCCCAGTAGTTGTTGAGGAAGGCAAGAAACGTGGATGGTGGAAATGACATATGCACCGTCATCAGCATCTAAAGAAATAAAAATAACCACTGAGGTACCTGCACCAACAATACCTACACCAATAACAATCCCTTGGACATATATAGCTGTGGGAGTTGGAGCTGTCGTAGCAGGAATCATAGGTTATATAATCTATCGCTCGTTAAGTAAGTAACAGTTATATTTTTCAACATCAATTTTTAAATGGTGAGAGTGTGCCTTACAGCACTTCAAGAGCTTCAACAGATGTCTCAGTTGCTCAGGCATTGAAAGTTTCTTTAAGCGTTAACAAAAGCTGGTTCACTCCTGGCGATTATCTTGTTGCAGTTGCTAGAGTAACTGATGCTTATGGGAATCCTGTTGCTAACAAAGAGGTTAGGTTTTACATAACAGACAGCTATCTGTATTGGATAGCTACTGAGACCACAGATATGAATGGGTATGCAAACATCACATGGACAGTTCCTTGGGACATTGGGGGAGACAAGCTTCCGTGCACCAAGAGATATATACAGGCATATGCGATGCCTGAGTCGGTAGGATCTGATAAGATTCCTGTTGCATTCGCATACCCCACGAGACTCTCAGTCTCAACAGATAAAAAGACTTACAACCCTGGAGAGATTGTCAAAGTTTCTGTGAAGCTTGAGTATAACGACTTCGGAACGTGGAAGCCTCTGGCGGGAAGAACAGTATCAGTTACGTTCGCAGGAAACACACAGTCAGCATCAACAGGCTCTGACGGGACGGCATCAGTATCTTTCACAGCACCGTCAACTCCTGGAACATATTCTGTTGTGGCTGAGTTCAAAGGAGAAGGGCTTGCTACAACATTGGCAACAACATTAGTTGAGATAATAACTTCTCAGCCAGTAATGATGTTCATCACAGGAGCGTTAGTGCTCACACCAATATTGGCTCCTATAATCATCACAGAGCTTGGCAAGGCGATAAGATAGATGCCCATGGGATCCTCAAGAGCGGAGACAAGCGTTGCAGTAAGTGTGCCGAGAGTAGAGATCCCTCAGATACCATGGCTTTGGATAGCACTAGCTGGAGCAGGACTTGCCGTAATAGCTATAATAGGTGTCGTAGTAGCTAGTGAGATGAGAAAGCCGATAATAGTGGTCGCCAAATAGTCATACTAAAAAATATTATTTTTGGAAGAATTTTTTTAAATGGTGGGAGTATGCCGTATACTACTGTGTCTCTCATAATATCTGACACAATAACTGTTGGACAGAATGCTCCTGTGAAAGTTGTTGGAAAAATAATCAGTCCGCCTCCTGCTGAGTGGCCGAATTTTGCTGTAGCATTATGGTATGCTGATGGCCCGAGCGATAAGATAATATTTATTGATAAACAAGGTAATTCATTTTCTATTCCTAAAGGACTTGGATTATCAATACCTATACCAACAAAAAGAG
>NZ_RCOS01000126.1 GCF_003947435.1 Candidatus Methanodesulfokora washburnensis
GATTTACGGTTACCCTGAGCCCTTAAGGGCTGTGAAATAAGCGCATAAAACATGTAGGGGAAGCAGGTAGGGTAACACCGATGACTCCCCTACATTCTCTAATCATGGCACACTACAGCAGTACTTGGGATCAGGGCGATAAGCTTTCAGAAGACAGCTTCATAAACCATCTTGCGTGCGCATTCACAAAATCAGATATTCTTGAGCTTTTTGAGACCCTCAGGGCACAGATGCCGGTAGCAGAGGATCTGATAAAAGAGGAATATAGAAACATGCGGTTTCTCTGGAGGGCAGGCTTAGAGAGGATACGGATGGAAGTATAGGTTCCGCGAAAAATAGGTTTAACTTACTATCTTTTTTGACACTGTATGTTAAACCTATTTATCCAATAGGTTTAACTTATGGGAAATAAGTTAAATGAGAAGCTGAGGCTCGAAAGTTTCCTAAAAATGGAAAACCTAAGCAATTGCGTAGGTTGTACTATTCTTGGAAACCTGCAAAATATTTGTGATTTAGAAAGTCTGGATGTTTACGGAGAAAGCTCAAAGCTCTTGATCCGAGACAGTAATAGCGACTATAATGCTTTTTTGGATAACCCACGACCCAGTTGTTGTTCTTCATCCTATATAATGTCATGCTTAGGATGTTTGGCTTTATTTTGAGCGCTTCTATGAGCTCCCTTCTCGTTACGAATTCATATTCGTCTCGACCAAAGGCATTCCTTTGCCTCATATATTCCAAAATTACCCACATATAAACGGCCTTCATTCAATCCACCCTGATGAAATCTGAGAGTTCGACAGGCAATATTAATGTTGTCTTTTAAACTCTTGACCTCTGTTGAGACACTCTTTTTTCAATGTATTGAATCATTTTCTTCATGATCCTGTATTAGATATATAGGAAAAGATACATTGTTGAGAGCAAAAACTTTATATATATGTTATAAATGTGATATAGCTGTAGCATCCTTGTTATCATGAATCCGAATCCCCATATCCAAGATGAGCTTAGCGATCTCGCTCTTTTTATAGCCCTTTTCCCTCGCTATCTCCTCTAATTTCTTGTCAATCTCGTGCGGAATCCTAATTGGAAAGTATTTTCCAGATCCCATTCTCATGATCTCAATAAGCCTCCTTTCCGCATCATAAAACGGATCTCTCCTTTTCAGCTCCTCCTCAAGCTCCTTTATCCTCTTTTCAAGCTCCTCTTCCCTCTTTTTTTGCTCCTCTTTTACCTCCTCAAGCTCCGTTTTTAGCTCCTCGATCTCCTTTTCAAGCTCCTCCATCCTCCTTTTTTGCCTCTTCTTCTCGCTCTCTTCGAATATATCACCCAGAATCCCTCCCATATTATCCTCTGCGCCCCTCTCCCTATCAGCGAGCTCCCTCCTCCTTTGTCTTTCCGAATACAGCCAGTGTGCCATAAGAATTGAAACATCCCTTATTAATATTTTTCCTCGCATCCGAAGAGCTTTCATGAAGGGATATCGAACTGGTATCTATTTTAGCATAATATTATATAGACACATAAAGCTAAGCAATTGCTCATGTTCACTCAAAAGATGTCGCATGCGCGAGAAATACATGCGCGCGATGGAGTTCAGGCTCTGATAATTGTTTTTTCGATTGTTATTTCAACTTGTTTTTTCGATTGTTATTTCAACTTTTTTCTCGATATTATTTCAACTTGTTTTCTCAAAAGAGGAGTTAAGTTTATATTCTCAAGCTTACCAGTTTCTTAGGTAATATTCATGGGTCCTTGCTCTATCGGAAGAAGTTTCGCTTTCCATATCTTTAGAAAAGTTTTTAGGGAGCCTAAGTGCTAATTATCAGGGCGGGGGGAGCAGGGACCCATGAAGCTTCTAGCCCCGCCCTTCTTCACACTATTATCAAGCTTTTTAATGACTCTGGTCCTGTGCGCGCGCGAGACCTGAGGAGATTAGAGGATGAAGGTTTAGTGATAGAGGAGAAGCTAAGCGGTTTAATTTTCTTTTATCCTTCCTCTTCGGCCTTTTTATGGCTTAACAACCTTCCAAAATCAGATTTTCAATCTTTAAATGGCTCAAACTTGCGCGCGCAAAAATACATTAGGGCTTGGGAACTCGCATCCGTCTATTCTAAAGCCGTTTTCGCCACGATAACGCTTCCCCCGACTTCTGTCCTTCCTCAAAAGATTCAAAAGTTCATACTCCCAATTATTACACATAGAATAAAAGCACATTTGAGACGTAGATTAGGCTTTTCTCCTCCTCATATAGCCGTTAATGAGCCTCAGAGAAAAAAGAGAAGCCTTCTGTCCTTCCACCGCCACTTAGTGATTACGCGCGCTCGAAGAGGGAATATGTACTACGGGAGAGTGGGGTCTGAATGAGCATGGAGGAAAAGCTGAAGAACGAGCTTAAAGCTCTCAAGAGAAAGGCAGGTATAACAGATGACCTGGAAGTGGTTTGGGCCCCAGATGCTGACAGCAAGCTCTCTGGGGAGGTTAAGGGAAAGACAATCTACATATATGAATCAGAGGAGGAAAAAGCTGTTAATACGCTCATCCATGAGGTCATTGACTTTCTTGTGAGCAGAGCATTGGAGCCCTACGTTTCTCTGGTAAATGCGATGATAAAGCTCCTCAACGACATCGCTTACAAAAGAAAGGAGGAGACCATCGAGACGATTGCAAGGCTCCTCACATCTCAAGAGGGTAGATGATGCCCCAGACCTCAACCAGTCCCCAACCAGACCTCATCTATAGCAGGTTTAAGTCCAGATACAGCAAGCCTGCGTATAGATGCGTCATAGAGGTAATGTCAAATGGAGAGATATGGTCCATAAAGAACGTGTTAAGCGTTCTCAGGAGGAATAAGCCAGAATTGAGATATGATGCTGTGAGGAAAAGGCTAGAGAGACTTTCTGATGATAAAATTGCCATAAGAGTATCAAGAGGTGAATACATCCTCAACTCCCTAGTTCTTGAAGTGTTGGGGTCTGGAGGGAGGGTAGGGGGGCCTGCGGGCGGGAGGCAGGAAAGCGCTCGTTTTCCAGAGGATCTGCTAGTTCCCAGAAAAGAAGAGGAATCAGGCAAAAAGAAGATGGTTAAGTTGCGTATAGGTCTGTCATATGCCTTCTTTCATGTGAAAAAGTGCAGATCTGCCCAGAGATCACTTTCAATACCGCTTGATGAGAACTCATCTCTTGAGGTTAAGGTTCACAAAAACAGGGCTGCTAGCATAGTTCTCCGGTCAACGGACAACCCTCTTGACTGCATTCAATTTGAAAAGCTTCTAACAGCAATTTCCACGCTTAAATCTATCCTGGGCTTTTCGGAGGAGGACATAGTAGTTAAGCAATATGAAATAACATACGATTTCGAAAAAAGGATGATATCAGGGGACTTCAGCTTCCAAGCTTGGACCTCTGATATCATGGTAAGAGTCTATGCGCATAAGCCCGGTGAAACAAGGGCGGAGCTGCGAATGCAGAGGACGAAGGTTCCATATGAGCAGGCCACATCCTTCATACAGACTATATTGGAGGGTGGTGCCTCGATGCTCCATCTTTATCAGGCTGTTTATCTTGATCTAAGGAACCAGAATGCACTAACTCCATTATTTGTACAGCTTTCCAACCTGATTGTGGCTTTGATAAACCGGATTGATAATCTTTCGGCCCAGATGAACAAGCTATCGTATGCGTTGATGAACAAGATAGAGGATCAAAAAAGGAGGAAGCGCGTGCAGCACACATAAGAGTAAGACATCATGCGCGCGCATTCTTAAACGGCCATTATTAGCTTGAAGTCCTCCTCTGGAATTTCCCTCATGGACTTTCCCTGAAGGTGTCCTGCCCACTTTCTCTTGTTCTTTATAAATTTCAAATCCGGTATAAGCCCCTTGAAGTCAACAGGCTTCTCGAATATCTTAACAGGCTTCAGCTTTATCCTCAGAGGGAATGTCTCACTTCCCATCTCTGGGGGAGGTCTGAATATCCTCGACGAATCCCTGAAAACCTCTGATGCCGCTTCATAAAGGGCAACTATCTTCGGTCCCTCAACTTCCTTCCCTGTGCTCCGTTGCCTCATATATATGAGAAGAAGATCCCCTGGTCTTACCTTAGAGATTGCGTTCTTGTTTTTCTCTGGAACTCCCCATATTTTTTTCTCTTTTATAATCTTCCAGTTCTCCTCTGTGGTTATACAAAGCCAGTAGGCCATATATTGAGAAAGACCTAGGTTTTATTTAAAGATTATATGGGTTTTTGTGCAGTGGCTTCTTTTCTATAGTTATGCTGGATGAAAGAAGAAAAAGAAGAAGATTTATAAATGATTTTACCTATATTTCAGGGATTAGCGATGGGAGATATTACTGTGCTTACTAGGGCTACATCAGAAAGCAGGTCCTTAAGGGCAACCGTTCCCATAGGAATTGTTAAACAATTCAATCTCTCAGAAGGAGATAAACTTAACTGGGAGATTAGAGCTGAAGGGGGAGATCTTATAATTGTTGTGAAACCATTAAAAGAAAAAGAAAAGAAGGGTGAAAGGGAACAGGCTGGCATCCATACTTTTGAGAAATCACAAATTCTCAAAGGGCTTATCAATAAAGGGGTGGACAATTATGAAAATAGATGAAGGGTTGGGAAATAAAATCATTTTCGGAGATTGTAGAAAAATGAGAGAGCTTCCAGACGGTTCAGTTCACTTAGTGGTAACATCACCACCTTATTTTAATGCCCCCTTTGATTATCCGGATTTATTCAGAGATTACGATGAATTTCTTGAGCTGATGAGAGATGTAGCGAAGGAACTTTACAGAGTTTTAGCTCAAGGTAGAATAGCTTGTTTTGTCACGCAAGATGTGAGAATAAAGGGTAAGCTTTATCCAGTTCCGGCTGACATTGTTAGAATAATGATGGAAGAGGGTTTCAATTACCGTGATAGGATTATCTGGAGGAAGCCGGAGGGATATATAAGGATAAGCAGAAGGAGTGGTGTGCTAGTTCAACATCCATACCCCATGTATTTTTATCCTGATAACATCTTTGAGGAGATTCTGATCCTACAAAAAGGCGAGTATGAATATCCAAAAACCAGCTCTAATTTAGAGGCCTCCCGAATAAATATACAGGAATTTACTCAGAACAAATGGTACCTATCTGTCTGGGATATCACTAATGTTCTACCTTTAAAAGGAAGGATTGAAGAGGGGATTGCAGCGTTTCCAGAGGAAATTCCCTATAGGCTGATAAAATTGTTTTCCTATGTCGGTGAGACAGTTTTAGACCCTTTTGCGGGATCTGGGACAACTCTGAAAGTGGCCGTAGAATTAGGTAGAAGGGCTATTGGCTATGAAATTGATTTAGAGCTTTTGGATATAGTAAAAAAGAAGCTGGGAGTTGGTCAGAAAAAGCTTCTAGGACCAGATCCATGTTTTGAAATCATTATTCGGGATGATGCAAAGCATCTTAGAACGTGGCTGCAAGAAAGAGTAAGAAAGCAGAGGTCGGTGGCACAAAAATGATGGAAGTGGATATATTCGCTGAAATTAAAGGAATTAGATATAAACCTCTTTTGTGTAGGAGGCTTAACGTTTTCAGTTTTGACAATATGGATATAGCACTACAAAAAGAGGCTTCTTTTATATTAAAAATTGATGAAAAGGAAATTGCTGTAAGCTGGTGGGTTTCCCCGAAGAGAACAAGATCATACCCCTATGCAAGAGTTTACGACACACTGGAGTTTCCAGGCAAAAAAGTGACAATTATACCCATAATGAAAGATGAGGGAAAAGATGGAGATAGGGATTTTCTACAATGGGATACTGTTTCTTTGATGAGCTTATTAGGTGTTTACGTTATAATATCCTATTATGTTGATGCCTCAAAGAATCCAAACTTTAAAAATAAGATAACCAACCAAAAATTTGACGTAGATCATGTGAAAGAGGAGATTAGTAAACTGCTTTACTATCAATCTGATGCTTTACATTGGAATTTACTCCAATTAGACAACGTGGGTGAAATTGGCAAGAGAGCTTTAGAGCACTATAAAAACATTTCAAGAAGACTTGGTGTAGAAATGCACTCTTGGGAATCTGCTGAGAAGAGGATAATGAAAATATTGAAAGATAAAAAAGATTTTATGAAGCTCTCAAGGCAGTTGGCAGAAAAAGCACAAAAAAGAGAAAGAGTTACCATACAGCCTAAGGAGCATCTTACAGGCATTAAAGCAACTCTCACAATCAAAAATTATCTTGGAGGACTTTACTACTTTACATGCGATGAGGCAGAGATTCATGGCGATAACCTATACTTAATAGAAGGAAAGCACACCAAAGGAAAAGAGCTCCCTTCTCTAGAGGACATAAAAGATGGTTTACTAAAAATGATATTATTAACTAATTTAGAAAATGTTCAGATTGAGAAAAGAAATTATAATCCCATCCCCATTTTAAAACTCACTACAGCTAAAGGTTTTGATATTGCCCATTTAAAAAAATATGAGATAATTAATTTATTGAAAGAAGAAGCAAGAGCAAACTCGTTCAAATTACTAATTAATGATAAATTTATCGATTAATTTAGACTTTGTCAAGTGCTGAAAATACGTGTGCATATCAGAATATCTAATTTCAAGTCTTGGAAAGGAGAGACTATGCACGCGCAAACCTTATTCAAAGCAGTTTAAATCGATATCATGCAGTCCTTCTTATCACTATCTTCCCAGATGGAAGTATCGTGTATATGTCCCATCCCTCCCTCAGGTATTTCTCTAAATCCTCCTCCCTCACTATCTTCTTCGGATCTCCAGATC
>NZ_RCOS01000116.1 GCF_003947435.1 Candidatus Methanodesulfokora washburnensis
GTCTGCCTGCCAGTTGATCGTCTTTCAATCCTCTTTGCATTGAGAAGGGAAACTCCTCCGGGCCGGTGAGGCTGGACGTGCTGACCTTTCAATCCTCTTTGCATTGAGAATGATTTGGTAAGATCCTTGCTCTCAGCTAAACCCACAACTTTCAATCCTCTTTGCATTGAGAATTCCTGCAAAACTCGCTCAGCTTTGGATTCCTCTCCTTGACTTTCAATCCTCTTTGCATTGAGAATGAGTTGTTTCTTCTTATCGGTTAGGATTGTCTCATCTATCTTTCAATCCTCTTTGCATTGAGAAGTGTTCTATGTCCATATAGGAGGTCGAGATCATGAAGTTGACTTTCAATCCTCTTTGCATTGAGAAACAGGACTTTCTCCGCATTGGATCTTGCTTCTGCTGTCTTTCAATCCTCTTTGCATTGAGAAACGCCTTTTTCAGACAGATAGACAACTTCAGAGACAAGCCTTTCAATCCTCTTTGCATTGAGAACTCTTCACCTACATAATCCAGAGCATATTTAAATACACTTTCAATCCTCTTTGCATTGAGAAATGGGGAGATAAGCCTAGAGAAGAGGAGACCTATTGTGCCTTTCAATCCTCTTTGCATTGAGAAATAAAAATTTATACTCGGTAGTGGTATATAATGTTCAACTTTCAATCCTCTTTGCATTGAGAAGCAGACTGCATAGGAGACTCTACCAGAGGAAATCCAGCCCTTTCAATCCTCTTTGCATTGAGAAGAATAGCAAATGAGCATGATCTATCCTTCAGCTACTATCTCTTTCAATCCTCTTTGCATTGAGAAGGTAGCACTTGAGGCTGAGAGGAAACTGAAAACAAAAACTTTCAATCCTCTTTGCATTGAGAAACCTAGCCTATCTCCTAGCTTCTTAGCTTCTCTAAACAATTCTTTCAATCCTCTTTGCATTGAGAATGCGGATTACACGGATGTGTGGATAACCGATCTTAATTTTGAGGAGAAAAGAAACAGAGCATTAAATATAGCGGGATCTCCTGTTCTGAGCCACAGCTTAATCTAATTTAAAGGTCTTCTCAATTACTGATTTTAGCATGAAAGCCACATTATCCCAGTTGTATTTGCTCTTTATCTGCTGAACATACTCCCATGTTCTCTGCTTGTACTCCTGAAGGTCATCCACTATGTCAACAGCCTTATCCACAGCTTTATCAACATCTATCTCCACTCCACCACCTACATGTATGGGATTATCAGGAAGGACATAAGAGCATCTGTAGGATTTAACAAGCGAAAATTTTGGAAGGTATTCAGCCCATGAACCGCCTTCAGGAGCTATTACAACAGCCCTCCTAGCCAAAGCCTCTAATGAGCACATTTCAAATCCCCCGCCTCGTGAGAACATGGGATATATGTCAGCCAGATCGTAGAGGGCTATCTTCTGCTCTGTGCTGAACCATCCCCATACATCTATTCCATTGAACTTCTTTCCCTCTATCCAAGGGACAGGAGTAACAACAATCAGCACAACATTGGGTCTCTCCTTCTTTAATTTTTGATACCATGAAAATACCAAATCCATACCTTTGCGATAATCACTATGAAGCAAAAAGAAGAGGGCATATATAAGGTTTTCCCTTCTCTTCTTCTGAACTAATGCACTGAAGTGAGCCATGGGATTAGGTGGCATCTCATAGAACTCCTCATCCAGACCGTGAGGTATTGCATATACGGGTTTTCTAACACCACTATCAATAAATGATTTTCTGGAGAACTCGGATGGAACTATTAAAGCATCAGCATACTCAGTAAGGTGAACTGCATGCTCAGATATTCGATCGGAATCTGCAACATCTATGCCAATGACACCAGATGCTAGAGGCAACTGCCTTCCTATACTTCTTTCATAAGCCTGAAATGGATAGAAAAAGGGATGAAAAATGAGGAAAGGATGGGTTTCCAAATATAAAGTGGGAATTGTCCTCTCCTCTACCTCCTCTATGTGCATGCCAAGCTTTCTCAGATGATGAACATGTCTCCAGCCTACAATGCTCCATGATACCCTCTTGAACATCGGATAGACATACCATATCGATCGCATCTCACCACTGTATTATCTTGATGAAAGCGGGATCTGTTGAGTTGTCGTGAACGTTTGTATCTCTTATTGCCAGATTATCGACTATTTTATTCTCTGTTAAATTGGGTCTTATCCTGTAGATGTTGAGGTAGCCAGAGG
Source organism: Candidatus Methanodesulfokora washburnensis (assembly GCF_003947435.1). Lineage (GTDB taxonomy): Archaea > Korarchaeota > Korarchaeia > Korarchaeales > Korarchaeaceae > Methanodesulfokora > Methanodesulfokora washburnensis. The sequence continues at coordinate 2,225 of NZ_RCOS01000116.1, forward strand.
TAGGTGCTGTTGAGCATGACACGGAAACTGTTATGTAGGGCATATATGTGGAGTTGTCAGGAGTAAGCGTTTTAGCATAAGTTGAGTTCTTAGCTACTGTAAATGCTGAGAGTATGTTTATAGATTTCGCTAATGCAGGCTCTCTGTTTCCCTTTATCGTAATTGAGACATCCTGATCCAGAGAGTTGTCAACAAATATTGTTATGTAGCGGAACATCTGTATTATTGTGTCAACACTATTCTTGAGGTCATCTAGTGCATCTATCACCAGATTCCACTCGTCAGGTCTTATTACAGCTACACCTTTCTTTGTCAGCCCTATCCATGTCATCTTGATCCCTTTTTCACTTTATGCCCAGAGACTCAAGTAGCTTTTTCCTGCTCTCCTCTATATCTTTTACAAGCTGTTCTGCTTGCTTCTTTGTCTCCTCAGCCATTTTGTTCAGATCTTCTATCAGTTTGTTTATGTCTGGAGCCTCTGGTGCTTTAGATGACTCAGCAGTCCTCTTCTTCTCCAAATCTTTCAACGGCTTAACGCCCATCATCTCGCCCTCCTTGCTGATAACCTCTCAAACCTTAATTGTGCTGTCTTTATTATTAAAGTTTTCTCATCATCGCTCAATCCAAATGTCTTGAGTGAGTCAAGTTCTTTGTTGAGGAAGTCATCCCCTATAATGCCATTTGCGTATGAGGTTATGAGCTCGGTTATGTATCTGCCAACCATTCTCCATGCCTTTCTGTTTCTTATAAGATTCAGGTAGTAGGATTCCCATACCGATGGGAGCTTTCTTATCTCGAATATCATGTCCATTATCTTCTTGTAGTCATAGATGTAGAGGCAGTCTGTAACAGCACCTCTAACAGAGGGAACGACATAGGTAAATGCCCTTACATAGGAGCCTAAGTTTATTGTCTGGTTCAGCACGTTTAACTCTTTCTGAGAGTAGCCTATTGTTGATAGCATCGAGTTCATCTGGTTTATAGTCTCAGTTGGGATCTGGGTCAGCTCTGATATTCTTATGAAGACCGATAGCAGTCTGTTTACATCATCCCTTAGCTCTCTAGCTAGATAGTACTTTGTCCATATATTTGCCCATTTGCTTGGTATATTTCTTATCTGTAATACTTCAGGTACTAAACTCCATGTTTCTGGAACATATTCTATCAGAGTAGCAAGTGTTGAGAGAGCAGGTGTGTATCCAGCACCATGCTCTCTCTCCTCTCCTTTCAGAACATCAAGGAACTGCTCCATTTTACCTATGACATAGTACATGACGAACTCATCTGGAGTTATACCGTAGGATTGTAGTAGCTCTTTGTTCGCATCGTATATCGACAGCAGTTGATCTCTCTTATCTTTTATGTCAAGCACCTGTATTATCCTCTCTGGAGTAGCACCTAGTCCAAATGCATTGTATATCCTCGTCCTCAACAGAGTGAGCTCATCTGCTATGGGCTTTCTCTTGAAGTAGATCTCCCAGTATTTCCTCTCCCATTCAGGAAATGCAAATACCTCAAGCATTCTATCAACTATCTCAGATGCCTCAGGAACAACATCCATCATAACCCCATACGTAACGGGTTGAGGAACGTATGGTCTAGCCTTAGCCTCAACCAATGCCTTAGCAACATCCTCTGATAATCCCAGATCCAGAAGCTGTTTCAATGCCTCTTTTTCGGTTATCACCCTCCTCATGAGCCTTGAAAGTATTGCATTAGCCTTTGTCTCCCTTATGAATCCCTCCAGCAGTACCCTTGATGTCTGCAATAGCAGAACTTCAGCGACAGGAGTTTCCCTTATCGTGCCTATTATGTCGTGAACCCACTGAGCCATCTCATCAAAGCTTATGTAACCTCTCTCAAACCTACCTAAAGCTCTCCACAGGAAGTACCTAGCGTAATACCTAGCCCTGTCTATTGTCTCGAACTCTCTTATGTATGATGCAATCTGCTTGTACAGCTCAAGCCAAGGCTTGTCAACTGCTAAGGTCATCTCCTTTCCAGTTATCGACTTAACAGCATCCTTGTAGAACTTGTTGTTGAGGTCATCGACAAACTGGTATATTATCTCAGATATTTCTCTGGGCTTGTACTCCTGAACCTTTGTAACCACTTTTGTTATAGTTTCTGCTGTCTGCTGTGATGCCCTGTACTGTTCTAGTGTAGCTTTCATCCTTTCGGGCATCTTTGACAGAACATCCCCGTAAATCGACATGTATTGATCAAAATCTGATTTTGTCGGAGCGAAAACATAAGCCCTTATCGATGACATTACAAGAGACATCAGCTCTCTTAACAGAAGATCGGCTCTATCCATCACACTTCTTAGCTCTAGGAATTTCCTTTCTGCAGGAAGGAACCTTACAGGAACGTTTATCCACTTGTCTTTTTCCCATTTCAGGTTCTGTATGTCAAACCATGCCACTTTAAATGAGGCAGTGAAGAAGCCTGAGAGCAGATCCTCAAGTTTAGGAATATCGAGGAATCCCCGCTCATATAGGTTTATGAAACCAGTCCTCATCAGTGTTCTCTCGTCTGCTAGAGCGTTTATTGTCTCTGCAACCGCAGTTATCGGAACCCAGTCTGGATGCAATCCAGTAGCCTGTAGCGTCCTGCAGAAGTGAGATAAATCCATAGTTATCTTTTCGTTTTCAGCTTTGTTATCGAGCAATGCTATATTTATCTCCCTGACTGGGGTTTCGAAATTCTTCACTTTCTCAGATATAAGCTCGTATAGAGCCCATCTCACGAGCCACCTCTGATCGATCTTTGTGGGTATGTCTGCAACAGTATCGGTCATTATGTAGTTGTCTGATGTGAAGCCGAAGATCCATGAATGACGGGCATAGTCTAACCACTTCATATAAGCTGAGAAAGCTCTTATCAGGGTTTCATGTTCAAAGTTGAGCTTGAATGGGATCTCAGGCATATATGCCCCAAGTGCAAAGGCTTCATCCTTTGCATTCTCCCAGTCATCCTTTGAGGGATAGAACCACAGCAGACCAGATATACCTCTTACTGTGAAAGTCCACAATCTTTCAGGTGGTGGATACTTGAAGTGATACAGGTAGTACATGTATGCAATATCTGGATGCATGCCCCTAGCTAGTGCAAACTTTGCAAATCTAGGTAACGCCTCTTTAGCTGTCTCATCAGCCTTCATGAACATATCCCTTATCATCATCCTCACAACATCCGTAAGAGAAGGAAGCTCATACATCAATGAAACGGGTATTATCCTCTCATTGCCAAACCTATCTGTTAATGTGATGTATCCCTGTTTAGCCTCTTCTTCAAATTTCTTTAACAGAGCCACATCTAGTGCTGATGATTTGCCTACCTTAGTTGTAAATGTCTTTATCTGCCAGTCTGGATAGCCAAGATATTCAAGCATCCACTCAAGGTTTTTCACTATTTCATCAGAGAAGAGGTACCTCTTTGTAGCCTCCAACGATGCTCTCAGGTCTGGTCTTGACAGGGGGACATCACCAAGATTGAGAGTTCTGAAATACTGTTTTACAGCAAATCTGTATGAATTAATTAGAGCAAAGTTGAGAGATAAAAGACATCCTTCTAACCATCTCTCTGTAAATAGCCTTGGATATTCGGACATAAGCTTAGCCAGTACACCGATCCAGTACTTGATAGAACCAGCTATATGTAGCTTTATGCTACCGCCAATCCCAATAGGTCTTAAGCTTATTTCTATCTCCTTTTTCCACTTCTTTAGTAATTGGTTTATTGACATCGGAACACCAGCGGCAATCCTTATTGGAAGTGCCCAGAGCATGGGAGAGATAAATGCCGCAAAGAACACTCTATTTATAGTAGTGACTCTTTCCTTTGTCCCTACAAGCATTTTTATCATTTCCTCGACAGGAGATGGACTTCCTGACTGTACCAGAGTTCCAAATATGGATGCGAAAGCATCTGCTATAGGTGTAGCTATGGCTCTACCAATGCTGAAGAGGGATGTGAAAAGCTTTGTCTGTATTGATATAAAACCAGATGCAAGAGCCTCAGCACCCTTTGCGAGTGTATCCCAAAGCGATATAAGACCTGCTTTTATGGAATCAAAGATCCAGTTGAGAGCTTCCCATACCTTATCCTTGATCCAGCCAAACCCCTTCTTTATATACCCATAGGAATCCTTGAAGAACTCTATTACATTCATAGCAAATGTCTTAAGACCATCTATTATCTTCTTCAGAGGCTCAGGCAACTTATCATATATCCACAGGAATACACCTAAAGCCCATTCCTTCAGCTTACCCAATGGATCTTTTGTGAAGTCAGCAAACCATTGAGCGACATCCTTTATCTTTTCCCAAGCCTCTTTCATGAAGTCAGGAAGGTGATCCCAGATCCACTTTCCCATGTTCTCAAATGCACTCCTTATGGAGCCAACAGGATCTTTGAAAAATCCAGCAACAGCATCCTTCAGAGCGTTAAGAGCATCCTTTATTGCATTAATTCCGCCTTTTATCTCCTCAGGGAGATGGCTCCATATCCACTCCCCCAATTGCTGTAGTCCTTTCCAGGGATCTGTTACGAAATTGTATGCACCTTCAGCAAACTTCTTAAGGGTTTCAAGAGCCCCCTGTATTTGTGGTGGAAGCTTAGACCAGATCCACTCACCTATAGCCTGCAAGGCACCTAGCAAGTTTCCCCAAGGATCTTTGAGGAAGTTGACAACACCCTCCTTTAGAGCGTTAAGAGCATCTCCTATCATCTTTAATGCATTCTTTATGAAGTCTGGAAGGTGATCCCAGATCCACTTTCCGATGTCGGATAGAGCCTTTGTTAGTGTCCCCCAAGGATCTTTAAGGAAGCTTTGTATAGCATCCCCTATTCCTTTTATTGTATTTATAAGATTGTTTATGAAATCCCCTATCCTTTGGATAGGAGCAAAGAGCATGGCAAAAGCATTTGCGGCATTAAGAAATCCCTGTCCAAGCTGTGTCAATGTCTTTGGAGCCTCCTCTAAGAAGTTTTTAGCCCAGTCAGGAAGGTGATCCCATATAAAGCCTGCTATGTCTGATACTACCTTCTTTATCGAACCAAAGGGATCTTTGAAGAACTCCTGAAGCTTAGGCAATTGCTCAGATACAAACTTTGACAGTATATCAATACTGCCCCTTATCATATCGATGAAGCCTTTTATCATATCTGGTATCTTTGCAATTCCAGAGACAACAGCAGTTACAAAATCCTTAAGTGGAGCAAACATCTGCACTATGTTTGATATGTACTCAGGAATTGCCTTAACCGTATTAACAATGTTCTGCACTACACCGCCTATTGCTGATCCAACTGATTGAAGTATGTTTGTTATTGCACTAAGAGCGGATCTGCCAGTCTCAACTATTGCACTAACAATTGGTTTTAAAGCATTCATTATCGCATCAAGACCAGACCTTATTCCAGTCATCACGGAATCTATCAAACCCTTTATTGCACCCATTCCAGATTGTATAAAGCCCATAAAGCTCTGAACCCCAGACTGGACAGCCGAGCTAAAGGATGACAGAAGATTGGATATAGCAGATCCAGCAGATGAGAGAAGGTTTGACAGACCAGATGCTATGTTTGACACTATGTTTCCTATGTTTGACACCATTCCTGCCAGAGAGGAGCTTATTGATGTAACAATACCAGACAGAGAGCTAGCTATTGATGAGACAATGGATCTGAGGGAAGAGCCTATCGATGACACAATGTTTGATACCGAGTTGACCAAGCCTGTTAATGCAGAGCTCACTGATGAGACTATACCAGATAAAGCTGAGCCTATTGAGGACACAACAGATCCAATAGCACTTGCGGCATTTGATATAGCGTTCTGTAGAAAGCTAGCCGCATTTGAAATAACAGATGAGATCCAGCTAGCCGCATTTTTAACGAAGTTTATCGCATTATATATGGCATCCA
>NZ_RCOS01000153.1 GCF_003947435.1 Candidatus Methanodesulfokora washburnensis
CCAGCAACTGCGGAGATTATTGAGGCAATCATGCCAACGAAGGCTGTTGATAGTGTTGCTCCTGATTCAACGTTGTTCGGATCTATTGCCTGAGGCATTATGGCCTGTGTGCCATATTCCACTTCAACTGAAACTATTTTGATCCCTGGCCCCTGTTCCCCTCCTCCAGTGCACTTGATTATGTTATCATTTGTGCTAACGTATATGTTGAAAACATGCTCGTAGTTGAGCTTTACCGTCTGATCGCCAGCAGTTATATCAGCACCCATGTTCATCGACATCTCGTCCCACTGGTTTATGAAGGGAATCTGGAGCACTATCACGTTGTTCTGAACCGCATCCCTCAGCTCTGAATACGGCATGACATAGGCAATGGCATCAGTCCCGTTCTTGAAATTCACCGTAACTGTCTTTTCCCAGATCGTTTTTCCGAGGAAATCCTTTCCGAAAATTCTGTATCCGTCCCAGTAGAGCCACAGCTTTGCTGTTACGGCACCAGGGGAAAATGCGGGCTTGGTTATATGCCATTCTATGTCCTTTATGCACTTTGTCTTGTCCATCGTCACGAAAAGCTGGGGATTCACATTTGGAATTGTCTGCTTTGTGCCATCAGTGTAGTGGATGACGGCGTAAACGCTCCATGTCGAGCCTCCCGTTACTGTTCCCATCAAGCCGGAGAACAGATGCTTCAGGAAAGGCCATGCTGTAAACACAGCTATGATTATCGCAACTCCCATCAGAAAGGCAAACCAGTTCTTTCTTCTTGAGAATAAGCCCATCAGGATAAGGATCACGCCAACCAAAGCCAGAATTATTTGAACCCAGTCCATCTAAATCACCTCCTTTAAGAAAACAAAAAAGAAAGGAAGGGGATGGTCATTTTCTCACCCTGTGGAGGGTCAAAGCTAATCTTGCCCTTTTTCCTATTGTGTCCTTCCTTTTTGCCAGCTTTTGCAGCAAAGACTTCTTTATCGTCCCCTTTTCCGTGAAGCCCTTTTTCCCGTATTTTCTCTTGACATAGCTTCTTAACGCTCCTGGCTTTGTGATAGCCTTCTGGATCCACCTGTTGTTTTTTCTGGTTTTTCTAGGCATTCTCTTTTCACCTTCTGAGTTTAGCTTTTCTTTTACTGTAGGCTCTTCTCCTTGCTCTTTTTCTCAAGTATCTCTTTCTTGCCCTCGTTCTTGCCGATCTCCTTTTCTTCATTTTTATCGCCTTTTCCTCCTTGTTACGTTTGCAACCATGCCTCTGCCTTCCCTTCTCCTGTAAATTGTGAGGTGGTGCAGTTTCCCTCCAAGCCTTATCGTTTTGGAAGCTACCTTCCCTCCTCCTGAGCTTCTTCTCCTTGCTCCTCTCCTCCTTCTTGCCATTTTATCGCCTCCTTCTCTTCTTCCTGAACACAGCAAGGTAGATTATCCCAAGAACGCAGAGAAGAATGCCTATGTAAGTCCAGTTGATTATGGTAACTCCCGATGCAACTGCAGACTGTGTGGGAACCATCATCAGGGTGCCGTAAGCGGTTCCCACCGAAACTATGGACAGAGTACCGGTTGTTGATCCTGCAGGAGCCAATTTTACGGAGAAGCGTGGAGATGCATCCACAGGCCCAGCAATGACATTTCCGTTTGAATCAACAACTCTTACCTGGAAATCCAGCTCCACTACGGTGCCATCGGAGTATTTCTGCCTCAACCAATCTTCAACATACCAGCAGTTCACCTGTGTGTAATGTCCATTTACATCTCCCTGAGGATCCTGCAGCAGATAGCACTTGTCGTAGAAGCCTGAGGACATAGGCAGAATCATAACGTATTTTGATGAGCCCTTATAGCCCATGTAATTTGTTGTGTATAACCCCCTCTGTCCAGGAACGTTTGCCCAGTTTTGCCAGTCCTGCATGCTCTGGAAGGTGAAGGAATCAAGCCACTGGGACTGGTAATTGAACACACCTGAGGGATCCGAGGAAGTTCTGGCCAAAACCCTGTACTGAACCTTAAACGGTTTGCTGTAGTCACCAGAGAGCTGTGTCTTGAGCTGGACGTAGACAAACTGCCTGTTCTGGTCGTTTACCAGTGCCTGCACTGGAGTTACAGGATCTATTTCCTTCACAGAGCCATCCGAGAAGCCAAAGAGCACTGTTGACTGTGTCCCAGCCTTATAGCTCCAGTGGCCATACAGAGGGTAAATAATGCCGAAAATAATGAGTAAAAGTGCTAGAAAGCCGAGAAAGGCATAGCCAGCATCGATCTGCAGTGATATGTGAGTCCTCCTGCCTGATGCTGCGGGCATTGTATCACCTGTTGGATCAGCTCCAGCCCTGAGAAGCTGCCTTGTTGTTCACTGTGAACGTGAAGGTAGGCCCAGCGAAGTCTCCTCTCTCCGCTCCAGCTAAATACACAATCTGCATCGACAGAGTCGTGTTACCCTGCAGGGTTCCTGAGAGCTCAACAGGCCATTTGTTATCTCCACTTAGCCCTTTGACCTCCATCTTAAGCACGTAGCTGTATCCTGCTGGGGCATTCAGCCTTACTGGGTCTGATCCATCCAGATCTGAAACCTTTGTTGCAGCTATTGACTGGCCATTGACCTTGAACTGTGCAGCAAATACAGAGGGATCGTAGTTCACGTATATGTAGAATGGAGCCACTTCTCCCGTTGTTGCTGATGGCTTAAGCCATACAGTGAAGCCTGATAGCTGGGAGGGATATGAAGAAGGCTTGTATGTGTATGCTGTAACTGCTGTTCCAACTTCGTTCACGAAGTTCACTGCTGTCATCACCTTAAGCTCTATTGCCGATACATCCGTAACAAGATAGTCGGAGTTTGGCTTGTAGTTGCAGTAAACGGTTATTGCCTTTGCTGTTGGCTCATAAGAGCCAGTGGCGTAAGATGCTGGCAGATATACAAGCTGGTATGTGCCTGCTGGAAGGTTATCGAACACAACATAGCCGTTTGAATCTGGCTGCCTCACGGGAACGTTTGTTATCTTGCCGTAGGCATCGTCATCTATCGCCTTGTATAGGTCATAGGACTGCGAGAACAAATACACTTTGCCCGATGTAACAGGAGCACCTGTGTTTGCGTCAATCAGCCTTATCTGTATCGGCCCTTTGAGGGAGCATGCCGTAGAAGGCCCAGTTATCACAGTTCCCTTTAATCCAAGCCATCCCACGAGAGTTGGGGCAAAAACAAGCACTGCTATTAATGCTATTACTATTCCGGCTATCACCTGTCCTGTTGTTGGTGTCCTTCTCTTCTTTGCAATTATTTTATACGTGACTACATAGAATACAATGAGGAAGAGGGCGAAGGTCACTATCCAAGCAGCTGTGCCGAATCCGCTAAATGCGTCCTGCGCTTCTTGTACAGAGGTAGGTATTGGCCCTATTGATTGCTGTGCAAAGACAGGCTTTACAAGAAGTCCCATCCCGACTAGGAGCAGGGCCACAAGGCCCAGATATCTTGTGTTCTTCGCCATACTTAGTCACCTGAGTTTCCCAAAATGGGAAACTCAGGCTAATGAAATATCCCTCCTGAAAATAAAAAGTTTGCCTCTTCCTTTTGGTCAGATAGCAAAAAATAAATTGCTGAAACGTAATCATTTCATTTGTATTGGTATCGTCCTTTCGGTCAGATGGTTAAAAATGAAATACGAGTGTGCTGAAATCGTTCTTTTTTCAAAAAATTAAACGAAAAAGATCTTAGTTATCAGCTTACGTAGATTTTTATCATCGAATTTCATTCTTGTGTTCATATCAGGATAGAGATATATCCTTCCCTGAAGCTTCAAAACTCCGATTACAAAGAAGGGCTCAGGATGATCTCTCTTGAATGCCCTTTTAACGTGGTTCGTTAAACTATCTGGAAAAAGGGAGCTTTTGACCTCTACATAGGCCACTTTGTCGTTCAGCCTGATTTCCAGATCATATGGGCCGACAAAAGGCCCGTAAACCCTGAATCCCGAATCTATTCTCCACAATGATGTTTCAAGAATACGTTTTACATTCACTTCCATTTCCAAACCGGATAAAATATTATAGGAATATAACCCTGAGAACCTCTTCTTCCTCTCCTCTTGGCTCAAGCTTCACGCCCTCTCTGTCACATCCAAAGCCTCAAAAATGCGAGCCGGATCAGATGAGAGAGAATAGGGGAAAAAAGAGAGAAAACAGAAAGAGAGAAAGACCGCAGGCGGAAAAGGGCACTTTCTCACTTCCCCATGTATTCGGCTTTTACTCTCCCAAGAACAGAGCTCCATGCCTTTCCATGGTGCTCCATGTGCTTTCTGAAGGCATTGCAATCAACGTCAAATCCAAGCTTTCCTGATGTGGGATCCTTCCAGAACCTGAATCCCATTATCTTGAGCTGAAGAACAGGTTTCCTGTTCCAGAAGATCTTCTGGAGCACATCTGAGGGGCAGAGGTTCTCTTTTGCCATGAGATCCCTCACTTTTTTCTTGATTTCTCCCCCATTTTCCTCTGGAAACATATCCTTAAACAGGTTAAACAGCATTTCGGAGAGATCGTCCCTCAAAAAGGTTCTTTTCTCCGCTCCATCCCCTTGAATGGCCTTATAAACAGCCATGACGAAAACTCCAAGGTGTTTTGGTATTTCTCTGTAAATCAACGTTTCGGGGGATGGAGGCCTCTCCTCAACTTTGCCCTTTATCTTATATCTTCCTGTTTCCCTCTCCTCCTCTATCTTTTTGCTCATCCACTTCTCATATTCAGCCCTAGCCTTTCTCAGTTCCTCATCCAGAGTCCTCCTTGGAATGAGTCTATGGTATAGAGCCCTTATCTCCCTTGCCTCTTCCTCATTCTCGGGCTCAGGGATCCTCCAGCTTCTTGGCGGAGGGCTTGTGAGCAATTCAGCGTCTCCATTTTTCGTCAGGAAAACCCATTTCCCAGGAACAATGTCAGTCATGGGAGTTATAACATGAATTATCCTGTCAGGAACGTTGAAATACTTCTCTACCTCCTTTCTCTGGGCCTCCTCCTTCAGGTTTATGGGATGGATAAACAGCACTTGAGTATTCTCCAGCAAAACTTTCGGAACCAGCCTGATGCTCTGGGCCTCAAAGGAAACTCTGCTTAGTGCTGTTTTTGTCTGCCTGAGGAACGTGATAAAGTCCTCTATCCTCTTCTCCAGATGCCACTGGGATCCTATGGCTCCGACTCTTGGGGCAACTTCTCTTAACTCTCTGAAATGCACAATTATCCTGCTTGTCTCTATTGTCTGCGTTAAGTGGGACATTAAGTTGTCAAGAACAACGGAAAGGGCAAATCTACCTAAATCCCTTGCTGAAGGGGCAAAATAGGCATTTGAAAGCACAGTAAACTCATTTCTCTCCATTATATCCAGAAAACGCTCAGGCTCTAAAACAGACCAGTCCGAAAGGAATCCTGATGTAAGCAGGGAAACAATCCTGGAAGAAGGTTTCTTCTTGTTCTGGGAAAGCAGATGCACTAAAATGTCAGCAAGCTTTGCCTCTGGGCCTCCAGCACTTAAATAAGCATCATAAAGCTCCCTAACTTCCCCTGGACTCAGAAATCCACCTAAAGACCTGAAGTGGCCGAAGGAAAGCATCTTCACGGATAAAGGAGCCAGCTGAAAGTGTGCTGGGATTGTCTCCATAGCTAAAGGAAAGCAGAACGTGTAATAAACAGTTTTCCATCCCCTTGGCTCCAGTCCTTCTGCTTTCAGCATTTCTACCTGAAATCCCTTGGCTGGGATGTGTAAAGTCTCGTCCTCCCCCTTTACGTCAATTATCAGGGGATGCCATCCCTTTTCTGCAAGCATCTCAAGCACAAACTGGGCTGTCCATGTCTTGGAAGCCCCTCTATGCCCTATAAACCCTATGCATGAGGTGGTTCTGGATAAAATCTCATCAACGTAACTCATTTTCCCACCAGCCCCAATATTTTCTTTCCGTCCTCGGTTAATATATATTTATCTCCATTCTTTTTTAATATGCCCTTCTCAACTAAAAAATCTAAATCCTTTTTGGCTTTTTTCCAGCTTATCTCCCTCTGATCCGCATACCCCCTCACTGTAATATCGTCTAAAACAGCAAGGGGATCCAGAATCTCCCTATCAATCATGCTCTTTAAGCTGTTTATATCTCTTCTGAGCCTTATCTCCCTGATAAACAGGAGGAAAATTGAGAAGGCAATGGAAATTACGTTGAGGGGAGAAGGCAACAGAACGGAGAGGAAAGCCAGAATAACTGCTATAACTATGGCTTGCTCCATTTGAACCCTTCAGCCCCCCAGAAAATCCCAGCTGCAAACCAGATCAGCAACAGAATCAGGAGAAGCTTAACCTTGCCTGTTGTGCTCCTTATCATCCATATAAACAGAAGAAAGACAGCGATATCGATAATCCAGCTTGCAATCCATGCCTGAACTCCTATCCTTACAAAGAGAGGGATAAATACAGCTTTTATCAGAGAATTCAGGCTTTTTATGAAGGCAACGGCATTCTTCAACGTTTCCTCAGCGAGCTGCTGGACTGTCTGATTCGTTGCTACTGTGGCATTAGGCATTTTCCCCTTCCTCCTTTCTGTGTTTCCTCACGAAATCAGCCAAGTTTATCTCTGTAACTTTCTCCGATGCTTCTTTAAGAACAGAAGGCCTCTCCTTAAGTATCTTAGAAAGAACACGCATCTG
>NZ_RCOS01000157.1 GCF_003947435.1 Candidatus Methanodesulfokora washburnensis
CAGGAATCTAGCACCATCGATAGTAGCACATGCCATATACGACTTCTTAGCATTTGCCGGAAGGTGATCTAATGGAGGAGAAGGGTATCCTTGCGATAGCTGTCGCCCTTCTCCTGATCGCACTACTGTTCCCGATGGGGATCAGGCCCTATGACGTGATATCGGATATATGGAACTTCATAACAGGTTTTCTGTCCGGAGGCCTCAGTGGAGCAATTGCCAATGTCTTCAACACAGCGATGGCACCATTTGTCTTCATATTCCAAGTTTTCATATTTCTGATATTTCTTGTTTTGATAGGTAATGGAACGGGGAGAATGATATACTTCGTTTTAGCAGTGCTTGTGTTCTTAAACTTCCCATATGTCACGTTTCCTGGGGACTGGCTCCAGAATCAGGTCACCTTTCTCTCAATTCCTGTTTTCTCATCCACAACATGGAACTTAATAATCTATGGGTTTGTAAGCTGGATTCTGTTCGGAGGGAGCTCGAGGGAAAGGGTTAAAGTAGTGGTAGTGAACCAACAGCCTAGGTACAGGTGATCTAATGGAGGATGAGAAGTGGGACGATCTGATAGGGAAAGCAGTTATATGGATATGCATCATAGGGATAGTGAGCTCCCTAGCTGAAGTTATTCCGGTGGTTCCGAGAATTCTGATATATGGAGTTTTCCTCTTCATGGGGATAAGGATTCTGAAGGGGCAGAAGAAATCATCTTATAGGTACAGGTGATTAGGTGTACAGGTTTTCTTCAAGATCATTTGGTCTTAATCTGTTCTCACCCTACACTCTAATTTTGGGTGTAGCTGGTATCTTCCTTGTGATAGAGTGGCTTGAGAAGCAGAATCTGTTGCCTGAGGTGAAGCTCCCTGGTTTCAACTTAGATCCGGCATGCACCTTCATGTTCTTAGGGTTTATAGCTTTTTCAGCACTTATATCCCTCAGAACAGCAGCATATTTTCTGACAATAGCCTGGATTGCTGAGTTCTGCAAGGCAAACCAGCAGTATCCATTGTTAAAGACAATAGCAGATACATTATACGCACCTCAGGCTTGGGTGGTCTCGAAGTTCCAGAACACATTCATACCTGCTGAGCATCTGGGGATATTCCTCACATTCCTCATATATTTAGCAATAGCTTATATTTTGGCTAAAGAGCAACAGCAAAAGGTTAAAATAGTTATGGAGCCTCCAAAGATGAGGGGTTAGATGTACAGGTACAGCATGAACAGGTTCGGAAGGTGGACTGCTGAATACTCTTTAATACCCTGGTCTTTAGTCATCCTGTTTTCGGCAATGGCTTACTTCGTCTATGGAGGGATAGAGGGGACTTTAGCTATTTTGATACTCTGCATACTGTACTCAGCTGCATCTCTGATAAGCTGGATACCCATTGTTGGATTTGCAATTCAGGGATTTCTGATGTACTGGGTGATAAACCCGTTTGTATTTGCCCTCACTGGGATAAGGATGAGCTGGCTGATCTGGATCATCTTCTGGTCTTACATACTGTTCGGAGCTTTCATAACATTCATAGCCACCCTGATACTGATAGTGGGAAAGGAGCCATCCTCTAGTGCTTTCTTCCACTAGACTTCCTTTTTCTTATATATTCCCTCAGTTTCCTTGTATATTCCAAGTATTCCTTTACTCTGGGGTCTGATACAGGGACGCATATAGCCTCAACATTCCATATCCTCCTGACGTTTTTCGCCGCTAGCTCGCACTCCTCCTTCGTGTTCCTGTAGGCAAGGACGCCCCACTCTGGGGGTTCTATCTCCTCCTTCTCGTGGGAGATAACTAAAGGGCCTTTCACCAGGATTGCATACCTCATATGGAATTGATCGGGTGAATTATTTAGGCTTTTTCCTGCTAAGCAATTGCCCAATTATATAAAAAGAGATTAAAAGAAAGAAAAAAGTTAGAATTAATAGAGAAATTCTTGATCGCCGTCTATCAAATGGATTATGATGTTGTAATCCTTTTCCCTCATTTTCATGAGAACACTAAACAGTTCATGGTATTGCTCATATGGAATGTTCTCCTTGACATACTCTTTTGTCTCTGGCTCATAGCTAAATCCTAGATTCTCCAGCATGCTCTCGTATCCAGAGAACCCCGTGACCGTAATATTCACCTTGTTCTCCTCGAGGTGAATTCTTATATCCATTAGCTCACCTCATATACCTTTTCTGACGTTATTGTTACCTTAACTTTGTTTATACCCATGAATTCCATAGCTCTTATAGGCTCCCCTGCCCTCCCTGACAGATATGTCCTAGCCTCTGGCTTCTCTGATGCCCATCTCTCGGCATCTTCGAGAGACGAAAATGTTGTACTCCTCATCTCGAAGACATATAGTGGGAATTTCGAGGATAACATTGCGAGGAGATTAGGTGGAAGGGCCACAGTGATTATTGCCTCTATCCCCTCCTCCTTTAGCTGATCCAAGAGAGTGTTCAGTTCTCTTGGATCAGTTGGTAGGTTCTCCACCGTCTTAACGATGGAGAACCCAAGCTCTGAAAGGGCCCTATCCTGCAAGGAGAGGAGCCTATGTCTTCCGACATATGCGACTTTCTTCTCCACCATCCCATCACCTCTACTATATGTATGACCAAACAAATATTTAATCATTCTTCGTCAATAGCTCCTCAGCTTTTATATAGATAAATTAAATTTTCTAGGCAAAAGCAGAAAAGATTATTCGATTTATTGGATTAAGGGTTTATGAAAAAAGAGAAGAGACAAAACCGATCCCTTCTGAGGGAATAAATAAACCTTCCCCTCAATATCGATAATTGATATCGAGCATCAATGAAGATCTAAGCAATTGCTTAACTTTTTCTTTCTATAAAGCATATCTATTTAAGGTTGGAGACATCATTTTCATATGCCAGTTGATGGTGTTCGCAACCCGGTTGCGTGCTTCTATATAAAGGATAAGGACGATTGCAGGAGGTCTTACGGGTGCGAGTGGACTTATAGAGGAGGAGGGCACTGCAGGCCAGATTACGCATTAGGGCCCATAAAAAGTCTTGAAGACGCTAGAAGGACGATAGACAGAGTTGTCTTCGTGATAAACAATGTGCCATCGGATATGCTCTGGCGTGCTTGGAAGGAAGCAACATACCTCGTGAACGCACTTCCGAGATCCTCATCTTGGGACAGGGTTCCTCCTGAGGCAAGGCACTACATAATGTGGGAGGGGAAGGAGAGGGTTTACGATGCGTACCTGAGGAGGGCTGAAAAAGAAGGGATAAAGACGAGGATAGCCAGAGTCCCTGCTGTTGCGAGAAGGGTCTGAGATGCAGGTTAAGCTGAAGATATTGATAGCAGCTTTCCTGATCTCTCTATTCGCTACATTGGAGATAATGGGGAATATAGCTTTATTCAAGGAGTATGTCATAACGAGCCCTCAGCTTTTAGTCCTTTCAATTCTCCTATTCACAATCTACTTTCTGGGAGTGATCATAGCTAGCAGGTCTTCTTACAGATATAGGTGATCAAATGTACAGGTTCAGAGCTAATCTGACATCGCCTTTCCTCATTGCAGCTCTGTTTATGATATGCATGGGCCTCATTTTAGTGGCTACATTCAAGCCTATGGTCGTTTATTACGGGCAGTATGTCTCCTTTTCGCTTGATAGTAATGACGGAAGCTACTACCCTGGGCAGCCCGTCGATCTCTGGGTCAGAGTGGGAGGGCAGACTGATGAAGGGATAACATATGCTTCCTCTGTGACAGTGGTGATGAAAGATCCTAGCGGGAAGACGACGAACCTCCCCGTGACTAAGATAACTGATAACGGGAGGTGGTGGAACTCAAAGTTCAATGCACCATCGACCCCTGGAACCTATGTGATAACTGTCACGGAAACTGGGTATATGGGAACCCAGTCTGTGAGCGGGAACTTGTATGTGAAGACAGCAAACCAGACCACAACAAATCAGACATCGAGCACCAACCAGACATCAAGCAGTTCATCTGGAACAAATCAGACCTCATCTGGTTCATCTGGTGGAACGGCTCCCTCCGGAACGCCATCGGGAACATCTATCTCAGGTCTATTTGACGAGCTGATGAAGCCAAGCGACAGCTTTTACAAAGCACTAATATCTGCTGGAGTTCCTGAGTCAATAGCTTACTTGATGTCGATACCTGCTGTCTGGATATTCCTCGGCATCCTGATGATAGCTCTGATGTCCAGGGGAAAAGGCTATATAGGAAGATATAGATAGATAGACAGGGGGTGCAGATGCCCAAGAAGATAGTCAGCTTATCAGGTGGATGCCTCCAGGACATGATCATAGCACAGAATGAGTACGGGATAAAGGGAGGAGAAAACTCAAGGAAGGCCAGAGAGCTAATACCTCTCCCGAATGGAGGGAGGAGAAGGGAAGAAAAAAAAGAGGGAGGAACACTTGCGGACTTCTGAGCTCCTTACCATTGCTTTATTCATATTTGTCGCTGTGAATATTATTCTGTTTTTGTTTGGATACAGGTGGACTCTGATGCTATCAGGATCTATGAAGCCTGAGATAATCCCTGGGGATCTTGTGCTGGTGAGGAAAGCTGATAGCATAAATGTGGGGGATATAGCTGTCTTCAGGATAGGGGATGAGACGATATGCCACAGGGTATTCGAGATAAGAGGTGATAGGGTTTTCACGAAGGGGGATTCTCTGGGATCTACAACAGAGGGGATTCCTTCTTTCATGGTGAAGTATAAAGTAGTCACGGTGTTTGGACATCCGGTGAAGATACCGCTTCTCTTCTTGGGATTAGTTCTCCTTGTTGTTATTGCATGGAAGGTGATTGGATGGACTACATCACAGCTATGGTGATGCCAGTATTTCTAGCTGGCCTCTTGGTGCTTTTTATAGTCTTGTTGCTCGCTATAATCCTCTTCTCCCTTGAAAACAAGAAGGAGTTCATGGGATACAGGTAGGGAAGTTACATTTATATTTTATTTCAGCTTATCTTTAAAGTGGTATCATGCTTGAGCTCACTATTAGGTCTGGGGAATACGTGGCTGTTTATGCAGATGGGGTATTCATCCCACTTCAGAAGCTACCAAGTGCACGCAAGATTTCATCAGAGCTGAAAGTTGAGAAGGAGTTTGTTGGTTCAAGAAAGCATCCTGCATTCAAGTACAGGATGGAGCCTCCTGAGGGAACTGTGTTCAAGAAAGCATCGTACGGGGAGAAGCCAAGGTATTACATATACAGAAACGGAAAGCTCGAGGAAGTGGAGCCGGAAATAGAGGAAAGGGATATCTCGAATGACATAAAGATGAGGATCACAAGAGTTGGCGATGCTGAAGAAGTCCTCCTTTTGCTTAAGCCAAATGCGAAGAGAGCACTAGAAGAGCTTATACATGAAAACAGAATTGGGTATCCACTGATAGACAGGATAAACTGTAGCGACAGGGCATATGGATTATTCTACTACTGTGAGGTTCCCAAAGATGGAACAGAGTCCATAGTGAGCATGCTCCAGGAGAAGATGCAGGGAAGGGGGAAATATGTGAACGTGGATTCCAGCTGGATGGCCGATAAGCTCTCTATCTCCGGTCTCGATCCTGATACAATGAGGGAACTGAGGGAATATGTGAACAGAGAGATCCCTCAGGCTGTGCAGGAGGCAAGCGATAAGTTCCTCGTTCTAAACTACTCCGTGATAACATATCTGGATAGAGCAGATGCCCTCCAAGGAATTGCAGACCTGCTTGAGGAGAGGGGATATGATGTAAGCAGGCTGAGGGAGGTAATTAGCAGGGATCACTGGTCTCCCCTCTGGAAAGATAGAGGGAAGATCCTAGCACTCTCCAGGGAGGCGAAGATGTCTGGGAATGTCTATATCTACCAAGAGAACCTAAGCCTTGTGGCTGCTGGAGATGTCTTTCCTCACAAGGAGGAGCTGAAGGAGGAGGGTTTTTCGTGGACTGGGAGCCACTATGTAAAGGATCTTCTTGGATGCATGGACAGGGGCCTTGATTCTCTGAGGAGGATGAGGGAGAAGGGATTCATTGTCGATGATGAAGCTATGTCGATATGCTCGGAGATCCACGAGATGTTTTCCGCACCCAGGGAGGAGTGCCACAGCATAATGGGGAACCATCCCCTCAGGGAAAAGGTGACGACTAGGCTCAGTTACACCAGAGGGCCTGAAAACATAAAAGATCTGAAGAGGAGGGATCTCTATTCATTGGTGTGCATTGTCAAACCCAAGGAGTTCCTTGATTCGGATGATTTCAAGAAGCTGAAGGTGTTCATGGAGGACAAGGGCTGCAAGTATGATAGCGGGAGATTTATCTGCCCGATAGAGGCTGGAATATGAGTGAATCCCTTTCTCTCAGAGGAATTCTTGAGGACATATTAAAATCTCTGGGATGGAAGGGCTCAGCCAAAATAGACATGTCAGCATCTGGGGGAAGGATCATCCCCTATAAGCCTGGGTCTCCTGTAAATGTCCACTTGAAGATAAAGGAAGGCGAGTGCAGGGATGAGAAATTCGATGGAAAGGAGTACAGAGTTTGCGATGTGTATAGTAGTGCAATAATAACGACAAAGACGGATTATATAGAGAAGAACTTCAGCTTCAGGGTGATAGACCAGAAAGTTGTCGATGCCGAAAAGAAGAAGGCTTACGCAATTGCTTCGACCCACTGCAAGCTCCTGATGAAGGAAGATCCTGATGTGTTCATGTGCATTCCGTATGTTTACAACCTTGGATGGGGTGCAGGCTACAGGGGGAAGTTCATAGCCGCTAGGAAGAAGGATGTTGAGCCTCTAGTGGAATTCCTCAACAGCATCGCAAGGATGAGCTTGCATGAGGAGAAGGAAGGAAGGATCAGTAGTTTAATTTAGAATAAATCTTTTTTATCTCAACGGTATCTGAATCTGAGGGAAAAAATGTCTGATATTGAGGTCTCAATGCAAAGAGGATTGAAAGTTCCGGAACCTCTTTCCCACCATATTAGGCATGGAATTATGTCTAAATGCAAAGAGGTT